>CASFAA010000148.1 GCA_949292505.1 uncultured Oscillospiraceae bacterium
ACGGCTTTCCTGTGCGGTTTTTGCTTGGAGCTGGCAATGTGACTCGAACACACGACCTGCTGATTACGAATCAGCTGCTCTACCGACTGAGCTATGCCAGCAGCTTTATGCGACTCGATTATTATATCGAATGGGAAGGAAGTTGTCAAGAGGAATGCTGAAGAATATCAAAAAAATTTTTATTTTACCTCGAACAAATACGATGCAGAAGAGATTGGGCGTTTATTTCCGGAGGTATCAATTTCGCACGGGCAATGTCGGTTTTGCTCTAAAATTGCCGATTGCGCTCGGGGGGTTGCTTGAAAGTCCGGGAAAGATGATGTATAATATTTATTTGAAAGCGCACGGCTACACATAATACAGACAGCCTGATTCCTCTTTGATGCTGCTTCGCTTTTGACGCAGCGTAACACTCAGTCAAGGGAGGGAACTCCAATTCATTCCAAGATACAGTTGCCGGAGAAGCTTCGGGAACTTCGCGTCAACAGCGGATATACTCAGCAGCAGGTTGCCGATGTCCTCGACTGTTCCCGCTCCACCTACACTTACTACGAAACAGGAAAAACATCCCCGGATCTGCCGACGCTTATTTTGCTTGCGAAGATATTTAACGTTTCGATTGCAGAACTTCTTGAGGAGGAGAAGAGTCCTACGATGGTGCGTGATTCCGGCCGTTCACAGCCACGCAAGAAGGCTGTCACTCACATTTATGATCTTAATCCTGACGAGCTTTCGCTCATCAGCTATTACCGCGTCCTTTCTGAAAAGGAAAAAGAAGAGATTCTTGCCCATGCCCGTGATCTCAGACGGGGAGAGAAGCAGGGAACAGACGGCGCGAAATAGCGCAGTATCCCCGTCAGACCGCGGAAGAGAAGTCACAATACTACAATACCGCTTCAGAGGAAGGAGGAAAGTGGGCTCGATGGCATACGATGCGTTTACGGGCGGAGTTGAGCCCGGCGGACTCCGCAGCAAGGATGAGATCCGCATTCTCATTTGCTATCTGCTCTCCAGCGTTTCTGCCCCCCTTGCAAAGGATGATATTCTCTCCATCATGCAGGAAAACGGTTTTGCCAACTATTTCGAGGTGACGGACTCCCTTTCTGAGCTGACCGCGAACGGAAATCTGCTTTGCTCGGAGGAGGTGTCGCCGCTCTATACAGCTGCTCCGCAGGGAAAAATGATCGCTGCCCAGCTCGACAAGGCACTGCCTTTTTCTGTGCGGGAGAAGGCTGTCGCCGCCGCGCTGAACCTTCTGGCCCGTGCCAAGCGGGAGAGGGAAAACAAGGTTGAGATAGAAAAGATCCCCGCAGGATACCAGGTGACGTGCCACGTCTCCGGCGGCGAAGTGGAGCTGATGCGTTTCACCCTCTATGCGCCGGACGAAAAGCAGGCGCAGATGATCAAGCGCAATTTTCATGAGTCGCCCGAGCTTGTCTATCAGGTGATGCTTTCCCTCGTAACGGGTCAGGCCGATCAGATCCCGCCGATCATTCAACAATGGAACAATTAACAGAACGAAGGCGCCGCGGGAAGCGGCGCCTTCCTGATTGTCCCGGCCCTGTCAAGGGCGCAGGAGCAGATTGAGCAGAAGCAGAAGCGTCACCCCCGGGAGCCCCGCCGTTCCCGCTACGCCGAGGGAAAGCGGGCTCAGCGGCAGCGTGACTCCGGTGAAGACGCCCGTCACATTGACGGCGAGCAGCGCGCACAGGCCGACGAGGACGCCGCCTGCCGCCCGCTGGACAGGCTTTTTCGCCCGTACGGCGAGCTGAATGATGACGAGCAGCCCAAAAATGCCCGCGGCAATGAGCCACGGGAGATAGTTCTGCATATGTCTCCTCCTTTCAGCCAAACGGCGCGCAGCAAACGTTTTCCTGCCGTGCACGCTCCAGCAGCCCGCGGCATTGCGCGAGCAGCGATTGCCGCTCATAGACGCAGGCCTCAATAAGAGCGTCGTCTGTCTCGAACTGAAACCAGGCCTCGTTGCACGCCAGCCGCCGCCTTGCCTCGGCAATGTCGTTGAGGAGCCGCTCCCGTCTTCTCGCTTTTTCCCGCGCGTTTGCGGCCTGTCCGGCCTCATCCGTGCGAAATTGGATCCTTCCAAGTACGTTTTCCATCGCATCCGCCGCCTTTCGGTAAAGAGTATGCGATCAGTATGGACAAATATTCCAGCCAATATGCCGGTTTGGCGGCACCAAGCTTTTCAAATGGAGGCGTTTTTCTTGCAGCAGAAGAAACAGATGTCAGACTCTTTGCTCCTCGGCGTCGTGCTGACGCTCGCGGGCGGCTTTCAGGACGCCTACTCCTACAACGGGCGCGGCGGCGTGTTCGCGAACGCGCAGACGGGCAACATCGTCCTGCTCGGACAGAACCTCGCACTCGGCGAGTGGGAGACGGCGCTGCGCTACCTGTTTCCGCTGCTCTCGTTTCTGCTCGGCGTGTTTGCCGCGGAAGGGGTCCGCAGCCTGTGCGAACGTGTGACGCGGCTGCACTGGCGGCAGGTGATTCTGCTCATCGAGATTGTCCTGCTCCTCGCTGCGGGCGTATTTCCGGAAAGCCTCAATATGGTGTCGAACGTGCTGCTCTCCTTCGCGTGCGCGATGCAGGTCGAGAGCTTCCGCAAATTCCGCGGGATTCCGTGCGCCACGACGATGTGCATCGGCAATATGCGCAGCGCGACGGAGCACCTTTACCGCTGGATCCGCACGCACGATCCGGAGCAGAAGCGGCGCAGCGCGCACTATTACTTCATTATTCTGGTTTTCGCGGTAGGAGCGGCCGTCGGCGCGCTGTTCACCATGTGGCTCGGCGCGCCGTCCATCTGGATTGCCGCGGGACTTCTCCTCGCAGGCTTTCTTTTGATGTTCTCCCCGGCGGAGCAGGCCGCCCAGGAGGAGCCCTGACACGCAAAAAGCCCGTTCCGGCCGGACCGGGCTTTTTCATATGCCGAAAGGTCTATCGTCCTCCGATGCGCACCACTGGCGCGCCCTCGGGCGGGGTCTGATGGGTAACGAGCAGGACGAGTCTTCCCCGCGATTTTTCTGCGAGCAGCGCCTCCATGGCGGCACGTGTTGTGTCGTCGAGCGCGTGGAAGGGCTCGTCGAGGAGCAGAAGCGGGGCGTCGAAGGCGAGGGCGCGGGCAAAGGCGACGCGCGAACGCATCCCGCCGGAGAGCTCGGAGGGGTATTTGTCCGCCGCGTCCGCAAGGCCGACGCGGTCGAGCCAGCCGAGCGCCTCTGCGCGTCTCCGTTTTCCGAGGACGGCCTCGAGATTTCCGAGCGCCGTCCGCCAGGGCAGCAGGCGATCCTCCTGGAAGCAGTACGCGATCCGTTCCGGGACGCCTGTGATGGCGCCGCTGTCCGGCTTTTCGAGCCCGGCGATGCAGCGCAGCAGCGTCGTCTTCCCGTAGCCGGACGGGCCGGCGATGGCGACGATCCCCGTCTCGGGGAAGACGCACGAGAAGTCCGTGAGGACGGGCACGCCGTCAAAGCGCTTTGTCAGGTGTTCCACGGTCAGCATGAGCGGCCTCCAGATGAAAGATTCGCAGCAGACGCCGCATGAGCAGCAGCACGAGCTTTTCGAGCGCCACGCTCATCGCGATCACGACGGCTGTCCAGGCAAACAGATCGGGCGTTTCAAAATAGATTTTCGCGGCGTAGATTTTTCCGCCGAGCGAGAGGCGCGTGTTGGCGAGCACCTCCGCGGCGACGCCGGCCTTCCACGCAAGGCCGAGTCCCGTGGCGCAGGCGGCGGTGAGGTACGGCACGACGGAAGGCAGATAGATCTGCCGGAGCATCGAGAGCGGGGAGAAGCGGTACATCCGGCCCATCTCGATGAGATTGCGGTCGGTGCTCTGCATCCCGCTGAGCACGTTCCCGAACACAATGGGGAAGACCATCAGGAACGACGTGAAGACGGGCACGCCCGGCGAAGGGATCCACACGAGCGCAAGCAGGATGAACGACGCGACGGGCGTCGCCTTCACGATTCGCAGCACAGGACTCAGCAGCGCCGCGACGGGCGAAAAGCGAAACGCCATCGCCGCGCCCAGCACTCCGGCGAGAAACGCCAGCAGGAAGCCGAGAAGGACGCGCAGCATCGATCCTCCCGCCGCGCCCCAGAACTCCGCCTCCCTCGCGAGCACCGCGAGCCGCTCCGCCACGCGGACGGGGGACGGGAGCAAAAACTCCAGATTGACAGCAAGGCTGGCCGCCTCCCAGACGGCCAGCCAAAACAAAGCTGCGAGGGCGAGGGAAATCCCCCGCGGGATTTTTCTCTTGTTATCTCTCATAATAGAAGTCGTCGCCCGGCATCGCGCCGCCGACGGACTGCGGATTCGCGTCGTAGAGAATCTGCAGGAAGCCCGGAAGCTTTTCCTTCATCTCGTCGCCGTCGATGTAGACGATGTTGCACTCGGGAATGGCTTTCTCCGCTACGGCGGCGCCGATCAGGTCAACCTCGCCGGAGATAACGGCGGCCTCCGCCGGATTCGCGTTGACGAATTCCACGGACTCCTTGTAGTCGTCGAGGAAGGCGTTGAATGCGTCCTTGTTTTCCTCCGCAAAGTCCTTGCGTACCACGAGGCAGCCCATTGTCAGAATGCTCGCGCCGTCCGCAGCTTTGTCCCATTCCTCCGTCAGGTTCAGCGCGACCTTGAGGTCGGGGTTCTGGCTCGTCGCCTGCGTCACGAAGGGCTGGGGCAGCACGGCGATGTCCGCCTGACCGGCCGCCATCAGCGTCGCAATCTCCGCGTGCTCCGTCTTGTACTCGACGGTCACGTCCTTCCCGGCCTCGAGGCCGTTTGCGGAGAGAATGTAGTTGAACGCGTACTCAGCTACCGTGCCCTGGCCGGACGAGTAAACCGTCTTACCCGCGAGGTCGGCGATCGAGTTGATCTCCGTGTCGCCGTAGGTGACGAGATACAGCACGCCGAGCGTGTTGACCATCGCGATCTGCAGCTGGCCCTCCGTCTTGTTGTAGAGGGCGGCGGCGGAGTTCGTCGGCAGGGCGACGGCGTCGAGCTCGCCGGTCGTGATTTTGCCCGTCAGCTCGTCGGCCGCGCCGGCCAGCGTGAACTCATACGGCTTCTCGCCGTCGTTGGCCTCCTGCATGAGCTGCAGCATCCCGAGGCCGGTCGGCCCCTTGAGCGCGCCGATGCGGATCGTCACGTCGGAGACGTCAGGAGACTCGCTTTCCTCCGCAGCGGACGAGACCTCCGGCTCGGAGGCTTCCTCGGAGGAAGCGGCCTCGGAGGAGGCGGGAGCCTCCGACGAGGGGGCGGAGGAGGACAGCTCCCCGGTCGAGCAGCCCGCCGTCACGGCGGCCGTCATCGCCATTGCGAGCAGGAGAGAGGAGATTCTTTTCCAAAGTTTCATGGGAAAAACACCCTTTCACGAAAAATATCGCTGCATATGTATCAGCTGATACACACTGCAACGATATTCTAGCACACGATCGCGGGGAATGCAAGATCAACCGGGAAGATCTGCGGAAATATTCAGTTTGGAGTAGGTGAACGTTCCTTTACACAGCAGGACGCCGTTCTCATCCCGGACGGACACGTCGACGACAATCAGCCGTTTCCCGGCCTTGAGCGCGGCGGAGGAGGCGAAAAGCCGCTGTGTGTCGAGCCCGGCGTTGAGGTAGTGCAGGGTGCTGTCAACCGTGCAGACGGCCGAGCCGTACGAATAGGCCGCGATGCCGCCGGTGACGTCGGCGACGGTGAATAAGATGCCGCCGTGGACGCTGCGGAATGGGTTGCGGAATTCCGGGAGGACGGGCAGCTCCGTCTCCGCCTTCCCGCATTCGACCTTCGTGACGGTGAGGCCGAGGGTGCGGGAAAAGTCGGGCGCGCGGTTGAGCTGATCCCGAAAGGCTTGATAATCCATAGGCAGATGCTCCTTTTTGCGGGAAATCCTCTCCGCTATTGTGCGGAGAAGACGCGCCTGTTATGCGCGCCCGGCGTCGTTTTGCCGCGCCCGGCTCTGTGCGCCGAGCATCCGCTTTTTCTGGCGGATGTCGTCGCCCTGGAACAGGCAGCGGACGTAGTCGGCCATGATGCGCGAGGTGAAGCGGTTCGTGTACGCCGTCTCGAGCTCCTTCATCGTCAGGTTGGTGCTGATGATCGTCGGCCTGCGCGTCATCTGGCGCGTGTTGATGAGATTGTACACCTCCGCGACGGAGAACGCTGTGCGGAATTCCGTGCCGAGGTCGTCGAGGATGAGCAGATCGCAGTCCATGAGGCTCTGGCGCGTCGACGTCTCCTCGTCGCGGCCGAAATGCTCGCGCTCGAGCTTGTCGATGAGATTGTTGACCGAGCCGTAGACGACGCCGTACCCCTTGTCGATGACGGCGCGGGCGATCGCGAGCGAGAGGTGTGTTTTCCCGAGTCCGGTGCTGCCCATCATGATGAGGTTCGGCGAGGAAAACGAGAAGCTTTTCGCGTACTCCATGCAGTGGAACAGCAGCTTTTCCATCGCGGGGCGCACCTGCTCCGGATAGTAGTCGAGCGAGAAGGTCTCAAAGGTCGAGAGTGTCAGGGGGGAAAGCTCGTTGAGCTCGCGGCACGCCTCCTCCCGGAGCGCCTGACGCAGGCAGGCGCACATTTTCCCGTCGATGTAGCCGGTGTCGCCGCACGCGGCGCAGGCGTAGCGGACGGTGAGAAAATCCTCCGGGAGCCCCGCCTGCCGCAGAAGCTCCTTCTGCTCGCTTTGCAGGGCGAGGTTGTTCTCCTTCAGGCGCGTGAGGTTGTCCCGCACATTTCCGCCCGCGAGGACGGCCCGCGCTGCGGCGACGCCCGTGCGCGCGAGCTCGCGCTCAATCTGCGCGGCGCGCGGACAGGCTTCAAAGAATGCGGCGCGGCGCTCCCCGGCCTCGCGTTCCGCAGCGGCGCGGCGCGCGGCCAGTGCTGCCGCAGCTTTGCGGTATACTTCTCTGCTGTAGCTCACAGGCGTCCCTCCTTATGTTGAAAAACTGTCGAACGCGCCGGAGCGCTCGAACGAATCGATGTCGTATGAAATGCGGCTCTGGTCCTGCTCGCGGCGCGCGGCGTTTTTCTGCTCCTGCTCGCGGCGCGCGGCGTCAAGCGAGAGAATGCCCTCACGCTGCCAGCGCTCGAGAATCTTGTCCATGTAGCGCAGGCTCAGCTTGCCGGTCTGGTCGACGCAGCGCTCGTACGCCTCGCGGATCATGTCGGGGGTGAAACGCCACTCGAGAATCCAGCGGGAGGCGAGCTCCGTCTCCTGCTTTGTGGGCGATCGCCGGGAGATGCCGAGCGCCTGCTCGACCACGCCCCAGGCGCGCGTGCTCTCGTTGAGGCGGCGGATTTTTTCCTCTGCCTTCTCGTGCGTGTTGATCTCCTCGTCCGCCCAGTTTATGGCGACCTTCTCAATATACCGCATATTGGATTTCCCGACGCTCACGGTGTACTGCAGGAGCATGAGGATGACGTCCGTCGGCAGGCCAAGATAGTCGTGCATCATCAGCAGCGTCGAGGAGTCGCCGTTGTTGATCAGCCGGCCGAGGATGGTCTGCGATTCCTGCATGAGCATGGCGATCTCGCTGCTCTCGGCAATGCGGCTTGCCACAAACGCGGGGTCCGGCTTCTGCGGACGCTGCGGCAGCACGGCGGACGGCGCGGCGCTCTGCGGGGCGGCGGGCTGCTCCGGTTTCGGCGCGGCGGCGGGAGGCTGCGCCGCGGGAGCGTCCTCCGGCTTTCCAGCGGGGACGAGCTCCCCGCTTTCGCTTTTGACAATCAGCCCACATTCCTGCCAGTACAGCATCGCGTCGGCGACGTCGGCCTTCGACACGCCGAGGGCGGCGGAGAGCGCCTCCTCGCCGACGGCCTCTCCGCCGTGGCGCAGCACCCAGAGCAGCGCCTTGAGCTGGACGGCGCCGGCAAGCTTCAAATGACGATCCACCAGAGCGGTGGGGACGGCGAACACGGAATTCCATGCGCCGAGCTGCAGCAGATAACTCAAAACAGGAGCCTCCTCACACATTTCTTCGACCATTTTATCACATTGGGAGGGCAAGCTCAATGCCAGAAAAATTTCTGCAAAAAATTTCAAAAAAGGTGTTGACATTTATCGCCCGGTGTACTATAATAACACACGTCGCCAAGAGAGAAAGCGATATGCGAACGTAGCTCATCTGGTAGAGCGCCACCTTGCCAAGGTGGAGGTAGCGAGTTCGAGCCTCGTCGTTCGCTCCAGTAAAATCCCGATTGCAGATGCGATCGGGATTTTTTGCTGCCCGGAGAGGCGATGAAAAAGCAGGCTGCCGATGCGCGAAAACGCGCGGCAGCCTGCTTTTTTTCGTTACGGCGCGGCGCGCCGCGATTTTTTCATTCTGCCGGCACAGAGGAAGACAGCCGTTCCGACGAGGAGCAGGACGCTGATGAACTGCGAGGTGGAGAGGCCGAACACGAAGCCGCGGTACGCGTCGCCGCGCAGGAACTCGAGCAGAAAGCGCCCGACGGCGTATACGGCGAGATACAAAGCGAGCAGCTTCCCTTTGCAAAGGCCGCGGCGCAGCAGGGTGAACAGCGTGAGAAAGAGCAGAAAGCAGAACAGCGCCTCCAGAAGCTGGACAGGGAAGCGCCGCACGCCGTTCGCGATCTCAATGGGGTTCTGCGTGTAGACGAAGCCCACAGAGCACTCGATCCCGTAGCAGCAGCCGCCGAGGAAACAGCCGATCCGTCCAAAGGTGTGGAACAGCGGGACGCTCACAGCCATCACGTCAACGAAATCGACAGGCATCCC
>CASFAA010000149.1 GCA_949292505.1 uncultured Oscillospiraceae bacterium
CGGGGAGCTTGAGGGAATCGGCAAGAACGAGCCGCCCGCCCTCTCGCCGGAGCTGCTCACGGAGCGGTACCCGCTGTTCGCGAACTCGCTGTTCAACCTCATTCGGAACACCGAAGCGCGCATGGGCATTTCCACGCAGGGGAAAAAAGAGAAGTAAGAAGGATTTCAGAGCCGTCTCCCAATGGGAGGCGGTTTTTTGCTGCATCCGGAATTCAGCAGAGACTGCGGGTTCGAATGCAGCGTCTGAATTTCAATTTGCCGGGGAGCGTCCCGGAAAATGAAAAATCAGCTGCCCGGGGTGGGGCTTCCCTTTCCCAATCGGCAGCTTGCTCTTAACAGAG
This sequence comes from uncultured Oscillospiraceae bacterium, assembly GCA_949292505.1. GTDB lineage: Bacteria > Bacillota > Clostridia > Oscillospirales > Acutalibacteraceae > Caccousia. The sequence continues at coordinate 342 of CASFAA010000149.1, forward strand.
AGCCAGCGCCTCGACGCCGCGGTTCGTCAGAACCGCACGGCCTTTCCGCAAAACCGCCAGATCAAACAAATACTCCGGCCGTTTCGACCCTTCCATCACCATATGACAAAACAATTCGTATAATTTACTCCTGTAATACACATCGTAATCGTTCGCGCCCCACACGGACACCGAATAATCAATAAAAACCAGACCAAGCTCCATGAGGTGGCGAAGCGCCTCGCCGCGTTCCTTGACGAGCTCCATCGTATCCCCCTCCTCCGTGATGCGGACGTAATTGAGGGCGATCGAGACAAGGTCGGGCTCCGCGTCGCTGTGCAGCTCAAAGCGGGCAATCGGGTACCTCGTCGCCTGGCTGAGCTCGACAAGCGTCTGCTTCTCGCGGCGCGTGAGGGTAAGGCTGCTCAAATCTGTCATAGGACGGTTCCTTTCTTTCATTTACAGAATTCCCATCGCATATTTTGCGGCGAGCACGCGCACGACGGATTCGCGCAGCCGCGCCTCGGAGACCTCGCCGCTCTCGACGGCGTCGTACAGCGCCTGATAGTCGACCCGCGGGTTCGACGAGAGGAGAATGTCGTTCCCGGCGAGGAAGGCGGCGACGGCGGGGCTCTCGCCGTCCATGTAGTCGGTGATGGCGTCCATGACGAGGTCGTCCGTCATGATGACGCCGGTAAAGCCGAGCTCGTCCCGCAGAATGTCGTGCACCGGCGCGGAAAGCGAGGCCGGAGCGTCGGGATCCATGCACTCGACGACGTTGTGGGAGACGAGCACAAATTCGGCTCCGGCCTCGATCCCCGCTTTGAACGGCAGGAAATCAGACGTCTCGAACGTCTCCATCGGGCGGGAGTCATAAACGAGGCCGGTGTGGGTGTCGCCGTTATTTCCGTAGCCGGGGAAATGCTTGAGCGTGCACGCGAGGCCGTACTGGTGGTATGTCTCGACGCTGGCGCGCACATACTCCGCCGTCTCCTCCGCGCCGCGGCCGATGGTGCGGTCATAGATGAAATCGGACGGGTCGGTCGAGACGTCGGCGACAGGCGCGAGGTTGAGATTCAGCCCAAGGCTCGTGAGGAGCTTCGCCTTGTCGCGCGTATCGATGGCGACAGACTCCTTCCCCGCCCTGTCGTACACCCTGCCGGGAGACTCGAACGGCTGGCTCGCGTACTGCGAAAAGCGGCTGATGCGCACGACGGTGCCGCCCTCCTCGTCGCAGCAAAAGATCATCGGGACGCGGCTCGAGTTATTGTAGGACGCAAGCGTCTCGGGGACAGTCTCAGGCGTCCTCCCCTCGAAGAAATCCGCCATGAGGCAGTAGCCCGCAGGCTGGCAGTCGTCAATCAGCTTGATCGCGCCGTCCGCCGGGCAGCGGAAGATGAAGACCTGTCCGACGAGATCGGCGGTCGTCATGCCGGACGCCTTCTGGTATGCGCGCTCGTAGTAGGCGGAGAAGATCCCCTCGTCGTCCGGCATTCCGGGGGAAAGCGCCTCCTCCGGCTTGGAGGACGGCGTATCATCCGACGAGACGGGCGCGGCGGAGGACGGCGCGGCGGACGAGGGGGCCTCGGACGGCACGGCGGATTCCGTGTCCGGGGAGACGCCCGCGAGCTCCTGCACAGCGGGCAGCGGCCTGATGCTGCCGAGAATCCAACCGCACGCCAGACAGACAATCGCAAGCATCGTAATAAGAGCGGCACGGAGCACCATACGGGCCGTACTGGTGTTTGAATCGCCGGGATACCGCATAGGACAAGCCTCCTTTCCTGACGAACTTATTGTACCTCTTTTTTTCCTTTCGCGCAACAACAACGAAAAGATTCGCGCCGCCCGGAAAAGAGGGGACGAAGAAAGGGCTCCCCGCAGCCTTTTCCGCGGGGAGCCCTGAGTCAGAATCGATGTGCCGGATTGACCGGAATTGGGGATAGGGAAAATCAGTCCGTTTTCTTTTCGTTCTCCTTGAGCAGCTCGTTGTACAGCGCAATATACTGGTTCGCGGAGCGGCCCCAGGAGTTGTCGCTTTTCATGGCGCGCTCGACAAGAATGTTCCAGCCGTCCCGCTGGGCGTAGCCCTCGAGAGCGCGGTGAATGGCGTAAAGCATATCGCCGCCGTTGTAGCTCTGGAAGGTAAAGCCGTTGCCCTCGCCGTCGCCGCTGTCCTGGATGGAGTCCTTGAGGCCGCCGGTCTCGCGGACGATCGGAATGGCGCCGTAGCGCAGCGCGATCATCTGCGAAAGACCGCAGGGCTCGCTCTTGCTGGGCATCAGGAAAATGTCTGCGCCGGCGTAAATCTTGCGCGAGAGCTCGGGAATGAAGCCGAAACACGCGCAGAGGCGGCCGGGATACTTGTTCTGCATCTCGCGGAAGAACGTCTCGTACTCGTAGTCGCCCGAACCGAGGATAACGAACTGGACGTCCGTGTCACGCATGAGCTGCTCAAGCGTCTCCTTGACGAGATCGAGGCCCTTGTGCGCGACCATGCGCGTCACCATGCCGATGAGCGGCACGTCCGCCGACTCGGCGAGGTTCAGACGCTTCTGGAGCTCGAGCTTGTTGACGGCCTTGCCGTCCATATTCCCGACGGAGTAGTTCGCGAAGACGTCCTTGTCCGTCTCGGGATTGTAGCTCTCCGTGTCGATGCCGTTGAGGATACCCGAGAGCTTCCAGGAACGCTCGCGCAGGATGGAGTCCATCTTGTGGGAGAACCACGGATCGAGAATCTCCTTCGCGTACGTCGGGCTGACCGTCGTGACGCGGTTGGCCGTCTCGATGGCGCCCTTCATCAGGTTGACGCAGCCGTCGTACTCCAGCAGGGAGAGCTTCTCTCCCGGAATGCCGAGCACGTCCTCGAGGAGCTCCTTGCCGTACTTGCCCTGGTACTGGATATTGTGAATCGTGAACACGGTCTTGATCCCGCGGTACCAGTCGTTGTTGGCATAGAAGATGCTGTAGTAGACCGGGACGAGAGCCGTCTGCCAGTCGTTGCAGTGGATAACGTCCGGCCGGAAGTCAATGTACGGCAGCATCTCGAGCGCGGCGCGGCTCAGGAACGCGAAGCGCTCCGCGTCGTCGTAATGGCCGTAGAGGCCCTTGCGCTTGAAATAGTAGTGGTTATCGATGAGATAGTAGATAACCTTGCCGTACTTCGCCTCATACACGCCGCAGTACTGGCGGCGCCATGCCACCGGAACCGACAGGCTGGTGATGAACTTCATGTTGTCGCGCAGCTCCTGCGGGACCTCCTCGTAAAGCGGCATCACAACGCGGCATCCAATCAGGCGGGTACGCAGCGCCTGCGGCAGGGAACCCGCCACATCGGCGAGACCGCCCGTCGCGGCAAAAGGTACCGCTTCGCTTGTGCAATATAAAACCTTCATACGTTTCTCCTCTCCATTCTCCGCGTGGATCCGCCCGGCGGAGCTTCGGGCGCCGCAGGCTCAGACGATGGCGCCCTTGCTGATATACACCGGATAGGACTGGAAGCCCATGAGAGAGCGCTCGTCCTTGATCTCAACGTCCTTATCCACAACGACGTAGTTCAGGCGGCAGTTCTCGCCGATGACGCTGTCCTGCATAATGACGCAGTTCTCGAGCTTCGCGCCCTTGCCGACCTTGACGCCGCGGAACAGCACGCAGTTCTCCACCGTGCCCTCGATGACGCAGCCGTCGGCGATGATGCTGTTGCTCACGCTCGCGCCGAGGCCGTAGCGGGCGGGCATATCGTCGCGCACCTTCGTGTAGATCGGGCGGTTCGGGTTGAAGAGCTCGGCGCGCACCTTCGGATCCATCAGGGTCATGTTGGCCTCGAAGTAGGAATTCATCGAGCAGATCGTCTGCACGGTGCCCTTGAACTCGTAGCCGTAAATCTTGCACTCCTTGACGTTTCTCTGCAGGAAGTCGCGCTTGAAGCTGAACTGGTTGCGGGAGACGCAGTCGTCGATCATGCTCATGAGCTTTTCGCGCTTCATGATGAGGATGCTCATCCCGTAGTTACACTCGCCGTTGACGGCGGGATTGACGAGCATTTCGATGACTCTGCCGTCAAGATCCATCGTGTAAACGGTCGGATCGCTCGTCCCCTCCGGGATCTTGCCGAAGCGGTAGACAAGCGTGATGTCCGCTTCCTTCTCCAGATGGAAGGCCAGCACGTCGCGGTAATCGATGTTGCAGACCATGTCGCAGTCCGAGAGAACGATGTACTCCTCGCGGGAGTTGTTCAGGAAGCGGGTGATGGACTTGAGGTACTCGACGCGGCTGTTCGGCACGGAGCTCGCCCCGCCGAACGGCGGCAGAATGAACAGGCCCTCTCTCTTTCTGGAGAGATCCCACGCCTTGCCGGTGCCGAGGTGATCCATCAGGGACTGATAGTTGTTCTTCGTGATGACGCCGACCTTGTTGATGCCGGAATTCACCATGTTGGAAAGCGGAAAATCGATCAGACGGTAGCGGCCGCCGAACGGGACGGAGCCCATGGCGCGCTTTTCCGTCAGCTCGCGGATCTTTTCGTCATGTACGTTGGAGAACAAAACTCCCAGCATATTGTTCGCACGCATTATTTTGTTCCCTCCTCATATGTGGTTCCCTCTTCGATCATGGCCTTGGGAGCCACGACCGCGCCGGGAGCAATGGTGCAGTCGGCGCCGACGACGGCGACGCCCCACTCGTCCTTGTTCTCGATGTCCTCGGGTCTCGCGCCGACCTTCGCGCCCTTGCCGACGACGGTGTTCTCGGAGACGATCGCGTACTGCACGACCGCGCCCTCCTCGATGCGGCTGCCGGGCATGATGATGGAATCCTGCACGACGGCGTCGGGAGCGACATAAACGCCCGCGAAGAGAACGGAGAAGTCAATCTTGCCGTACACGCTGCAGCCCTCGGCGACGAGGGAATTCTGCACCGCCGCGCCCTTGCCGACATACTGCGGCGGCATGACCGGGTTTCTCGAATAGATCTTCCAGTTGGGCTCGCTCAGGTCGAGGGAGCCGTTCGGATCGAGCAGATCCATATTGGACTCCCAGAGGCTGTCGATCGTGCCGACGTCCTTCCAGTAGCCCTGGAATTCGTAGGCAAACATCCGCTCGCCGGCGTTGAGCATCGCGGGCAGGACGTTCTTGCCGAAGTCGTTCGATGACTTCGGGTCGGCCTCGTCCTCGATGAGGTACTTTCTGAGCTTCTCCCAGGTGAAGACGTAGATGCCCATGGACGCCTTGGTGCTCTTGGGTACCTTCGGCTTCTCGTCGAACTCGTAGATGGAGCCGTCGGGATTCGTGTTCAGGATGCCGAAGCGGGAAGCCTCGGCAAGCGGGACCTCGATCTCGGCGATGGTGCAGTCGGCCTTCTTCTCCTTGTGGAAGGCCACCATCTTCGAGTAATCCATCTTGTAGATGTGGTCGCCGGAGAGCACGACGACGTAGTCGGGATTGTAGCGGTCGATGAAGTTGATGTTCTGGTAGATGGCGTTCGCGGTGCCCTTGTACCAGTCGGACTTCTTGCCGCGCTGATACGGGGGCAGGACATGGACGCCGCCGTACATACTGTCGAGATCCCAGGGCTGGCCGCTGCCGATGTACTCGTTGAGCTCGAGCGGCTGGTACTGGGTGAGGACGCCGACGGTCTCAATGCCGGAATTGACGCAGTTCGAGAGCGGGAAATCGATGATGCGGTATTTGCCTCCATACGGGACGGCGGGTTTCGCCAGATTCTTTGTCAGTACCCCAAGTCTGCTGCCCTGTCCACCGGCCAGCAGCATTGCCACAATCTCCTGCTTTGGCAACATGAAGACCCCTCCTTGATTCATTTTTGATAGGTTCCCTGATTCCCCGGATTATTCCGCCTTTTTCCGCTTGCGCACGGGAGCCTTCTTCGGCTCCGCGGATTTTGCCTTCTCCGCGGGCTTCTTCGGCTCGCCGGCCTTCTTCGCGGCCGGCTTCTCCTCCGCTGCGGCGGGACTCGCCTTGCGGCGCGGCTTCTTCCTCTTGCAGCGCAGGTAAATGACCGACATGGCCGGCAGATCGAGAGCGATGGATTCCTCGCAGCCGTGCATCGGCACAGCCGTGCTCTTGATCGAGTCGCCGTTGGTCACGCCGGCGCCGCCGTACTCGGCTCTGTCGGAGGAGAAGACCTCCTCGTAGGTGCCGGGCGTCGGGGCGCCGATGCGGTAGCCCTTGCGCTCCACGGGGACGAAGTTACACACAACCACCAGCTCGTTGCCGCTCTTGTCGATGCGGCGGAACGCGATGACGCTCTGCGTGTAGTCGTCGTTGGAGATCCAGCTGAAGCCCTCCCACGAGAAATCGACCTCCCAGAGGGGAGCCGTTTCCAGGTAGAAGTGATTCAGGTCGCGGAAAAACGCCTGCTGCTTCTGGTGCTGCGGGTATTGCAGCAGCAGCCAGTCGAGCTCCTTCTCGTAGTTCCACTCGATAAACTGACCGAATTCACTGCCCATGAACAAAAGCTTCTTTCCGGGGTGCGCCATCATGTAAGAGAGAAAAGCGCGCACGCCCGCGAACTTCTGCTCGTTGTCGCCGGGCATTTTATTCATCAGCGAGCACTTTCCGTGCACCACCTCGTCGTGCGAGATGGGCAGGATGTAGTTCTCGGAGAAGGCATAGAAGAAAGAGAACGTGATGTTGTCGTGATTGAACTTGCGGTAGATGGGGTCGAGCGACATATAATGGAGCATATCGTTCATCCAGCCCATGTTCCACTTGTAGTTGAAGCCGAGTCCGCCGGCGTAGGTCGGCTTGCTGACCATCGGCCAGGAGGTCGACTCCTCAGCGATCATCATCGCGTCGGGGAACTGCGCGAACACGGATTCGTTGAGCTTCTGCAGGAAGGCGACGGCCTCGAGGTTCTCCTTGCCGCCGTCCTTGTTCGGCACCCACTCGCCGTCGCGGCGGCTGTAGTCGAGATAAAGCATCGAAGCGACCGCGTCGACGCGAATGCCGTCGATGTGGTATTTTTCAAGCCAGAACACGGCGCTCGAGATGAGGAAGCTCACCACCTCGCAGCGGCCGTAGTCGAAGACGAGCGTGCCCCAGTCCTTATGCTCGCCCTTTCTCGGATCGGCGTACTCGTAGCACGGCGTGCCGTCGAAGCGCGCGAGCCCGACCTCGTCCTTCGGGAAGTGGGCGGGCACCCAGTCCATGATGACGCCGAGGCCGGCCTGATGGAATTTATTGACGAAGCTCATGAAGTCGTGCGGCGTGCCGTAGCGCGACGTCGGGGCGAAGTAGCCCGTCACCTGGTAGCCCCAGGAGCCGTCGAAGGGATATTCCGTCAGCGGCATGAGCTCGACGTGCGTGTAACCCATGTCGAGCAGATACGGGATGATCTCGTCGGCGAGCTTGTCGTAGGAGAAAACGTTGCCGTCGGCATAGCGCCGCCAGGAGCCGGCGTGCACCTCGTAGATGTTGACCGGCTGGCTGTAGTGCGGCTTCGACGCCTTGCGGCGGAACCACGCGGCGTCGTCCCACTGGAAGCCCTCGATGTCGCAGTAGATGGAGGAGTTGCTCGGGCGGGTCTCGAAGTGGTAGGCATACGGGTCGCTCTTGAGCACCTTTCTGCCGTCCTCTGTGGTGATACAGTATTTGTAGACGGAAAACTGCTCGAGCACAAACGGGAGCCGCGCTTCCCAGACGCCGTTCTCGCTGATCCGCTCGAGGGGATGCTTCTCGTCGTCCCATTCGTTGAAATCCCCCACAATGGAAACAGCCTGCGCGTTCGGCGCCCAGACGCGGCACGTCATGCACGTCCTGTCGTCGGCGGCGCGGCGCAGCCCCATATACTCATATGCCTTGCTGTTGGTTCCCTGGTGGAAAAGGTAAAGCGGAACGTTGTCCCGGGAGTTGATTTCCTTCTGCACGGAAACATCCTCCTCCTTTTTAAAAATCTATGTTTCTATCATATCACAACGGAAATAATAATCAAGTTTTTCCGTCATTTTCTTAAATTTTTTCTTTTTTTAGCCAAGTCCTATTGTTTGATTTGTTACAAAGTGAACAGAAAGCTTCCGAGCAAAATACAGTTAAAGTATAGCATCCGCGCGATGTCGTCTTCTGCGGAAATCTGGATGTGAAAAATCGAGCGCCGTTTTTGTCTATTCCCACAAAAGAGCACGCATTCCTTCCACTTGCATCCCCGGGGACAATCCGATATACTGAAGAGACAGGCGGCGCGCCCGTCTCAAAAGGGAGACGCGCGGCTGCCCGAAAAAGAGGAGGAATGAACGTATGAGCTCATCCGGAAGCAAGGGGCGCCTGGCCGCCCTTTTCTCCGCGCAGGATATGTCCCAGGGCGCTCCCTGGAGGCGGATCCTTGAGTTTTCCCTGCCGATGCTCATCGGCAACCTGGCCCAGCAGATGTACAACACCGCGGACTCCGTCATCGTGGGCATCTATGTGGGCGACAACGCGCTCGCGGCCGTGGGAAGCGCGTCGCCGATTCTCAACCTGCTGCTCGCGCTGTTTGTCGGCGTGGCGACGGGCGCGGGCATTCTCGTGTCGCAGTATTTCGGCGCGAAGGACAGAGAGCGCCTTGCCGGCGTCGTCGGCAACTGCATGATGCTCACGATTGTGACGTCGCTCATCATCATGGCCATTGCGCCGCTCGTGACGCGCCCGCTGCTCGAGCTCCTGAACACGCCGGCCTCGATTCTCGACTGGTGCAGCGATTACCTCAACATCTTTTTCCTCGGTATCCTCGGCTTCGCGGCGTACAACATCCTCTCCGGCGTGCTGCGCGGCCTCGGCGACTCGCTCTCCGCGCTTGTCTTTCTTATTGTGGCGACGGTGCTTAACGTCGGCCTCGACGTGTGGTTCGTGGCGGGGCTGCGCATGGGCGTCGCGGGCGTGGCGCTTGCCACCATCATCGCGCAGGCGATCTCGGCGGTGCTGTGCTTTATCAAGCTCGCGCGGATGCACGACGTCTTTGTGCTGCATCTGAGCGACCTGCGGCCGAAGAAGGAATATGTCTGGAAAATCATCCGCCTCGGCGTGCCGTCCGGCGTGACGCAGGCCATCTTCTCGACGGCTATGCTCGTCGTGCAGTCTCTGACGAACAGCTTCGGCGAGGCGGTTATCGCGTGCAACGTCATTGTCATGCGCGTCGACGGCTTCGCGATGATGCCGAACTTCACCTTCGGACAGGCCATGACGACCTACACCGGCCAGAACGTCGGCGCGGGACGTCCCGACCGCGTGCGCGCCGGCGCGAAGCAGGGCACGCTGATGGCGCTCGGCTGCGCCGCCGCCCTGACGCTGTGCATCCTGCTCTTTGGCCGTTCGCTGATGGCGATCTTCACCTCCACGGCCTCGCTCGTCGAGATGAGCTACCACATGATGAGCATCCTCGCCGTCGGCTACATCGGTATGGCGATCACGCAGAGCCTCTCGGGCGTGATGCGCGGCGCGGGCGACACGATGACGCCGATGTGGATCTCGATCATCACGACCGTCGTCCTGCGCGTGCCGATCGCGTACGGCCTCGCCTACCTGACCCGCAGCGCCGACTACCCCGTCGGCCGCCCGGAGTCCGTCTTCATCTCGCTGCTCGCCTCGTGGGTGCTCGGCGCGCTCATCACGCTGGCAGCCTACCGCATGGGACGCTGGCGCAAGCGTGCGCAGGCTCCCGTCTGACCGTCCGCCTTTGTCCGTCCTGAAAAGAAAGGAAGCGTCATGATATTTTATTACTCCGCCACCGGCAACAGCCGGTACGCCGCAGAAGCCGTCCGGGAGGGGACAGGCGATCGGTGCGCCGACCTTCTCCCCCTCCTCCGTTCCGGCAAGCGCGAGCCCGTCTGCTCCGAGCGGCCGCTCGTCTTCGTGTGCCCCGTCTACTGCTGGCAGATCCCGCACATGGTGGAGCAGTGGATCGAGGAGACGCCGTTCTCCGGCTGCCGGGACGCCTACTTCGTGCTGACGTGCGGCAGTGACGCGGGGAACGCCGCATCCTTCCTCAAAAGGCTCTGCGCCCGCTGCGGCCTAAAGTACCGCGGGACGGCGGCGATCCCCATGCCGGACAACTACCTCATGCTGTTCCCCGCCCCGACCGCCGACGAGATTCATGAAAGCCTGCAGAAGGCCGTCCCGCTGCTCAAAGACGCGGCGGCCCGGATCGCCCGGGGCGAGGCGCTGCCGGAAAAGCCGTGCGGCTTTCTCGGGAAGCTGTGCAGCGGCCCGGTGAACCGGCTGTTCCAGCGGTTTTATCTGAAGGACAAAAGCTTCACCGTCTCGGACGCGTGCGTCGGCTGCGGCAAATGCGCGTCCGTCTGCCCGATGCGCAACATTACCCTCGAGGGCGGCAAGCCGGTCTGGCACGGCTCGTGCACGCACTGCACGGCGTGCCTGAACCTCTGTCCCACCGCTGCGATCGAGTACGGGAAAAAGACGCGCGGAAAGCAGCGCTACCGCAACGACAGGAAATTTCCGGAGACAGAATAATCTGGAGAAACAGCAAAACCCCCGCGCGGCTGCGCGGGGGTTTTGCCGTCTTTCGTCTCAAAGAGAGAACTTGATGGTCTTGATTTCAAACGGCCGCAGCGTCAGGCGGAGCTTTTTCTCCTTATGCGGCTCGCCGTCCCGCCGCTCGAGCAGGTTGCACGCGCACCACGACTGGAACGGGAAGGCTGTCGGGATAGAGACGGACGCATGGCGTCCCTCCTTCTCGTGCAGGCGGAGGATGAGGGCGTTCCCGTCCTCCGCGGGCTTGACGGCGTCGAACGTGACGCCCGGCAGGCTCGCCGGGAAGAGGGCGGGTAGGCTCGTCCTGCCGGAGAAGACGAGCGGCGCGTCGTTGAGCTCCCAGCTCTCGCGGTCGACGCCCGCCTCATACCACTCGCCGCGGTGCAGGAAAATGGAGTAGGCAAACTCCTGCAGGCCCGCGTCGGCGGTGTAGTCCGGGGAATTCGAGCTCTTGAGCAGCGTCAGGCGCAGCACGCCGTCGTGGACGTCGTAGCCGTACTTGCTGTCGTTCATGAGCGCCGCGCCGTAGCCGGATTCGGAGAGATCCGCCCACTTGTGGCCGACGGTCTCGAACTTCGCGGCCTCCCAGCTCGTGTTCTTCGTTGTCGGACGCTCGACGCTGCCGTACTGGATATCGAAGCGGGCGCGCGTGCTGCGCAGGGTCGTCGGGAAGGCGACCTTCATCAGCGTCTCGCGCTCGTTCCACTCGACGCGCGTCTTAAAGTCGATCCGCGTCCTGCCGGGATACACGATCATCTGCTGCGTGAGCGACGACTTGCGGAACGTGTAGCGGAACTCCGCAACGGCGCGCACGGCGCTGTTTTCCACAATGGTCACGCGGCTCGGGGCGGGCAGCTCCCAGGGCTTTCTCTGATGGGTGTATTCGAGCTCCCACGCGTCGTAGTCGCGCGGGCGATCCTCGTAGAGCGTGAGGGCGTTCGCCTCCTGCCCCTCGGGGACGAGCTCGCGCTGCGCGGCCTTGTCATAGATGCTGACGAGCCGCCCGGCCCTGTTCCAGAGGACGCGCAGCGCGTCCGTCTCGAGGCCGTGGGCGAGCACTGCCGCGCAGCCGGGGGCGGACGGCGCGGGGCCGTCCTTCAGAAGGAGCGTACGCGTCTCCCCGGCGTCGAGGGAGAGGGAGACGGCGCTGCCGCTCTGCGGCGGGACTGTGCCGTCCTCGAGCTCGACATGGCGTCCCTCGAGGGAAACCGGCAGCGTGACGACGCTCCCGCGCGCCCAGTTCGCCGTATTCCACACGGTCAGGACGTTCTCCGCCCCGTCCGGCGCGGCGGCGGCCTCCATCGCCTCGCGGGCGAGCGCCTCGGCCTCGCCGTACATCACATGGCAGTCCTCGTACACCTCGCGGATCGAGGAGCCGGGGATGATGTCGTGGAACTGCAGGCACAGGACAATCCGCCAGGCCGCGGCGAGCTTCTCCTTCATCGCGGAGACGTCCTCCCCGCGCACGAGCGCCCGCGAGACGGCTTCCTCGGCGCTGCGCAGCAGGAACTCCATGCGGCGGTTCGTCTTCTTGTTGTACGCCTGCGAGGTATAGGTGCCGCGGTGGAACTCGAGGTACAGCTCGCCGTCCCACACCGGCACATAGGCGAAGCGGCGGTTTTCCTCCACGGTGCGGTGGAGCGCCCGGCAGAACTCGTCGACGCGCCCCTGCCGGACGGCCGGCATCCCGGGCACCCGGCCGACGCGGCGCGCCTGCTCGAGCATATCGCGGTTCGGCCCGCCGCCGCCGTCTCCGTAGCCGTAGCTGACGAGCAGCTCCGTATTGAGCTCCTTGTTGTGGTACGCGTTCCAGACGCCCTTGACCGCGACGGCGTCCGTCAGGCCGTTGTACGTGTACATCCGCTCGCCCGGGGCGGACGTGGTGATGAAGTGAGCGAGCACGGACGTGCCGTCGATGCCCTTCCACTCGAAGGTGTCGTACGGCAGGACGTTCTGGTCGTTCCAGCTGATCTTCGTCGTGATGAAGGTATCAATCTCGCTCTGCTGCAGGATCTGGGGCAGGGCGGCGGAGTAGCCGAACACGTCCGGCAGCCAGAGGTAGGAGCTGTGATTGCCGAATTCGCCCTCGAAGAAGCGCGTGCCGTACAGAAGCTGGCGCGCGAGCGACTCGCCGGAGGGCAGGTTGCAGTCGGCCTCGACCCACATCCCGCCCGCGGGCTCCCAGCGGCCCTCGGCGGCGCGGCGGCGGATAAAGTCATAGATCTCGGGGTAATTCTCCTTGACGAAGGCGTACTGCTGCGGCTGCGTGTGCAGGAAAATGTACTCGGGGTATTCCTCCATCAGGCGGTTGACCGTCGTGAAGGAGCGGGCGCACTTCTCGCGCGTGTGGCGCAGACGCCACAGCCACGCCGTGTCGATGTGCGTATGCCCGACGACGTCGACAACCACCTTTTTCTCCTCCTCGGGCAGCTCGCTCTCGAGGAAGGCGACGGCCCTCGCGCAGGAATCGAAGAACGCGTCCGACGCGAGGTCGGAGGTGTCGACGAGATCCCACGCCTTCGCGGCGAGGTTCAGCACGCGCTGCTTCTCGGGGTCGTTCTCCTCGAGGATGCGGTGCGCGCCGAGCAGGCACGTCAGCCAGTAGTAGAGACTGTCCGCGCCCTCGTCGAGGACGGCGAGCTCCGCGCGCTTTATCTTATGGTCGTTCGGGTGCGGCCTGCCGCCGCCGACGAGACCCGACCAGAGCCGGAACTGCAGGTGCAGCTCCTCGCCGGGCCGCGCGTGCAGCGGGACGTCCTGATGGTACTGGTCGACGGCCTGATACGGATGGCCGTTCACATACAGCAGGCTCTCAAAGCCGCTGTTGCCGCCGCCGCCCGTCGTGCCGAAGTCGAAGCGGCCCCAGAGGCTTCCCGAAAAGTCCTGCGGCGCCTCGACCACAGCGTCAAGCCAGATCCAGCGGTCGTAGCCGCTCCAGATGTCGCCGGGGCGCAGCTCGTCCGCGCCGGGCGTCTCGGGCGGCCTCGCGCCGGGCTCGCCCGCGTCCTCCGTCACAAAAAAGGACGGAATCGGCGCGCTGCTTCTCCAG
>CASFAA010000150.1 GCA_949292505.1 uncultured Oscillospiraceae bacterium
CGAGGGCGTCGCGCTGGTGCACAACCTGATCTGCGGCGCGTTCACCTGCGTCGGCGGCGGCACCGCCCCGCGCTATACGCCGTATCATATGCCGCACCGCACGGAGGTCATGGGCTTCATGACGATCCTGCACGGCGACGACCGCTTCTACAACAACATCTTCGTGCAGAAATGGCCGTCCGAGCCGTTTGTCGCCCTGCGCGACAGCTCCGAGGGCTCCGATGAGGAGAACCGCGAGGTCGGCACGCACGTCTTTGACGATTACATCACCTACGACGAGTGGATCGCCATGTTCGATATGGACACCGATACGCCCGATATGATGAAGCTCGCGCCCGCCCACGACCATACGCTTCCCGTGTGGGTCAAGGGCAACGCCTACTTCGCCGGCGCGAAGGCGTACCACAAGGAGACGGACAAGTTTGTCGACACGGAGCATGAGATCAAGGTCGACGTCGTGATGAAGGACGGCAAGCCCGTCCTCGAGACGAACCTCTACGACTTCCTCGGCGATTACCGCACGTCCATGGTCAACAGCGACATCCTCGGCTGCGCCTTTGAGCCCGAGGAGCGCTTCGAGAACCCGGACGGCACCGCCATTGTCTTTGACCGCGACTACTTCGACGATCATCGCGGAATCGGCGTCCTGCCCGGCCCGTTCGCGACCGCCGAGGGCGCGCAGAAGGCGCTCTGGTAAGAGAAGCCTGCCATAGGAAAACGGAAGGGCTCTGCCTGTGCCGCGTTTGCGCACGGGCAGAGCCCTTTTTCCTGCTTCTCAGGAGAAAAATGCGGCAATTAAAAGAATACTCCTGCGAAGTGCGGTATACTGTGAGGAAGGTTGGGGAAACCCCAGCAGGAAGGATGGGAGAACACATGAAAAGAATGAAAAATGCATGGCTATGCGCGGTGCTGCTGATCGGCGTATTGTTCATGGGCGGCTGCGAATCGTTCGGTCAGCTGGGCCAGACCGTGGGCGGCTGGGTGCAGGGAGAGGAAACGAAGCCGGGGACGGGCGCTTCCGTTCCGGGACAAAACCCGGATAACCAGCCCGGGGAAACGCAGGACGGCACGTCGGGAGAGGAAACGGCCGTGTCGGAGGGCGGCTTCGGCGCGCAGGGAGGCGCTGCGGCGGAGCCAGCTCCGGCTCCGATCCCCGGCGGTACCGATGAGGAGGGCAGCGGCCTCTCGATCAGCCTGTACCGCATCGCCGGGACGGCCATGATCTTCCGCATTGAAAACGAGTCGGACGTCAGCTACAGCAGCGTGCGGTTCGCGTGGCTGTTCCGCCCACAGAAAAACGGCGTGTTTGCGGACGAGAACGGCCTGCCCCAGATGGTCAACGCCAGCGGGGAGATCCCGGCGTACGGTACGGTGTACGAGCTGGTGGCCGTCCCGGATTATACCGTGCTGCACGGGGACAGCAAGCAGGAAAACCCGGACGACGTGTTTTACTACAACTGGCTGACCGAGGACGACGTGCTGGATCTGCGCATTGTGGACTGGGAGGTTTCCGATACGGTGCTGCAGGATGCTTCGGACTGGGTGGAGCAGAGTTCGGAGCCGGACGCCTCCACAGGCCGTCTGGCGACGGTCTGGAACCGCTCGGACACGCCCATCCGTTTTCAGGCGGTGGCGATCTATGGCACGGAGCAGGGCGGCTTTGTGGAATGTACGGATTATCTGCCTCCGGCGGGCGTGATCATGGAGGAGAGCGGCGGGGAGCGCCCCCGCTATGACGGCACAGAGGGGAACGCTCGGGCCATCGTCTACGCGGCGGAGTATCTGTCTCCCGCCTGCAAGGATCAGATGACCGCGGCGGAGATTGCACAGCAGGGAGACGCGCTGTACCAGCCGGATGCACCGGCGTATGAAAGCTGCCAGGTGCTGATCACCCGCGCCTGGTTTGAGCGCAGCTGAAGGGGATGGATATGGGCAGAAACATACGGCACAGGCAGCGAAACAGGAGCCGGAAGGGATGGCTGCGGACAGCAGCCCTTCTCCTCGCGGTCTGCCTGCTGGCAGGCAGCTTTCCGGCACAGGGGCTGACGGCTGCCGCGTCCGCGGTACAGCAGCACGAGGTGCTGCAGCAGGAGGACGCGGCGGCCTATGAAATGTTTCTCGCGGATTTCCTGTCTCAGGACCCCAGACTCCGAAGCGATCTGTCGCTCGAGATGCTGCACCGCAGGCTCAACACGGCCATGGACGAGGAGGAGGGTTTCCGGGAATCGGCGGACGCGTATCTCTTCCTCACCGATGGGGGAAGCCTGGTGTTTGACAGCCGTCAGGAGCTGTATAAGCAGATTCTGCTGGAAATTCTCTGCAAACAGGCGGCCAGCGGCGACACGCTGGAAAAGACACGGGAAAGCTGCGGAATGTGGCGGGACACCATTCTGGAATACGCGGTGATGGCGCTCGATTACGGCCCCGACGTCCTGCGCTCCGACGGCGCGCTGCGCCAGGTGCTGGCCGCCGCCAGTCCGCAGGAGCTGCAGAACGCGTTCCTGGCGTCCACGGTGTACGGCGTGGTGCAGGAGCAGGGAAAGGCAGGCTCGCTGGAAAGCATCCTGCAGGAGCTGGGGCTTGGCGGCAGAGCCAACCGGGAAGCGCTGGAGGCCTGCCTCTCCAGGATTGACGACGCGGCCTACGCGAACGGCAGGACGCTCCGGCGGGCCGTGGAACAGACGGCCGGGGAATTCCGGCTCTCGGGAGGCGGCGGGTCGGCGGCCTCCGGGGCGGGAACGGCCTTTTCTTCGGAAACGGCCTCCGGCATCGGGCTGTGCGTCAATCTGCTTCTCTCCACCACCCAGAATATGCTTGCGTATACGGAAAAGATGGCCATGTACCTGGCGCTTTCCGAGCACCGGGAGGGTACGCTGGAATTTCTGGAGCTGATGTACCGCCAGACGGACGATCCGGCGCTCATGGCCGCGATTCGTTCCGTCTCAAACGGAATCCGCGCGGTGAGCAGCGGGGACATGGCCCGGCTGGCAGCCGATCTGCAGTACGGCACGTCTCTGCAGGTGGTGTCGGACGTTCTTCTGAATGTCGTGCAGCAGTGGGCCGGAGCCGCCGGACTTCTGACGGGAGGAACGGCGATTCTGACGGATCTGCTGTTCCAGTCCGGGGAGATCGCGGGGCTGTCCCGCCTGCTGGACGCGCAGATTGCCGTGGAGGACGCGGTGCGCGCCGCGCTGCGGTACTCGATCAATTCCTACGGCGGCGCGTATCAGCAGGCCGTGACGCTCAACGCCGGCGCGTACATGCTGTACGACACCTACGAATACGGGATGGAGCTGGCGGAGGCGTACGCGGAAGCGGTGCTCGACGACGCGTGGGTCAGCCGCATCGGCAACAAGCTCATAGAATTCTTCAAAAAGGGCGTGTACGGCGACCGTTACGTTCCCCGGGAGGGAAGCTACTCCTTCAAGGAGCTGGCCAAGGCGTATGAGGCGCTGATCACCACAGGACGGGCGGCGTTTGATTCCGCGCGGCTGCTGTATGAGGAGGAGCATCCCGGCCCCTCGGTTCCCGGGGAGCTCTGGGAAACGCTGCCGGTCTTTGTCACCGGCATTCGTATGGAGAAGGAGCCGCTGATTTTGCCGCTCTCCGGGGGAGAGGCGGCTTTCGCCTCCGCGTCCGTCCTTCCGGCTGATGCGGACAACCGGCGCATCCGGTATGAGAGCAGCGACACGGCGGTGGTGACAACCGACGAGTTCGGGCAGCTCACGCCGGTTTCCCCGGGCAGCGCGTGGATCACCGCGTCCACGGAGGAGGGGCAGTTTACCGCCCGGCGG
>CASFAA010000151.1 GCA_949292505.1 uncultured Oscillospiraceae bacterium
AGACAGCCTATGTGCAGGGCAGGCCGGAGGGGGAAACCGCGCCGGCGGGAATCGAGCTCGGAAAGCTCGACCTGCAGCAGCTTTTCATTCAGCTGACAAACAACTGACCGCTCAGAAAGGATGAAACATATGACCAGTTCACTCTGGAAGGGCCTGTACCGTTTTCAGATGCAAAATATCCTCAAGTCGGCAGGCATCATGGTCGCGATCGTTTTTCTGGTTCAGGTCGTCTTCGGCGTCATTCTGATCGCCGCTGATCCAGGCGAGCCGATCTACAGCAACGCGCAGGAATCCTCGTCCGTCATTTTCTGCTTCGTCCTCGGCTGCTGTATGTGGAAGGAGAGCTTCCACCTCTCGATGGCGACCGGTGTGACGCGCAGGGGACTCTTCGTCTGCACGCTGGCAAGCCTGCTCACGCTGTGCGTGGTTCTCGTGCCGGTGGAGCTGCTCGTCAGCCTCCTCGTCAACAGCTTTCTCAACGCGCCGACGCTGTTCTTCCTGATCTATGGGCAGAGCGCAGACGTCGCCTCCTCGTTCTCGAGCGCGGGTTTTGCGGCGCAGGGGCTGCTGCTGCAGATCGCGGGCTCGCTCGCCCTGGCCTACAGCGGATTTTTCCTCGGCGTGGTGTTTTACGTCATCCCGAAATGGCTTCGCGTTGTGCTTGCCATCTTCATTCCCGTTACGCTGTTCGCGGGGCTTCCCTCGCTTGTGCTCCTGCTTCCGCCGGCGCAGGTGAAGGCTCTGGCGCAGACGCTCCAGCACTTCTTCAGCGTGCCGGGCAACGTGACGCTCGTCTGCTTCGGCGCGGCCGTCCTCTTTGCCCTGCTCGCATGGATTCCCGCGCACCGGGCTTCCCTGATGCGCAATCCCCAGCCCTCGACTGCGACGAGCGGCTGACAAAAAACGGACTGTCCCGAACGGGCAGTCCGTTTTTTCATGCAAGATACAGAAAGAACAGAACGCGCTTCCAGAGCGGAAGCTCGCGGCGCGTCTTATCGAAGAGGGCAGCCAACAGAGAGAGAGCCTCTCCCCTCTCCTCCTCGGTGACGCCGTTTCGGCTGAACTTCGCCTTCTCGGCGAGCTCGCGAAGCCGCGGATCCATCGCCGCGCCGAAGCGGACGGCGTGGAGCGCGCGCCGGTAAATGAGCGGCATGGCTCCGCCCGGCGGAAGCCTGCGCAGGCGCTTCTCCCGCAGAGAACGGCGAAGCAGGAAGCAAAGGACCATCACGGCGCAAGTCAAAAGAACGAGGAGCACCGTCAGCAGCACCCGCCACACCGCCGCCGAGCCGGAAGCCGGCTCCCGCTCTGAGACGGCAGCGGCAGAGGTCGCGGGCCGCGAAGCCTCGGAGGAAGCGGCGGACGACGGCAGAGAGGACGATTCCGGCTCGGATTCGGGCGCGGACGAGGGTTCCTCCTGCGGAGAGGAGGACGTCTCAAGCTCCGCTGCCAGCTCCTCCTGCGCCGTCGCGCCGCCGGGCGTTGCGTCGACCGGCACCCAGCCAAAACCGGGGCAGTACGCCTCCGCCCAGGCATGAGAGCGCGTGTCGGGAATCTGCACCCAGCCCTCAGGCCCGGCGCCGGCGAGCTCGTCTGCCGTGACGCAGAAGCCCTCGACGTAGCGCGCCGGAATTCCCAGAGCGCGCAGCGTCAGGACGGTGGCCGTCGCGTAGTGGACGCAATAGCCCTGCTTGTCCTCAAACAGGAAATACTCGACGAAATCCTTTCCGGCGGGCGTGTGGGGCGGATCGAGGGTGTACGTCCCGCCGACGCTGACGGTGTTCTCAATCCAGGCCATGGCATCCTCGAAGGCAAACCAGCCCTCCGTCCCGAACGCCTCAACGAGGCGGCTGCGCAGCGATTCGGGAACGTCGAGATAATGGTCGTACACAAAGGAGGAGTAGGATGTCTCCTGCTCTACCAGCGTGCGCAGCGGCTCCGGCAGGGCAGTGAGGGATTCCTCGGGCAGAGCGGCACGGTAAAGCCCTTCCAGATACGCGAGGGACTCGGGCGAGCCGTCCAGCGGATAGATGTTGTCGGGGTAATAGACCTCCTCCCACACGCCGCCAAGCTCGGCCTTCTGAAGGCAGGAGAAAGCCGCCGTCGAGCGATCGCCGTAGAGAACCTGTTCCCCGGGGTCAAGGCAGGTAAAATCATATTGCCCGAGAGCGCTGCCGTCCGTCTGGCGAAGGAAAAGGTCGTGCACTGCTTCAGCTCCCTCGAGCTCGCTGAGATCGCCGCAGGGGTAATCCGGCAGGTACAGAATCTCGTCGTCTCCGCCCACATTTTCCACCGAGAGGCGAATCTCGCCGGAAAAATTCTGCAGCAGCATTCCGGGAAGGCTGAGCGGGAACGTCCCGCCAAGTTCCTCCTCGATGGAAGCGTATGCGCCGTCTGAAAGAGTGCTCCAGCTCACGCCGTCATAGACACAGCCCGTAAATCCGCGCAGGCGCAGATTCGCCGGACTGCTGCTCCGAACGAGAAGGACAGTCCCGCCGCTGAAGCCCGGCGTCCGCCCCTGCAGATAAGAGCGATCCTTATTCCCGGTAAAATCAGCCGCTATGATTGCCCTACGGGAAAAATCGCGCAGCGTGGTTTCCAACGAGACGCGAAGCTCGTCCACCTGCGGGGGACGCTCGTACGTCTCCACAGGAACCGCCGCAAACAGGGCGGCAATAAGCCCCGATGCAAGGACAAGCAAAAGGAGAGCTCCGGCAGGCAGACGGCTGCGGCAGACAAAGCGCCGCGTGCGGCTTCCGCAGCGCGCGCGGGCCGAGAAGAAGGCCGTCCCCGTCCAGAAGATCAGCAGCATCGCGACAGCACGCAAATCGGGCGTCACGGTAAAGAGCAGAAAAGAGAGCTGGAACGGAAAGGTGAAGAGAAACGAAAAGAAAAAGCTTCTCGCGCGGATCACCGACCAGGACAGCGCGCCGGCAACCGGCACCATACACGCCCCGAGAAACATCGCGCTGCACTGCCGCGCCTCGCGCGGCGTGAGCTCCTCGGTGAGAAATGTCGGGAAGACGTAGGAGGAGTTCTCCGTGTACGTCTTTGTGATGCTGTTGACCGTCAAAAGGAAGCCCTGCACGATTTCCTCCTGATACCGCCACAAAAAAAGGCACAGGGCGGCGGAGAGCACAAAGAGGAGGATGTCTGCAAAATGCCATCGGATTGCCGCCGAGAGCAGAAGCGCGGCGCACGCGGCGACGCAGGCGGGCACCCAGAGCGAAACGTCGAGCGAGAACGCGCTCACGAATGACCAGGCTGTCCCCATCAATCCGATAAACAAAAGCAATGCGCCGCAAACCACATCGCCCCAGCCCTTTTTCTCCTCTCCGGCAAATGCGGGAGCGCTCAAAAAGAGCGTGGATGGGGAAGCGTCCTGACGATTTCGTTTCATCATGCTACAGTTCCACCTCCGCCAGACAAGTCTCTACCTGATCCGGCAGAACCGGAACGACAGCGGGGGAAGGCTGCTCCTCAGCATTCGATCCGCACAGAAGGACAGTGAAACGCGCTGCGCTCTCCTCCTCTGCAAGGGCAGAGAGACGCCCGTCGGAGATTTCTGGCGTCAGATAGAGAAGATGGGCGCATTTCCAGCGCGGCTCGCCGGAAAGGAGCGTCAGAGCGGAGACGCCGCCGCCCGGCTCGCGCGAGAGCAGCAGCCCGAGCAAATCGGAGGCCTCCTCCTCCCCCTCGAAGGACGCCGTGTGCAGAACGCCGCCGCCCTCCCAGCAGACCTCCGCCGGAACACCGTGCTCGGCGAGCAGGAAGGCAAGGCGCGAAAATGCCTCGAGGACACAGTCTGTGTCGCGCAGATCGCCGCCGTACTCGATGAGGAAGCGCAGCGAACGTCCGGCGGAGCGGCCTCCTTCACGCACCATCAGGGTTCTCTCCTTCTGCGTCAGCTTCCAGTGGATGCGGCTGAGCGCGTCGCCCTCCCGGTACTCGCGCACGTCGAAGGGCTCGGAGAAATCGTCCCCCGGCTGGGAAGGGAGCGTCAGCTCGCCGAAGCCGGGAAGCAGCGACAGTTCGGAGACAATCGACGGAGCGGGAGCACGCGAGGGCAGCACAAAAACATACGCCGGTTTCCCGGAACGCACCGGCAGGGAAAACAGACGCAGAAAGTCAAGCGCCCGCGCGCTTCGCACGGCGCAGACCACCTTGCCGCAGCACGAGGAGCGGCAGAGCTGCGCAGCGGACGTCTCGCCGCCAAACACGGAAAAGAAAAAAGTCTCTGTTTCCGCCTCCCCGCCGAGAACGTTCGAGACGCAAAGCGTCAGCCTGAGAAACGGCACTGGCAGGAAGCGGCTGCTGCCCGCCGTGAGCGAGAATGAAAACGGCTCCCTGCGCTCAGCTGCGCTGTGATCCGCCTCCACATGGACGCGCACAAAGAAGGACGAAACGAGAAGCCACAAAAACGAGAGTACAGGCAGCGCAAGGAGAAACAGGAAAACGTAGTACGACAGATACCCGCGAAAAAAGATATAAAACAATCCCCCGGCCAGCAGAACGCCGAGGTAAGCCAGCCGTCTGCTCCACATGGCGGTTACCGGTGCAGAGCGGGCTGAGGCACCGCACGGAGGATCTCGGCGAGAACGTCGAAGGCCGTCCTCCCGCTGATACGCGCTTTCGGATCCAGCTTAACCCGGTGCGTCATCACGTCGAGAAAAACGGCGACGGCATCCTGCGGGACGACATAGTCGCGCCCCTCGAGATACGCGCCGGCGCGGCTCATGGCGGCGAGGGCCAGCGTCGCGCGCGGGCTCGCGCCGAGGCGGAGCTCCGGGCTTTCGCGCGTCGCGTTCGCAAGGGCGACGAGATAGCGGCTCATTTCCGGGGAAAGGTAAATCTCCTCCGTCTCGCGGCGCATCCGGACGAGCTCGTCGCGCGTGACGACGGGCTCCGACGCGGGAACGCGGGCGGCTCCCGGCTGACGGCGCATGAGGATCTGCTCCTCGTCCTCCGGGCTCGGGTAGCCCATGCTCAGCCGCACCATGAAGCGGTCGAGCTGCGATTCCGGCAGCGGCTGTGTACCGGCGGACCCCTCGGGGTTCTGTGTGGCAATCACGATGAACGGAGGCGTGATCCGGCGGGTCACGCCGTCGACGGTGATCTGCCCCTCCTCCATCACCTCGAGCAAAGCGCTCTGCGTCTTCGGGCTGGCGCGGTTGATCTCGTCCCCGAGAAACAGGTTGCAGGCCGCTGCGCCGGGACGGTACTGCAGCTTCCCCGTCGCGGCATCCGGCACGGAGAAGCCGGTAATGTCCGAGGGGGTGACGTCGGGGGTGAACTGCAGGCGGCGGAAGCGCAGATCGAGCGCGCCCGCGAAGGCGAGGGCCAGCGTCGTCTTACCGACGCCGGGGATATCCTCGAGCAGGATGTGGCCGCCGGCCAAAATTGTCATATACACCTTGCGGATGATGCAGTCCTTTCCGATGACGGTCTTGGCGACCTCGTTCAGGATCCGCTGTGAGAGCTGTTCCATGTTTCTTCCTCCATAATCCGGGCCGCGTCCAAATGCGAACCGGGACATACAATACCAGTGTGTATTATAGCATAATCCATTTTTCCGTCACAACCCGTTTTCTGTGAACAATTTCCCCCGTGAGAAAAATTTCTTGCAAACAGGGCGGCGCTCGCCTACAATAGGAAGAAAGAAGGCGCATGATTTGACGCGCCGGCAGAGGAGGAATCTGACAATGGATCGCTTTGAAGAGGCTCTTGCGCGCCAGCGCAGCTTTTTCGGGACGGGCGTCACGCTCTCCGCAGGTTTTCGGCTCGCCGCGCTCAAGCGGCTCGCCGACGCGATGCGGGCCAACGAATCAAAGCTTCTCGCGGCGCTGCGCGAGGATTTGGGGAAATCTCCGTTTGAGGCGTACGCAACGGAGCTCGGGGTCGTGTACGAGGAAATTCGCGAGCTGCGCCGCCATCTCGCGGGCTGGATGAGGCCGAAGGCCGTGCTTCCCCCGCTGACGCAGCTGCCGTGCCGCTGCACTGTCCGCCCCGAGCCGCTCGGCGTCGTGCTTGTCATGTCGCCGTGGAACTATCCCGTCCAGCTCACGCTCGCGCCGCTGGCCGCGGCGCTCGCCGCGGGCAACTGCGCGATCGTCAAGCCCTCGCGGTACGCCCCGAAGACGGCGGCCGCCCTCGAAGAGATGCTGCGCGACGCGTTCCCGTCCGGGCTCGTGACCGTTTTTCAGGGCGGCGCGGCGGAAAACCAGGCGCTGCTCGCGCTTAAATTTGACCATATCTTCTTCACGGGAAGCCCCGCCGTCGGCCGCGTGGTAATGGAGGCCGCTGCAAAGCACCTCACACCCGTAACGCTTGAGCTCGGCGGGAAGAGCCCGTGCATCGTCGACGAGACGGCGGACGTCGCCCTCGCGGCGAAGCGGATTGCGTGGGGAAAGCTCCTCAACGCGGGGCAAACGTGCGTTGCGCCCGACTATGTGCTCATCCATGAGACGATGCTGCACGCCTTTGCACGGGAATACGCGGCGGCAGTACGGAGGATGTACGGCGATGAGCCGATGCGCTGCGAGGAGTACGGAAAAATCATCAACGAGAAGCACATGGAGCGCCTCAAGAAGCTGCTCCAGCGCGGGACGCCGCTGCTCGGCGGGACGTACTCCGACCGCGATCGGAAAATTGCCCCCACCCTCCTGACCGGCGTGTCGTGGGACAGCCCCGTCATGCAGGAGGAGATTTTCGGGCCGATTCTGCCCCTTCTGCCCTACCGCAGCTTCTCGCAGGTGCTCGAGGAAATCCGGCGCAGGCCGAAGCCGCTTGCACTCTATCTCTTTACGCGCGACGAGGACCACAAACGGCGGGCTCTGCGCGAGGTCAGCTTCGGCGGCGGCTGCGTCAACGATGTGGTCGTCCACCTCACAAACCCGAAGATGCCGTTCGGCGGCGTCGGGGAGAGCGGCATGGGCGCGTATCACGGGAAGGCGGGCTTCCTGACGTTCTCCCATCTTAAGAGTATTCTCGAGAAGCCGGAGGCGGGGGATCTGCCTGTGCGTTACCCGCCGTATACGGGAAAGCTGCCGCTCGTGCGGCTGCTGATGCGGTAAAAGGAGGCGGTTTCCATGACAGAAATCAGCAGGCTGCAGGAATGGATTGACGCGAGCCGCAGGATTGTCTTTTTCGGCGGTGCGGGCGTTTCGACGGAAAGCGGGATCCCCGACTTCCGCAGCACGGACGGGCTGTACCACCAAAAATACAAATACCCGCCCGAGGAGATGCTGAGCCACACGATGTATGAGCGCCATCCTGAGGAATTTTACGACTTTTACCGGGACAAGCTCCTCTATCCCGACGCAAAGCCGAACGCGGCGCACCGCAAGCTCGCGGAGCTCGAGGCGGCGGGCAGACTCTCCGCCATTGTGACGCAGAACATCGACGGCCTGCATCAGGCGGCGGGCAGCCGCACCGTCTACGAGCTGCACGGCTCTGTACTGCGCAACTACTGCCGCAAATGCCGCAGGTTCTTCGACCTCGACTTCATTCTCCATTCCACCGGCGTGCCGCGCTGCCCGTGCGGGGGAATCGTGAAGCCGGACGTCGTCCTCTACGAGGAAAGCCTCGACGAGAGGACGCTGCAGCGCTCCGTGCAGGCCATCGCTGAGGCGGATATGCTCATCATCGCCGGGACATCGCTCGTCGTCTATCCGGCAAGCGGGCTCGTCAACTATTACGAGGGAAAGCGGCTCGTCGTCATCAACCGCAGCCCCACGCCGATGGACAGCCGCGCCGATCTGCTGATCAGCGGGAGCGTTGGCGAGGTGCTCGGCCAAATTGCGGTACATCCCGTGTAAGGCGGACATAAAAAAATCCCCGCGCCGTTCGGCTGAAAACCGATTGGCGCGGGGATAATTGCTTTACTGGAACGCTTTCGCGTAAATCTCCTCGAGCTCCTCGTGCTGCGGGGAGACAATCATGCTGACGTAATTGCCCTGCTGCTCGACCTTGCACTCCTTGAGCATGGCGAACTCCTCGGGCTGGTAGTCCTTCATCGTGTTTTCCTTCTGGCGGTAGCGCTCGTCCATCTTCTCCTTGAGGCGGGAGGCGGCGTCGGCGTCGACGCCCTCGAGGAGGACGATCTCGTCGCCCTTGAGGCCGGTGGAATCGATGTAGACGGCGAACTGCTTGCAGTCGGCGGAATCGATGCCGTACTGCGGCAGGAGGTTATCGGCGGTGAGATCCATCATCTCCGTGTTCTCGAGGACGGCCTTCATCTCCTCCATAGCGGCGGAGAGATCGGCGCTCTTCGCCTCTCCGCTGCAGGCGGTGAGGCCAAACAGAAGCATCATGGTGCAGAAAACTGCGGCAAGCTTTTTCATACGGTTCTTCTTCCTTCCCAAATTATTGCGGAACGTGCGTGTAGAGGTAGTCAATCCAGACGTTGCAGCCCTCGTCGGTGAAATGGATGCCCATATCGTCCGGGTCGCTGCAGTAGGAGGCGTTGAGATTGCCCTCGCTGTCCTGCACGGCGGAGGAGACGTCGACGAGGTACCAGCCGTTGTTCTTGCAGACCTCCGCGAGCTTCTCGTTGTACAGGCGCATATTCGCGTTGTTAAGCTTGTTCGCCTCGATGTTCTTGGCCTTGACGAGCGGCGTGGCCGTCTGGACAAAAATCTGCGCGTCCGGCGTTTTCTCAAGGATCCCCTTGAGCAGCGTCTCCATGTTGGCGGCCGCGCCGTCCACGCCGTAGACCGCGAGATCGTTCATGCCAAGCATGATGTAAACCTTCTTCGCCCCGCTGGCGGCAACCGAGTCCGCAAGGCTCAGCTTCTCGCCGTTGTAGAGCGGGTGGATGGAGTCGTCCGACACGGGCTGCAGCGCGTTGCCGCTGCCCATGCTGCCCGCCGTGAGGAACTGCGCCTTGCCGAGGAGCGTCGGATTCGACGACTGACGGCATTTCGTGACGTAGAGATTCAGCTTGAGGCTGACGGAATCGCCGATGAAGACGGCGTCGTCAAAAAAGGAATCCTCGGCGCGCGGCGACTCTGCCAGAGCGCCTCCCGTCTGGGTCGGCGTGCCGGAGGTCTGCGCGGCGGAGGAGGGATCCCCCTCCTGCGAGGACGCGTCGGCCGCGCCGGAGGCAGGATCGGCGGATTCCGGGGAGGAAGCCTCCTCGGACGAGGCCTCGGCGGAGGAAGCGCCCGCCGAAGTCTGGGCGGACGAGACGTCCGCCGCGGAGGAAGCAAGCTCCGGGCGCTCGGCACAGCCGCCGGCAAGCAGCAGCGCCGCGAAAAGCAGAGCAAGGAATTTCATTTTCATGGGTGAATGGATTCCCCTTCCGAATTATTTTCCCGTTTGACGGGAGGGAGGCCCGCCCGCAGAGAGGCGGCGCAGAACGGCCTGTCCCGCGCAAAAGAGCGGGCGGCGCGATAACGCCCTTAGTATACCATACCGGGCGGAAGAGCGCAAGATAAGTCACAAAAACGTTACTCTTGTCTGCAAAAGACGCGAAAACGGATCGATGACTGTAGTATTTCCAACGCCGGAGGCTCTCATGCGCAAAAAAAACGCTCCCGAAAACCGGGAGCGTTTTCCATGCGCGGAAGCGCTTCCTCATTTCTTGTTGAAGATGGACATGATGTCCACGAAGTCGCTGTCATCGACAACCGGATTGCTGTCGAGAGAAGGCGCGGACTCCTTCGGCGCGGCGTACGCGGAATTGACGGGCGCAGCCTTCTGAGCGGGCGCGGCTTCCTTCTGAGCAGACGCCGCAGGAGCCTGGCTACCGTCGTGCGTCGCAAAGCCGGTGGCGATCACGGTAACGCTGATCTCGTCCTCCATGTTCTCGTCGAGCGCGGCGCCCCAGATGATGTTCGCATCCTCATGCGCCTGCTCGGTGATCATGGCGGCGGCCGTCTCCATCTCCTCGAGGCCGATCTCGGGCGAGGAGGTGATGTTGATGATAACGCCCTTCGCGCCGTTGATGGCCGTCTCGAGCAGCGGGCTCGAAATCGCCATATTGGCGGCAGCCTCGGCCTTATCCTTGCCGGTGGCATGGCCGACGCCCATATGCGCGTAGCCGGCGTCCTTCATGATGGTCGTCACGTCCGCGAAGTCAAGGTTGACGAGGCCGGGAAGCTTGATGAGGTCGGAAATGCTCTGCACGCCCTGGCGGAGGACGTCGTCCGCCACCGAGAAGGCGTTGAGGAGCGTGATCTTCTGCTCGCTGACGAGCTTGAGGCGCTCATTCGGGATGACAACGAGGCTGTCGACGTGCTCGCGCAGAGAGCAAATACCTCTCTCGGCCTGCGCCATGCGGAGCTTGCCCTCAAAGTGGAACGGCTTCGTGACGATGCCGACCGTCAGAATACCCATATCGCGCGCGATCTCCGCGACGATCGGAGCGGCTCCCGTGCCGGTGCCGCCGCCCATACCGGCGGTGATAAACACCATGTCGCTGCCGCGGATCGCGGCGGCGATGGCCTCTCGGCTCTCCTCGCCGGCCTTCTGGCCAACCTCGGGCTTGGAGCCTGCGCCCTTGCCGTGCGTGACCTTCTCGCCAATCTGGATCTTCTGCGTGGCCTGGGAACGGACAAGAGCCTGCTTATCCGTGTTGACGGCGATGAACTCCATACCCTTCGCGCCCATCTTCACCATGCGGTCGATGGCGTTTCCGCCGCCGCCGCCGACGCCGACCACCTTTATAATGACACCGTTGTTGTCAAAATCATTTTCAATCTCAAAAGACATCTTTGAAGCGTCCCCCTTTATTCGTCCGTCTATAGCAACGCGGATACACCCGCCGCTGTAAATCAGATTTGAAAAATCATATAGATTACTGTACCATGTTTTGGCTGCAAATTCAATAAAAAAATTGTGAATTGGAAATTTTTGCCTGCTCAAATCGGAGCAAGGCTAGTCCTCTTAAAAGGTTAACATAAGCGGCTGGGAATTGCAAGAGAAAAGAGCGGATTTTCCGCGTTCCGAACGGTTTTTTTCGTTCCGGAACCGCTCTCATTCCGCCGCAGCGGCAGATGAAGCGGGATCAGCCGGTTCAGACGGCTCCGAGGGCTCCGCCGGCTCGGAAGATTCCGGCGCGGCGGACGAGGCGAGGGACTCCTCAAAATATCCCCGCTTGGTGGAATCATATATCGTCAAATTGAAAGTGCCGGCATCCTGATCCGTGAGCTCCCCTCTCTCGAGGATGGTCTGGAAGAAGCGAATCTTCTCCGAAAGAGCCGTGGGCGCGCCAAACTCAAGAAGGATGCGGTTGTCGTAGAGAAGCGTCGAGTCGTACGCATCCGTCACATCGAGCTCGGTGACCTTGTCGAGGCCGCACGCAGCGATAGCGGCAGAGAGGGATTCGAAAACCTTCTGATTCTCACCCTCCTCGTACACAATCTGCGAACCGATCTGCGCTTCCAGCACAGTCAGGCCCTTCACGAGCGGGCAGTCGTCCGGCTTGTCGGCGCGGCGCTCGAGCACCTTGCCGGTGACGCCGACGAGGATGTACTGTGTATCGTCGAGAACGGCGCCGGCGAGCTCCTCCTCACTGACCTCGATCTCGATCTCCGAGGGAAGGACGCGGCGGACGTCCGCCTCCCCGATATAGGGAAGCGACTTCTCGATCGCGTCGGAGGCCGCGGAGACGTCCGTCAAAAACAAATTTCCGCCCGCCTCGAGGCCTGACGCCTCAAGGATCTCCTCCGCAGAGTAGCGGCTCTCTCCCTTGACCTCGATCGTCTCGACGCGGAAGAGCACCGTCAGCGAGAGAGTCAGCGCCGTCCCGAGGACGACGAGGAAGAGGAGAAGGTAAAAGATCGCCATGCGGCGGCGGCGTCTCCGGCGGCGCTCCGCAGCGTTGACAGGGGGCCTGCGGCGGCGCTTCGGCGGCGCCTTACGCGGCGGTGGCGCTTTTTTCGGCGGAGGCGACTGCCGGGGCCGGCTGTCCGCAGCGTGAGGCGGACGGGGGCGAGACTGGGAGGGCGCGGGATTTCTCGCCGGCGCGCGCTGACGCCGGGCGGTTTCCCCTGAGGGACGTCTCTGCCGCTGCGGAGACGTCCGGCGGGATTTTTCCATCCTGTTCCACTCCCCTTCCTGACTTTTATTCGTATTCGCGGCGGATGCGCGCGCCAAGCCCTGAGAGGCTGCGCTCGAGATTTTCGTAGCCGCGGTCGATGTACCGCACGCCTGTGACCTCAGTCGTACCGCGCGCGGCAAGGCCGGCCACCACAAGCGCTGCGCCGCCGCGCAGGTCGGCGGCCTCCACCGGAGCGCCCGACAGGCGCGGCACACCCTCGACGACGGCAACGCGCCCCTCTACCTTGATGTTCGCGCCGAGGCGAAGCAGCTCTCCGACGTGCTTATAGCGGCTTTCAAAAATGTTCTCCACAAAGATGCTCGTGCCGGATCCAAGGCAGACCGCGGCCATGAGCGGCGCCTGGGCGTCCGTGGGGAAGCCGGGATACGGCATCGTGCGGACGCTCTTGACGCGGCCCAGCCGGGCAGGCGCGCTGATACGCAGGCTCGTATCCTCGATCTCAATCGAGCAGCCAAGCTCCTCGAACGACGGGATGACCGGCTCGAGGTGCGCGGGAATCACCTGGTTGAGACGGACACAGCCGCCTGTCGCGGCGGCGGCGCTCATAAACGTCGCGGCGGCAATGCGGTCGGGGATGACGCGGTGCTCGCAGCCGTGCAGGCTTCTGACGCCCTCGATGACGAGCGTGCTCCCGCCCGCGCCGCTCACACGCGCGCCGCAGCGGTTCAAAAAGTCTGCGAGATCGCAGATCTCCGGCTCGCGCGCGGCGTTCGTTACCACCGTAGTACCCTCGGCGAGCACTGCGGC
This sequence comes from uncultured Oscillospiraceae bacterium, assembly GCA_949292505.1. Classification (GTDB taxonomy): domain Bacteria; phylum Bacillota; class Clostridia; order Oscillospirales; family Acutalibacteraceae; genus Caccousia. Next base: position 12,809 of record CASFAA010000151.1, read on the forward strand.
GAGCATGACGTTTTCCGTTGCGCCAACGCTCGGGAAGGACAGGCCGATGGCTGCTCCGTGCAGCGGACCCTCCGCCGAACAGGAAAGGCAGCCGTAATCCTCGACAATTCTCGCTCCCATGCGCCGCAGCGCCTGCAGGTGCAGATCGATAGGACGCGGCCCGAGCTCGCAGCCGCCGGGAAACGAGAGCACGGCCCGGCCTGTACGGGCGAGGATCGCCCCAAGAAAGACAATGGAGGAGCGCATCTCGCGCATGAGCCCGTCGGGAATGTCGCACTGCGTCACACAGCGCGGATCGATGACAAGGCTGTCCCCCTGGCGGCTGACAGAGCAGCCGAGATGCCGGAGAATGCGCGCCGAGACGTCCACGTCGGACAGGCGCGGGCAATTATGTAGCACGCATTCGCTCCGGCACAGGAGGGTCGCCGCCATCAGCGGAAGCGTGCTGTTTTTCGCCCCGTGGACGTTCAGCTCTCCGCTCAGGCGGTTCGGCCCGTGGATCAAAAGTTTTACCATAGATACTCCCCGCTTCCTCTTGATGAAGTATGCCATACTATGCGGGGAGAAGAAAAGCGGTGAAGCGAAGCCGCGGCTCAGCCGCGGTGCAGCACCTCGCAGATCAGCTGGTAGATACGGTCATTGGCGTCGGTGATCGCCATTTTCTTCGCGTTCGCGGAGAGCGAGGCGACGACGTCGGGATCGTGGAAGAGATCCTCCACCATTTTGCAGAGCGTCTCGCCGGAGAGGTCTTTTTCCTCAAGGATCTCCGCCGCGCCGCGGTTGACGAGCGCCATGGCGTTGTGGAACTGGTGATTTTCCGCGACGTTCGGGGACGGAATCAGGATGGACGCCCTGCCCTGCGCCTGCAGCTCGGAAAGCGTAATCGCGCCCGCGCGGCAAATGACGAGATCGGCCGCCGCGAGGCATTCAGGCATATTGTCGATGTATTCGCGCACGTCGAGCTCCGGGTGGGCGGCGAGGTCGATCCCCTTCTCCTTTAAGAGATCGGGGAACCAACGGCCCCACTGGCCGTAAGCGTGGATGTGCTGGAAGCGGCCCTCCTTCACGCTCCAGGCCATCAGGTCGGCGACGGCCTCGTTGACGCGGCGCGCGCCGAGGCTTCCGCCGAAGCTGAGGATCACCGGCCTGCCGTCGAGGCCGAGCTTTCTGCGCGACTCCTCGCGGCGTGCGCGGAGCACGGCCGGGCGGATCGGGTTGCCGGTCAGGACACAGCGCGCGGAATCGGGGAGATATTTCTTCGCGTCGAGGACGGCGAGCATTGTGTATGCGGCTTTCTTGCTCAACGCCTTATTCGTGACGCCGGGGAAGGCGTTCTGCTCGTGGATAAGGGCCGGGATGCCGAGCTTCATCGCCTCGCGGATGACGGGTCCGCTCACATAGCCGCCGGTGCCGACGCAGACGTCGGGCTGAAACTCCTGAATGATGCGCTTTGCCTCCGCGGTGGAAGTAAAGAGGTGCACCGCCGTCACCACGTTCTTCTTGAGATTCTGCCAGCTCGGCTTGCGCTGGAAGCCGGAGATGGTCACGCTCTTGAAGTCAAAGCCCGCCTTCGGGACGAGCCGCTCCTCCATGCCGCCCTTTGCGCCGACATAGAGAATCGCGGCGTCTGGCTCCCGCTCACGGACGGTGCCGGCTATCGCCAGCGCCGGGTTGATGTGTCCGGCGGTCCCGCCGCCTGCAAAGAGAATCCTCATCTTCATACACCCTTTTCTGATATTACATGAGTCATCTGCTACAGCTTTTCAATCGCCGAGTTGCGGCTGATGGAAAGCACCACGCCCATTTCCGCGAGCAGCATGATGAGCGAGGTGCCGCCGTAGCTGAAAAACGGAAGGCTGATGCCCGTATTCGGGATGGTGTTTGTCACCACCATGATATTGAGTATCACCTGAAGCCCGATCTGGAACGTAAGTCCCACGCCGAGCAGCATACCGAATTTATCCTTCGCCTTGAGCGAAACGACGATGCCGCGCCAGATCAGCATGGCAAAGAGGACCATGATAATCAGCGCGCCGATAAAGCCGAGCTCCTCGCAGACAATCGCAAAGATGAAGTCGTTCTGCGGTTCCGGGAGATAGAGGTACTTCTGGCGCGACTGGCCGAGGCCGAGGCCGAGCAGGCCGCCGGAGCCGATTGTCATCAGGGACTGACGCGTCTGCCAGGTGTCCACGTCCTGGGGAGGATTGAACGGATCGAGCCAGCCGTAGACGCGATCCATCGCGTAGGAGAACAAATCGGTAAACACCAGGAGGTAAAGCGCCGCGGCAAGGAGGACGGCGAAGGCCAGCCCGAACCACCGCAGCCGCACGCCGCCGATAAACATCATCACCGCGCCGAGAATCAGGATGATGAGCGTCGCGGACATATGCTTTTCGAGAACGACAAGGAGCGCTATCGAGCCGAGGATCAGAACGTACGGCAGCACGCCGTACCGGAAGGTGTCCATCTTGTCAAA
>CASFAA010000152.1 GCA_949292505.1 uncultured Oscillospiraceae bacterium
TCACAACCCGTTCTTCTCGATATAATCCTCCAAATCCTCGCTTTCAGGAAATGTCTTCCTGAAGCCATCGACAATTTCCTTCCTGCTGCTGAAAATCAGTGTCAGCGTACTGTCCCATGGAACGATCTCTATTCTTGCCAGAGGATGCTGCATGGTGAGAGGCGTTTTCCAAAATCCGGGATATCCGTCTGCGTAGGGAAGATCGTACTGCAGAATTTCCGAAAGAGCGACGCTTTTTTCAAATGCTGAGAGGACCGCCCATATCCACAAAAAGTCCTCATTTTGCACGAGCGCTGTGAGCTCCTCTCCGCTGAGCCAGCAGTACTCCCTTTGCAGCATGGCGCTCGCTTCCGGATCCTGAGGGCAGCAAAAGCAGTCCGTGATGAGCCAGTTGTATTCCGTTTGCCTGTTGCCGATTGCGTCAAATATCTTTTTCAGAAAGGTGAAATGCGCTTCTCCTTTTTCGTTGATCGCGCTGTAAACCATATCTTTTCTTCCTTTCGTAGTTGCAGAACAGATATTGTTACCTTGAAAAGCGTTGCCTTCCCGTTGTAGTATCCTTATTATATCTTGTTTTCTCTTGATTTTTTGTGCCAAAACCGCTATAATGCAATTAAAACAAGCATAAACGCGATTAAACAAGTTTACGGCAGAAAGGATGCACGATTGATGTTCCTCGAGGAAAGACAGCAGGATATTATCAGAAGGGTCGGCGAGACGGGCAGAATTCTCGTCTCCGAAATGCAGGAGCTTTACGGAATATCGGCGGACTGCGCAAGGAGAGATCTGCGCGCTCTCGAGAGCAGGGGTCTGCTGCAGCGGACGTACGGCGGCGCTATCGCGGCAAAGCCGAAGGGAGGATATCCCGATGCCGCGTACAATCCGGAAGATCTTCCCACTATCCCAAAGGAGTATCTCGCCGTGGCGAAGGAGGCGATAGGCTGCATCCGGAAAAACGACGTGGTCTACCTCACGACCTCATCCGTCGGATACGCGATGGCTCTGCAGATGGCCGGGGATTTTCCCGTCACCGTTCTGACGAACTCTGTGACGATAGCGGAGGCGCTTCGCAAAAAGGAGCAGATTTCTGTTCTTCTTCTCGGTGGGGAGATGTCCCACCGTGGTCACTGTCATGACTATTATACCATCCAGATGGTGAAAAACATCAGGATTGACAAGGCGTTTCTGTCGCACACGGCTTTTTCGGCGGAGTTCGGCGCCACGCTGCACAGCAGCGGCGGCGTCGCCTTCGCAAGAGCGGTGATGGCGAACAGCTCGGTGAACATCGGGCTTTACCCGTCCGACAAAATCGGCCGTTCCTCCATCCACCGCGTGTGCGCCGCAGAGGACTATGACCTGCTGATCACAGACAGCGGCTGTCCAGAGGACTTTCCCGCGCAGATGGAGGAGCTGGGCGTTCGCTGCCTGATAGCGAGGGGGGACGAGCAGTGTACTGCATTCTGATAGCCGGTGTCCCCGCCTCGGGCAAGAGCACGGCGGCGGAGGAGCTGTCGAAGCGGCTTTCTCTTCCGTCCTTTTCGAAGGATCGCATGAAGGAGATTCTATACGATACCGTCGGCTTCCGGTCTCGGGCGGAGAAGGAAGCGCTCGGCCTGGCCGCCATGCGGCTTCTGTATGAAACGGCAGAGCGGCTGATGCAGTGCGGGCTGCCGTTCATTCTGGAAAACAATTTCGAGAACGCGTCGCTCGAGCCGCTGACGGTGCTGCTTGAGCGATATTCCTGCACCGCGATTACCGTCCGGCTCACAGGGGATTTCTCCACGCTGTACCGTCGCTTCCTGCGCCGGAATAACGACCCGGGCAGGCACCGCGGCCATGTGGTCAACGACTGCTACCCTGAAAGGCCGGGCGGCAGACAGGAGCCCTCGCTGTCCTATGAGGCTTTCGTGAAGGGCGTCACCGCGAGGGGCATGGATTCCTTTTCCGCGAACGGTCCCTGCCTGACGGTAGACACGACAGATTTCTCCGCCGTCTCTTACGATACGATTGCAGCTCAGATCCGGGCTGTTCAGGGGGAGCTTTCGCATGATTGACGCGCACGTTCATCTGGAAAAAGGCAGCTACTGCTTCGAGTGGATCTGGGAATTTGTGCGCGCCGCGGAAGCGAGAGGGGTTGATGAGATCTGGTTTCTGGAACACACGCATTGCTTTCGGGAGTGCGCCTGCCTGTACGGCGAGATGTCGCGGTTCAATGCGTACCAGCACGACTGGTTTCAAAGGAAACAGGAAATTGCACGCCCCATAGAGGAGTATCTTCGCTTTGCAGAGCGAGCGAGGAAGGAATGCTTCCCTGTCCGGCTGAGATTTGGGCTTGAGGTATGCTACACGCCTGAGCATGAACGGGAGATTGCAAAGCTCAGACAATATCCGTTTGACTTTCTTGTCGGCTCCATTCATTTTATTGACGGATGGGCTTTCAGCCACAAGCGTCAGCCGTGGCGTCTGGACGGCGCGGGGCTGGAACGCCTGTACCGGCGCTATTATGCGCTGATGCTCCGGCTTGCCCGGAGCGGGCTGTTTTCAGGGTTGGCGCATCCCAATTCGCTGCAATGCTTCGGCGCGTATCCGCCGATAGATTTCGACGAGGCATACGATGAGATTGCTCTGGCGCTGCACGAACATCAGATGTATGTGGAGGAGAGCAGCGGGCTGGCTGTCAATTATGGAGACCGCGAGCTCGGCATGAACCGCCGGATGCTGCGCGCCATGCTAAAGCGCGGGGTCACGGTCTTGACGGCCTCTGACGCGCACATCCCCCGGGACACAGGCAGCCGGTTCCGGGAGATGTGCGCTCTGCTCAAGGAAACCCGCCTTGCCTGCCTCCTCACCCAAACACCAGATTGATTTTCCCGTTCGACGTCCTGGCGGTGAGCTTCTTCGGCCTTGCCGGATCGGCAGAGTTCTCGAGATTGCACGGCGCGTTCGAGGTAGCGGCATAGATTTGATACTCCAAGGGGTTGCCGCGGACGGATCCGGTGATCGAGGCGTTGCTCGTCGCGATGTGTAGCTCGTCTCCGGAGACGCCGTCGACGGAGACGGAGCCGTTCGAGGTGGAGAGCGAGAGCTGCTCCGCCTCGCAGTCCGATACGGAGATCCCTGCGTTCGAGGTCGCGGCGGAGAAGCCGATGGCGCGCATCCCCGCCATCCGCACCGAACCGTTGCTCGTCTCCCAGGACTGGCTGTCAAATGCGTTGTTCTGCGCGCGCAGACTGCCGTTGGAGGTGTGCGCCTTGAGCGTCTCGCCGGTGCAGTCCGTCACGCGGATGGAGGCGTTGCTCGTCGTGATGGTGAGCGTCCCGAACGAGGTCGACGCAAACTGAATTCCCGCATTTGTCGTGGCGGCCTCCACGCGAGAGAGAGGGGAGAGCTGCTCGCCCGAGATTTTCCCGTTCTGCGTTCTGAGCAGAAGCGTGCCGGAGAATTCCCTCGGCACCAGCACGGTGATTTCCCCGTGCCGCAGCCCGATTCCGAACAGCTCGCGGAAGCGCTTGCGCGCCGGCGTGTGACGGAAATGCCACACATTTCCCTCCGTCCACGATTCCACCTTTGCCCGTTCCGTGTCATATTCAAACCGGATCTGCAGCCGCTCATCTTCGCAGGGCAGCAGGCGGATGGACACATCCTTCGCGCTGCAGTCGAGCGTGTCCGCCTCCCTGTCCGGGGAAAAGACAAAGGGCTCGGACGCCGCCAGCTCCCGCGGGTTTTCCTCGAGGAAACGGGCGGCTTCCTCCTCGGGAGAGCCGAAGCGCGCGAGAACCTCCTCCTCGGAAAGCCCTTCCTCGAGACCGTCGCAGATCAGCTCCTCATAGTATTCGGAAATCTGGCTGCGCTCCTCGGGGGTAAGGGGTTCGAGAGCGCTGAGAAATTGCTTGAGAAATTCCTGCCGGTTCATTGAGATTCCTCCTCGTCCGCCTTTCTGACGAAGGCGTAAATGCGTTCCATTTCCGACCATTCCTCGAGGAAAAGCTTGATCTTTTCCTCTCCGGCCGGGGTGATCTGATAGTATTTGCGAAGTCTGCCGTTGTGCTCCTGCTTGAAGGTGGTCAGGCAGCCTCCCGCCTCCAGCCGCTTGAGAATCGGGTAGAGCGTCGACTCCGATACCGGGATGCACTGTGATACCGCGCCGATGAGCTCATACCCATAGGACGGGCCGCGCTTGAGCACCGCAAGCACGCAGGTGTCGAGCAGCCCCTTTTTTCGCTGCGCGTCCATGGCTTCCTCCTTTCATTGTCTTGTTCTTAGTGATTGCATTATATCATGCATTGCATAGTATTGCAAGCATTTTTTCTGCGGGACGAAAAAAGAGCGCCGCGCTGTCTCTTGACCGGCGCGAAAAGATGGCGTACAATTTTACCAGATTGGAATGGCGCTCCTGGCCCGGAGCGCGGAAAGGGAGGAGTCAGGTATGGAACGCATCAGCTTTGCCATTCTCGGAGGAGGGTGGAGGAGCGAGTTTTACGCCCGCGTCGCGAACGCTGCGCCGGATCGCTTCGCGCTCAGGGGCGTGTGGATTCGCAATCCGGAGAAGGCGGCGCGGTACGCGGAGCGCCTGCACGCCCCGGTCTTTTCGTCGTTTGACGAGCTGCTTTCGCTCGACGTGGACTTTTTCGTCCTCTGTCTGCCGTGGCAGGCGAATGACGAGTACAGCCGCCGCCTCGCGGAGCTTGGGCGACCCGTCCTGACCGAGACGCCGCCCGCGCCGACGGTGGAGGCGCTCAACGAGCTGTGGCGCTTCGCAGAGGAGCGGGGCGCGAACATCCAGGTCGCCGAGGAATACCATCTGCAGCCCTACCACGCGTCGGTGATCCGTCTGGCAGAGGAGGGGAGGATCGGCGTCCCGACGCATCTCAGCATTTCGATGATGCACGGCTACCACTGCATGAGCCTCGCGAGACGAATGCTCGGCGTCGGGATGGAGCGCGCCGTCGTCTCCGGCAAGCAATACCCCCGCGCCATCGCGCAGACGTGCAGCCGGGCCGGCGAGTCCGCGGAGCATCCGATCCAGCGGGTGACGCAGGACAGGGTGACGTTCGAGTTTGAGAGCGGGAAAACGCTGTTCTATGACTTTACCGGGGAGCAGTATTTTTCGCTGCTGCGCTCGACGCATCTCTGGCTGTGCGGCGACCGCGGCGAGGTCATGGATCGCACCGTCCGCTTTCTCAGCCCTTCGGGCGCCTGCATGGCAGAGGAGCTTCGCCGCGTCGACCTCGGTCAGTACGGCAACCTGCAGGGCTTTGCCCACCGCGGCATCCAGTTCTGCGGCGAATGGCTGTACGAGAACCCGCTGCCCCTTGTCCGGCTGACGGACGACGAGATCGCCGTCGCCTCGCTCCTTCTGAAAATGAAGCGCTGCGTCGAGACGGGCGAGCCGGTCTATTCGCTGCGGGAGGCCTGTCAGGACACCTACCTCGCCTTCGCCATGCGCGAGGCTCTCGAGACGGGCCGTCCCGTCGAGACGAAGCCCCAGAGCTGGAACAGCTGAACCGTCTGAGCATAAAAAAGCCGCCGCGCAGACCTTCCTGCGCGGCGGCTGAGCTTGTCGAAAAAAGGCAGGCTGCATAAAATCGGAAGCTTTCGGCCCGGTGCAAATCATCCGGAAAAAGGCCGCCCGTAGGGCGGCGTCTGAATTTCAATTTTGCGGTTTGAAAAACCGAAAAATTAAAATTCAGCAGCTTGGTGCTTCGCTGGGGCTTATGGGGGCTCTGTGCGAATCGTCCGAAAAAAGGCGCTTCGCTGTTTTTTCTGGCTTTTTGGGGGCTTCGCTGACGTTTTGAAGGGGGTTTCACCCCCTTCACCCCCACGGCCTTTTGAAAAAGGCCGGCGAAAACTTCACTTTTGAATTCTTTTCCTT
>CASFAA010000153.1 GCA_949292505.1 uncultured Oscillospiraceae bacterium
CGGCTGCTCTGCGTATGTGAGATGCAGGGCGTAATCTCCCTCGCCGAAATTGAGGTTTGCGAGGCGGGCAAATTTCCGCTCCGCGTTCCGCTGATTGAGCCGCTCCTGGATTGCGCTTGTCGGACGGGAGCGACTGCGGCGAACTCCCGGCTGCTGGAACACCGGATATATGTCCGCGTCCATGTAATTGCCGCAGACATAGGCCGTCTCCCGGACGAACGTCCGCCCATGATATTTCCGTGCCACTCTCTCACCTCGCATGGTCCTTGAGTTAAGATTCGTTACAAGCGCGCAATACGCGCGCGCACGCGCGCGTATTAAATATAGTATAGAGGCGCTTGCCCCTATACTTACCGTCATGTTCTCGCAATAGGGCCCGCGCCGCGGGCCCCGTGGCCAAAACATGTCGCCCTATTCGTTTGCGCCAACCGTGGTGGACTGGCTCGGATCTCTGTACCGCTCACACATCCGCCTAAGCTCCTTGTCACGCCGCATCTTTTCCTCGCGCCAGTTTCTGATAATTTCATGCTCGGCATACTCGACCATCTCGAGGAACAGCCCCGGCCAGTCCTCAACGTACCTCGCGCAGTACCCGACTTTAACGGCGAAGGTTCCGGACTCGACGTCCGTACTGTACATAACTTTCGCCACCTTCTCCGCCGTCTCCGCCTCGCGCTCCTTCGACACCTTCAGTTCCTCCCTGCATTTCCGGAGCTCCATCTCAGTCTTGATATGCTTTTTGCCCGTCTCGCCGAGTACATCCAGGAGGTCCGATATGATGGCGTTGGCGGTTCTGAGCCGCGAGTTAATCACAATCGCCGCCGCGCACGCGCCCAGCGCAAGCGCAAGCCCGATAATACCAATTATCACTTTTCTGCTTCCTCCTTCAGCCGTTTGTTCTCCGCCCGGAGCTCCTCGTTCTCCGCGCTCAACTCCTCCAGCGCCCGAGCGAGCCCCGCGGCCCTCAGCTCCAGCCGCTCCAGCTCCGAGGCCGCCCCGGCCGGCTTGCCCGGCTCGGCATAACTCCAATGCTGGCGCACACTGCCATCAGGCAGATAGAACTCGTCGTCGAGGACATAGCCGTTTTTCCTCATGCTCTCGAGTATTTCCGGCGTCGCAAGCACCGCTCGCCCGCCCTCGCAGTCCTCCCGCGCCGTCTCCGCGAGCCGCTCCGCTCTCAGCGCGCGGACCTTCATTTTTGCCGCCAGTTCGCTCGCAATTGCCAGCCGCTCGCATGTATTCGGGTTGCAAAACGGTCTCCCGCGCTCCGCCGCGAGTTGCTCAATCATCCTCTCGTCCATCGTCATTGCCCGTCCCCCAGTCGATTTTTTCGAGCTGCGCCCATATCTCGCCCGGTATCTCCGGCCTCAAGCAGCTCAGATAAAGTACGCTCTCATGGTCGCAAAAGCCCAGTGTCGCCGGCTCGCGGAAAAACCGCCTTGTCCCGGTCATCGCCGCGCAGAGCTCCTGCGGTCCGGAAATCCTATACATAAGCCCGCGCTGCGTGTAGATGAGCGGCCTAAATCCGTATTGCACCGGCAGCACGCAGCAGACCTCGTCGCTGTTTTCGCGCCGCTCGAGCTGATTGAATTCGATGTCGAATACGGCCTCGGTCATGTCCTGGTCGTACCACTCGCCGCCGTCGCGGTAGACGTGCCCGCACTCCCCGTCGCCGGGCAGATAGCCGAGCATTTCCACCAGCGCCGCCAACGTCTGCCCGTTCTCCGTGCCCGAGCTCTGAAGCGGCAGCCGCGCCGCCCAATCCCAGCTTACCAGGCGTATTGCATTCCCGTTCACGCAAAACTTGAACCCGGCCTTCCCCGACCGCTTCAGCACCCGCGCAAGTGCTTTGTCGTTGATTATCATGCTTCGTCGTTCCTCGCTTTCAGCGTCTCGTCGGCCTCCACCAGCTCCCGGAGCCGGTCGAGGTCGTAGTCGTCGCCGAGAATGTCCTCGATGGCGGCGAGGCGGTCGCAGACGACGCAGCTTATGCGCCCGTATAGTTCGGGCTTAAAACACGCTCTGCCGTCACACAATCTTATTGTCAGCCGCTGCACGCTCAGCCCTCCTTAATCCCGCGCCACACGGGATTGCATACTTGTATTCCGCCGCGCGCGTAGCACTTGGCGTTTTTACAATATTCGCAAGTGTCAATATTGCGACTGCCCTTGAACATGATTTCCTCCAAATCCTCTATCGCCCCTTCCCTCTCCGCCGTCACACGGTCGAGGCCGCGCAGGGCGGCGAGGGTTAGGGTGGGCGCGTGGCGGATAATCGACATAGCCTGATTGAGTCCGCTGTTAAACCCGGATTCAAATTCGCTTACTGGTGTTGGCCTGTGGTGCGAATTGATATCGTTCAGCACCTGCACGGCATCAATGGCTCTGCTCACCGTCTACCGCCTCCTTCCGCCTCTCCAGCATCAGCTTTCGGCTTCATGAAGCACAGCCAATGCGTGTTCATGTTCTTCCCGCTACGATGCCCAAACAGGGGCGGGTAC
>CASFAA010000154.1 GCA_949292505.1 uncultured Oscillospiraceae bacterium
GGGTGCGTCACGTCGTCGTTCGGCATGGTCAGGATGGGCAGCTGCGTCACGGAGCCGGACTTGCCGCGCACCATGCCAGCGCGCTCATAGAGGGAGGCCAGGTCGGAATAGAGGTAGCCCGGGAAGCCCTTTCTGCCTGGAATCTCGCCCTTGCTCGAGCTGAATTCGCGCAGCGCCTCGGCGTACGACGTCATGTCCGTCATGATGACGAGGACGTGCATCCCCTGTTCGAAGGCGAGATACTCGGCGGCTGTCAGCGCGCAGCGCGGCGTCAGGATGCGCTCGATAATCGGATCGTTTGAAAGGTTCAGGAACATGACGACCTTCTGCAGCACGCCGGACTCGTCGAAGGAGCGGCGGAAGTATTCCGCGACGTCGTTCTTCGCGCCCATGGCCGCGAAAACGATGCAGAATTTGTCCTCGCCCTCGTCGCTGATGCGCGCCTGCCGGGCAATCTGCACGGCGAGCTCGTTGTGCTTCATGCCGGAGCCGGAGAAGATGGGCAGCTTCTGCCCGCGGATCAGCGTCATGAGCGTGTCGATGGTCGAGATGCCGGTATTGATATAGTTTTTCGGATAGACGCGGGAGACCGGATTGATCGGCGTCCCGTTGATGTTGGCACGCGCGGCGGGATAGATGTCGCCGAGGCCGTCGATCGGCCTGCCCGCGCCGTCGAAGACGCGCCCGAGAATCTCAGGGGAGAGGGACAGCTCCATCGGGTGGCCCTTGAAGCGGGTGCGCGTGTTGTCGAGCGAGATGCCGCGCGTCCCCTCGAACACCTGGATGACGACGCGCGAGCCCTCCATCTGCACGACGCGCCCCTGCCGGAGCGTGCCGTCGTCGAGGCGGATGTCGACGACCTCCTCGAAGGCCGCGCCCTCCACGTCGTCGAGGACGATCAGCGAGCCGTTGATCTCGCGCACGCCAAGGTAATCTATCAGCATAGGTTCATTCGCCTCCTTTGCGTCACGCCGAGACCAGCTCCGAGAGCAGCCGGTCGATCTCCTCGATGTAGCCGTCGAACAGGTCGAGGCGGTCGTTCGGGACGTCGTACTTCATCTTGACCAGCTTGTCGAACAGCCCCGTCTCAAGGATGCCCGAGATCGGCACGCTCGCGGAGACAAGCTGTCTGGCCTTCCGGTACAGATGCAGGATGACGCGCATCATCTGCTTCTGCTTTTCCAGCGGGACGAACGTGTCGTCCTTGTGGAAGGCGTTCTGCTGCAAAAAGCCGACGCGGATGACGCGCGCCGTCTCGATGACGAGCTTCTGGTCGTCCGGCAGCACATCGGAGCCGATCAGCTTGACGATCTCCATCAGCTGGTTCTCCTCCTGCAACAGCCGGTTGATGCGGCGGCGGTACTTGAGAAAGTCCTCGCCGAGGTTTTTCGCGTACCACGGGTCGAGGTCGATGAAGTATTCGCTGTAGCTCTGCGTCCAGTTGATCGCCGGGTAGTGGCGGGCGTACGCGAGAGCTTTGTCGAGCGCCCAGAAGCAGCGCGTGAAGCGCTTCGTGTTCTGCGTCACCGGCTCGGAGAAGTCGGAGCCCTGCGGCGAGACCGCCCCGATGATGGTGACGGAACCGTCCGAGCCGTTCAGGTTCACGCACATCCCGGCGCGCTCATAGAACTCGGAAAGGCGGCTCGGCAGATAGGCGGGGAAGCCCTCCTCCGCCGGCATCTCCTCGAGGCGGCCGGAGATTTCGCGCAGCGCCTCCGCCCAGCGGGACGTCGAGTCCGCCATAATCGCGACGTGGTAGCCCATGTCGCGGTAGTATTCCGCGAGGGTGATGCCCGTGTAGATCGACGCCTCGCGCGCCGCCACAGGCATATTGCTCGTGTTCGCGATGAGCACGGTGCGATCCGTCAGCGGGCGTCCCGATTTCGGGTCGACGAGCTCGGAGAACTCGTCGAGCACCTGGCTCATCTCGTTGCCGCGCTCGCCGCAGCCGACGTAGATGATGATGTCGGCGTCGCACCATTTCGCGAGCTGGTGCTGCGTCATCGTCTTGCCCGTCCCGAAGCCGCCGGGGATGGCGGCCGCGCCGCCCTTGGCGATGGGGAAGAGGGTGTCGATGACGCGCTGTCCGGTGATGAGCGGCAGCGTCGTCTGGAGCCGCTCGGCGACGGGCCGCGGCGTGCGGATCGGCCAGCGCTGGCACAGCGTCAGCTCATGCAGCCCGCCCTTTTTGTCGCGCAGCACGGCGACGGCGTCGTGCACGCGGTACGCGCCGTCCGGCTGCACCGACTCGACGACGCCGGAGAGTCCCGGCGGCACCATACAGCGGTGCTCGATGATGGGCGTCTCGGGGCAGACGGCGTAGATGTCGCCGCCCGAGAGCTCGTCGCCGGGTTTCACGCGCAGCGCGACGTTCCACTGCTTTTCCTCGTCGAGAGCGGAGACGCTGCTGCCGCGCGCGATGAACGCGCCGCTGTTCTGCTCGATCGCCTTGAGCGGGCGTTCGATGCCGTCAAAGATATTGTCGAGGATACCCGGGCCGAGCGTCACGTTCAGCGGGCTTCCCGTGCCGGTGACGGGCTCTCCCGGGCGCAGCCCGGTCGTCTCCTCGTACACCTGGATGGTGGTCAGCTCGCTCGTGATGCCAATGACCTCGCCGACGAGCCGCTCCTTCCCCACATAGACCATCTCCATCATGGAGAAGCTGTGGGATTCCCGGACGGTCACGACGGGGCCGTTGATCCCGTAAATCACATTGAAATCGTTCATACGCATCTGTCATCGCCTTCCTGAAGGGAATGCCCGAAGCGCTCCGGGCCCGCGGGGGTCAGCCCACGGAGAGCTGGGACGTCTCCTCAAACCATTCCCGCTGGTTTTCCAGCAGGGCGTCAAGCGTCGAGTCGAGCTCAAGGTGCAGCGAGGCGCTTTCCGCCCGCAGCCCGCCGATCGCGATCGTCTCGTCCTCGGCAAAGCGGCACGGCGCGCCGAACGCCTTTTGAATCGCCGGCTCGAGGGGGGCGTCCTCCCGGCGCAGAAGAAACACAATGTCGTCCGGCAGACCGCGGCCCGCCGCCCGGCTCTCGAACGCCTTCCGCGCGCGCTGCGCGAAGCGCTCGAGCATCGCGGGATAGCGTTCGCTTTCCGTCTCGCTTCGCAGAATGTCGGCGGCCTTGTCAAAGACCGCGGCGGTGATCTGCGCCCGCTTTTCGAGCAGGGCGCGCCTGCCCGCCATTTCGCGCTGCGCCATCTCCCGCGAGATGCGTCCGCGCATCTCAGCCATTTCCTTTTGTATCAGCTGGTAGGACTCGACAAGAACCTCGTTCTCCGCCTCCTGCAGCTCCTTTTTCTTGAAATCCGCCACCTCATCCTCGATCTTCCGGCGCTGCTCAAGCGCGTAATGGTTGATCGCCTGATGAAACTTGGCGAGCTTTTCCTCGTTGGCCATATGGGGAATCCCTCCCGTCTCCGCCGCAGGCGGCGTTAGATTTTGACGCCGATTGCCTCGCGCACATAGCGGGAAATCGAGTCCTTCGTGCGCCCGTTCCCGTGCCGGTCGGGAATTTCCACGATGAGGGGGCGCTTCTGGTTGAGCTTGAGATCGTACACCATGTCCGGGCAGAGCTGCAGGAGCGTTTCCGTGATGAGCACCACGGCAACGTCCTCCATGGCCATCGCGGCGCGCAGGGCGTTTTCCACCTCGACGCGCTCGTGCACCACGACGCCCTCAATCCCGGCCAGGCGCATCCCGACCTGGGTGTCCACGTTGTCGCTGATCAGATAAAACCGCATCGCGTGTTCCGCCTTTCCAGGGAAGCCGGACGCGCCGTCAGCACTTCATCCAGATCAGGATGGCGATCAGCAGGCCGTAGAGCGCGATGCCTTCGCCGAGCGCGACGAAAATCATCGCCTTACCGAACGCCTTCGGATCCTCGCTTGTCGCGCCGATGGCGGCGGGAGCGGCGCTCGCAACGGCGATTCCGCCGCCGATGCCCGCAATGCCGACGGCCAGCGCGGCCGCGATGAGGCCGAGGCCGTTGTCTGAGACGGCGGAGTCCGCCTCCTGCGTCTGGGCGGCGGAGGCGCCGTCAAATTCGCCGGCGGCGTAGGTGCTCGCGGCGGGAAGGGCGAACGAGAAGACGCACACGGCGAGGAAGCTGAGCAGCTGCAGGGCGAAGGCGCGGCTTCTCTTCGTGCCGCGGCGCACCGAGCGCACCGCGAGGACGGCGGAAGCGATCAGAAAAACGGTCGGAATGACAAGAAACAGAGCGGTCATAGCAGTTACCTCCAATACTTGCACTTTTTTGCCTGAAAGCAGGAGCACGCCCGCAGGCGGCTCAGCGCTTTTCCTCCACAACAATGGGTGTAAAGGGGCGGCCTCCGCCCTCAAAGAAGCGGCTGAACATCTCATAGAATTCGAGACGCATGACCTGAATGCCGACGAGCAGTCCCTCCATGCCCATGACGATGAGGTTGCCGAGGACGACGATCAGCACATACCCGACGCCGGACGCCATATCGGCGAGCGTGAAGACCATCGTCATCATGCCCGCGTGGACGAGGACGAACGCGCCGACGCGCAGGAACGAGATGGTGTTGCTCGCATACCCGAGCAGAACCTCGAAGAGCTCGAAGAAGTTTTCGGCGATGTAGCCGCCCCAGCTCTCCGGCTTCCAGTCCGGGCGATGCTCCGCGAGTCCGCCGAGTACGCCGGCGAACAGGATGACGAGCAGCGGCAGCACAATCAGAAGGACGACGTACGCGGGCGTCACTAACTGCCAGCCGAACGCGGCCTGGCCGCCGAAGCCCACGACGAGCGACGCGTAGAAGACGAAGCCCGCCAGCCCGTTCGGGCCGAACAGGGCGCTCTCATACCGTTTTCTGCGCAGCGAGCACACAATGTTGATGAGCATGGCAGTCATCACGAGCGCTATGCCGATGCAGACGGCGGCAAGGATGATGAGAATGGTGGTGTCCGCCTCCATGACCTCCACAGGCTTTTCCGAGAGGCCGAACAGCGCGCGATACATCGGATCAAGCAGATGCTCATAGCCGAAAACGGAGCCGTATACGAGACCGAAGACGGCAGACGAGACGCCGCACGGAATCAGCGCCTTGCCGAGCGCCATCTTCTTGAACCGCCACATCAGATAGCCCACGAGCGACACGCACAGCCCCTGTCCGACGTCGCCGAACATGATGCCGAACAGCAGCACATATGTCAGCGCGACAAAAGGCGTCGGGTCGAGCTCGTCGTACTGCGGCAGGCCGAACATATCGACGAAGAACTCAAACGGCCGCACCGCCCTTTTGTTTTTCAGCTGCACGGGCGGCGAGTGCTCGAGCTCGTTCTCCGCGCTGTCGAGCGTGCAGTCGACGCCGGGAATCTCATCGAGCCGGGCGCAGAACGCTTTTTCATCCTCCGCCGGAATCCAGCCGGTGAGAATGAAGTTGTCGTTGTACCGCGCCGCGTACCGGCGGATGGAAAAGTAGACGGACTGCCGGTGCAGGTACGAGTAAACCTTTCCGGCTTTTTCGCTCTCCTTATCCCAGAGCGCCGCGATTTTCGCGTCGATCTCCGCGGCGCGCGCCGACGCCTTCTCCTTGTCCTCCCGGAGCGCTTCGACGACGTGCTCCGGCGTGCTGTGCAGCTCCGCCAGGCGGACGCGCTCGAAATAGAGGCTCGAGAAGATGCGGTCGACCTCGCTGACGACGTCGATGGGTGCGAAGTACACGCCCCAGTACTGGTGTTCGTCCGAGGTGCAGGGGAAGAAGATGACATACGGATTCTGGTGGTAATGGTTCAGCTTGTCATAGCTCTCCTTCGGCAGGCGGCCGAATCGAACCTTGATATAGCGGCACTCGCGGATGGCGTCGAGATCGAGGTCGAGCCCCGTGAAATGGCTGGCCTCCGCAATGCCGCGTGCGCAGGCGTCGATGTCCGCCTGGGCCTGCGTCCGCTCCTCCTCGAGACGGCGAAACTCCTCCGACAGGCCGGAGACGTACTCCTCGAGCTCATCGCGCTCATAGTGCAGGCTGTCCGTCGCGTCCTGCGAGAGCAGCTTCAGACGGATGTTCGCGGCTTCCGCCGCGCCGCACAGCTGCTGGAGCGGCTCGGTGTACGGATTTTCCTCCGTGATGGGGGAAAATTTCGCCGTGTCCGAGTAAAAGGAAAGGGAGTTATCGGGATGGAAGCAGCCGGATTTGCCGCAGACAGCCGTCACGCCGTCGAGCTCCGTCATTCTCCCGATGATACTCACGACCTTAATTTTCAGGATGGCCAAACAATCGCCTCCCTTCAAAAATCAACTACGGTAAGCATACTTTTGATTTCCTCCGGAGCCAGCTTGTAACGAATGCCCTCGACCATGGTGATGAGGTCGCCGATCTCGATCTCCTTGAGGAAAATATAGCTGATGAGCACGACGCTCGGGTGGGTGGAAAACCGGATGTCGCGGCGGCAGACGTCGTACTTCGTCCGGTTCATGAGCTGCTCGGCGTATGCGTACGAGCCCTGCGCCCTGACAAAGTACCGTCCGAGCGGCGTTTTCCGCATGATGGCGGTGACCTCCTCCCGGGTGTGCGCCGCGAGCAGCGCGTTCAGATGCCGCTCGTGCAGCTGCCCGAAGGGGAGAAGGGCGCTGCGCACGACATCGGTCTCCTCGTGGTGGATAAAACGCAGCCGCATGATGCGCAGGACGTTCTGCAGGTCGATATAGGACTCGAACATCTGCCTGAGCTGCGCCGCCGTTTCGCCGCGCGTGTGCTTTCTGATGACGTCGAACACCTCGCCGTACAGATACGAGTACAGCGCGTTCTCAATCCCCGTGTACGCGAGCGGCACGCCCGGCGCGGGGCGGAAGCGCTCAAGCGGCTTTCGGTACGGCGTGTGGCTCACCGCGAGGAGCAGATCATCATAACTGCGGATGTGCGAGAGAGCCGCGAGATTCAGCCTGGTGTGCGCCGTCAGATAGGACGGCAGCGCGAACAGGTACTCCTCGGGGACGTCGCCGCCGAGCAGGACGAGGCTGTGCAGGATCTGCTCAATCTCGCTGCGCGCGATGAGATACCTGGCGAAGTGCTCGCCGATCGTC
This sequence comes from uncultured Oscillospiraceae bacterium, assembly GCA_949292505.1. Lineage (GTDB taxonomy): Bacteria > Bacillota > Clostridia > Oscillospirales > Acutalibacteraceae > Caccousia. The sequence continues at coordinate 7,050 of CASFAA010000154.1, forward strand.
ACCTCATAGCGGCACAGCGCCGAGCTGTCTTCAAACAGCTTCTGCCGGAGCTTGACCTCGAGCTGGCCGCGGTGAATGTCATTTTCATTGACGCCCGCAAGGATGGAACCGTAATCTGTCTGATTTTTGAGATAAGCCGCAACCTCGCCGACCGTGCGGCAGGCAAGCAGTTCGCGGTAATGCTCCGGCGTCAGGCGCCTCCCGTACATGGCGCGCGCCTTCGCAAGGATTACATTGGAGGAATAGGTGGGAAGCATGGGCGATACCGCCTTTCCGGGCCGGACCCGCGGGCGTCAGCCCTCGAGCACCCTTCTGGCAAGCTCTGCGGCCCAGCGCTCGCCGTTTTCGGCGAACTGCGCGTCGAGCTTTGCGGAAATTTCGCTCTGTCTGGCCTGTACGGTCTGCCAGACCTTCTCCGCAGCCTCGCGTTCCTGCGGCTCGTTGAGCGCAATCCGCTCACGGGCCTTTTTCAGATATTCCTCACGGATCTGCTCGCGCTTCTCCGCGACCTCCTTTTCGGAATGGAGCTTCTCCTGCTGCGCCGCGTCGGTGATCTCCCTGGCCTTGCGGTCCATATCGACGATTTCCCTGATCATATTCTGCATATTGGCAGCGAGCCTCCTTTCAGAAGGAGAGGGCTGTGCCGGAAGGCTCCGGCCGCGCCTCTCCGCTTCGGCGAGGATAGTATGCCCCGGTTTTTCTGCCGCGGAGCCGTCAGTTCTTCAGGCTCTGCATCGGAGCGGGAATCCGCCCGCCGCGGCGGATGAACTTTTCCGGCGAATAGCGGTTGACCTCCATGATGGGGCCGCCGCCGAGCAGGCCGCCGAAGCTCAGCTCCTCTCCGGCCTTCTTTCCGATAGCCGGGATGACGCGCACAGCCGTCGTCTTCGAGTTAACCATGCCGATCGCCGCCTCGTCGGCGATGATGGCTGCGATGATCTCGGCGGGCGTGTCGCCGGGAATGTTGATCATGTCGAGGCCGACGGAGCAGACCGCCGTCATCGCCTCGAGCTTCGTGAGCGTCAGAGCGCCCTCGCGGGCGGCGCGGATCATACCCGCGTCCTCCGTGACCGGGATGAACGCGCCCGAGAGGCCGCCGACGTGCGAGGAGGCCATGACGCCGCCCTTCTTGACGGCGTCGTTGAGCAGGGCAAGGCAGGCTGTGGTGCCGTGCGCGCCGCAGCGCTCAAGGCCCATCTCCTCAAGGATGTGCGCCACGCTGTCGCCGACGGCGGGCGTCGGGGCGAGGGAGAGGTCGACGATGCCGAACGGCACGCACAGGCGGCGCGACGCCTCCTGCGCGACGAGCTGGCCCATGCGGGTGATTTTGAACGCAGTCTTCTTCACAATGTCCGCCACCGCCGTGATGTCGCAGTCGCCCGCCTTCGCGAGCGCGGCGCGCACAACGCCTGGACCGGAAACGCCGACGTTGATGACGCAGTCAGGCTCGCCGGGGCCGTGGAACGCGCCCGCCATGAACGGGTTGTCCTCCGGCGCGTTGCAGAAGACGACGAGCTTCGCCGCGCCGATGCAGTCGCGGTCCGCCGTGGCCTTTGCCGTCTCGAGAACAATCTGGCCCATGCGGTCGACGGCGTCCATGTTGATGCCGGATTTCGTCGTGCCGATGTTGACGGACGAGCAGACGAGCTCCGTCTCGGCGAGCGCCTGCGGGATGCTGCGCATCAGCGCGTAGTCGCCGGGGCCGAAGCCCTTGTGCACGAGCGCGCTGTAGCCGCCGATGAAGTTGACGCCGACGGTGCGCGCCGCGCGGTCGAGCGCCTTTGCATACCGGATCGGGTCGGAGCCCGGGCAGGCCCCGGCGATCATCGCGATGGGCGTTACGGAAATGCGCTTGTTGATGATCGGGATGCCGTATTCCTTGCTGATGTCCTCGCCTGTCTTGACGAGCTGCCCTGCATACCGGCAAATCTTGTCGTAGATCTTCGCGCACGCTTTTTCGGCGTCGCTGTCGACGCAGTCGAGCAGCGAGATGCCCATCGTGATGGTGCGCACGTCGAGGTTTTCGTTGTCGATCATGTTGATCGTTTCGAGAATATCATGGGAGTTTAACAAGACAAAACACTCCTTCGGAGAGATTGGGGAAAGGCGTCAGACATGATGCATACTGTTGAAAATATCCTCGTGCATCACATGGATGGTCAGACCCATATCCTTGCCGAGCTCTGTCAGGCAGTCCGAGAGCTCGCTGAACGGGACGCTGCACTTCGAGATGTCGACCATCATGATCATGGCAAACAGGTCCTGCAGAATCGACTGGGTAACCTCCACCACGTTGACGTTGTGCTCCGCGCAGATGGTGGAAACGCGGGCAAGAATACCGACCATATCCTTGCCGATAACGGTAATGACAGCATGCATACAGAATACCTCCAAAAGCGATAGATTGAGTGCCGCCCCGGGCTGGTTCGCCCCGGGAAAATACACCGTTATTATGTTCCTTTTTCGGGAGGATGTCAACACAAAAGAGGCGGCGGGAGGCGGGCCGGGAGGCGCGGTGGGTTTGCGTGAACCTGTGCCTGCGTGGAAATTTGACGGATTGACCGCGGAAGGTTGCAAATATCGTGCAGATTCGGTATACTGATATCATACGCACCTCCGGGCTGGCGGCGGGAACAGCGCCGCGGATCTGCCGGATGGAGCGAAGCATATGCGAAAAAGGAGTGTGTCTGAGAATGGATAAATTACTCGAATTGCTGCAGGAAAACGCGCGCCTGAGCTGCGAACAGCTCGCCGTGATGCTCGGCAGAACGCCGGAGGAGATCGCCGCGCAGATTGACGAATACGAGAAATCCGGCGTCATTCGCGGTTATCACGCCCTCATCAACTGGGAAAAGGCGGACGCGAATCACGCGTCTGCTCTCATCGAGCTGCGCGTTACGCCGAAGCGCGACAAGGGCTTTGACGAGATCGCCGACAAGATCATGCAGTTTGAGGAGGTCGAGAGCGTCTACCTGATGTCGGGCGGCTTCGATCTCGCCGTGCGTGTCAATGCCGCCACGATGCAGGATATCGCCCTTTTCGTGGCAAAGCGACTGGCTCCTCTCGATTCGGTGCTGTCGACCGCGACGCACTTTATTCTGACCCGCTACAAGGACGGCGGCGTGGTGCTCAATCCCGAGGATGAGCGCGACGAGAGGAGGACCGTTCTCTGTGATTGATTACGGGAAGAAAATGAATCCGGCCATTCTGGAGATTGCCCCCTCCGGGATCCGGAAATTCTTCGACATCGCCAACGAGATGAAGGACGTTATCTCCCTCTCAATCGGCGAGCCTGATTTCGTCACGCCCTGGCACGTCCGTCAGGAGGGCATCCGCTCGCTTGAGGACGGCAAAACGTGGTACAGTCCGAACCGCGGCTTTGCCGAGCTGCGTGAGGAGATTTGCCGCTGGCTCCAGCGGCACTACCATGTGGAATATCATCCCGACAAAGAGGTGCTTGTCACCGTCGGCGGCAGCGAGGCCATTGATTTGTGCTTCCGTACGCTGCTTGCTCCGGGCGACGAGGTGCTCATCCCGCAGCCGAGCTTTGTCTGCTATGGCCCCTTGACCGCCATGGCGGGCGGCGTTCCGGTTTACATTGAAACGAAAGCCGAGAACCGCTTCCGTCTGACGCCGCAGGAAATCGAGGAGAAGATTACCCCGCGCACGAAGCTTCTTGTTCTCCCGTTCCCGAACAACCCGACGGGCGCCGTCATGCGCCGCGCCGACCTCGAGGCGGTCGCCGAGGTGGTCAGAAAGCATGACCTGCTTGTGTTGTCCGATGAGATTTACAGCGAGCTGACGTACGGCGAGACGTCCCACGTCTGTTTCTCTGAAATTGACGGCATGATGGAGCGCACGATTGTGGTCAACGGTTTTTCCAAGGCTTTCGCCATGACAGGCTGGCGTCTCGGTTACGCCGCCGGTCCCGAGAGCATTATTGCACAGATGACAAAGCTGCATCAGTACGGCATCATGTGTTCGCCCACCACGGCGCAGTACGCCGCGATTGAGGCCATGAAAAACGGTGACGCCGACATTCAGAATATGCGCACCCAATATGATATGCGCCGCCGCCTCATCGTCGACGGCTTCAACCGCATGGGCCTGACCTGCTTCGAGCCGGAGGGCGCGTTCTACGTCTTCCCGTGCATCCGCAGCACCGGCCTTACGAGCGAGGAATTCTGCGAGCAGCTTATCTATCAGGAGCACGTCGCA
>CASFAA010000155.1 GCA_949292505.1 uncultured Oscillospiraceae bacterium
CAAAAGAAAACACCTGCGCCGAAAGCTTTCGCGGCGGCGGGGCGGATAGGCGGAAAAGATTTCAGAAATACTACTGTTATTCCTCGCCGGAATGCGATATAATAGGAAAAAGCACCCAAACAAAGGAGGAACACCACATGAGCTTTTTGGAGAATCTGGGCAACGGGATTGCGAAGGTCATCGACTCCGTCGTAGAGAGAAATCACCGCGCGTCGGTCGTCAACCGGCTGCGGATTGTCATTAAGAACGAGCGGGAGAACACCGCGCGCGCGTACGTCGCGCTCGGCAAGTATTATTTCGACAACCTGCGCGATCCGGAGAACGAGGAGACGGAGAGACTGTGCCGCTCCGTCGAGGAGAGCGCCGCGCGGATGCAGAAGGCGTTCGCGAAGATGGACGAGATCTCGTCCGCCGAGCAGACGGAGGACGGCGATCCGTGCGAGGGCTGCGCCGACGACTGCGCCTCCTGCCGTGCGTGCGGCGTGCCGGAAGCCGGCGCGGCGGAGCACGAGGAGCCGGAGCCGGGCGTGCTCTCCGACTTCTTTACGGGACGCCGCCGCTTCATCGTCCTGCCCGACGAGGAGCCGGACGGCGAGGCAGCCGACGACGAAGCATGGGTGTAAAGAGAATCCTGCTGGGGATGAGCGGCGGCGTGGACAGCGCCGCCGCCGCCGTTTTGCTCCTGCGCGAGGGCTATGACGTCGAGGGCGCGACGCTGCTGCTCGAGGAGACGGCCGGAGCCGCGGACGCCGCAAAGGCCGCCGCCGCTCTCGGCATCCCCCACCGCACTGTGGAGCTGCAGGACGTGTTCCGCCGCGAGGTGATGGACGTCTTCGCCGCCGAATACCGCGCCGGGCGCACGCCGAACCCGTGCGTCCTATGCAACCGCGCCGTGAAGTTCGGCGCGATGCTGCGCTATGCCCTCGACAACGGCTTCGACGGCGTCGCGACGGGACATTACGCGCGTCTCACGGAAAAGGACGGGCGCACGCTGCTCCTCGCCGCGCCGACGGACAAGGACCAATCCTATATGCTGTACGCGCTCTCGCAGGAGCAGCTCTCCCGCGCCAATTTTCCGCTCGGGGAGCTGACGAAGGAGGACGCGCGCGCCCTCGCCCGCGAGGCCGGGCTGGACGCGGCCTCGAAGCCCGAGAGCCAGGACATCTGCTTTGTGCCGGACGGCGATTACGCGGCCTTCCTCGCGCGGTACGCCGGCGAGCCGTTCACGCCGGGCGACTTCGTCGACGGGGACGGGAACGTCCTCGGGCGGCACGGCGGACTCGCGCGGTACACCGTCGGCCAGAGAAAGGGGCTCGGCTCCTTCGGCAGGCCGATGTATGTGACGGCGCTCGACGCGGCGCGCAACCGCGTCGTCCTCGGCCCGGAGGGCAGCCAGTACAGCGGCGGGGCGATCATTTCCTCGCTCAACTGGATTGCGTTCGGCGCGCCCCTCGCGCCGTTTTCCTGCACGGTGAAGCTGCGCTACCGCGCGAAGCCGGCGGCCTGCACGGTCGAGCCGCTCGGGGACGGGCGGGTTCTGGCGCGCTTTGACGAGCCGCAGCGCGCCGTCACGCCGGGGCAGTCCGCCGTCTTCTACGACGGGGCGCTCGTCCTCGGCGGCGGCGTCATCGACCGGCCCGCCGCGCCCTGACGGCGCGTCCCCAAACTGAGAAGCGGCCTTTGAGGGGGCCGCGCAAGGAGGAAGCTTATGAGCTGGAACGATCGAAACCCGGATCTCGAGCCGTGGGACATCCCCGACCGCGAGATCCATCCGCAGGAGAGCGGCGGCGCTCCCTCGGCGGGCGACCAATGGATGCAGAACCTGCGAAACGAGCGGGCGCAGCGGAAAATACAGCGCCGCCGTCCGCAGCAGCGCGATCCCGCCCCGCTGCGGAGCCTGCCGCGGGACGAGCTGCGCCGCAAGCTCGACAGAGCCTCCCGCATGACGAACGCCGCGGCCATCGTCTTCGGCATTGCGGCGGCGCTGCTTTTCATTCCCGCGCTGGTGGCGGCGATCGATACCTATACCGGCATCCGTGCCGGGGACGCCTTCTTTTCGGGCGGGTACTTATTTGCCGGCGAGGCGATGGAGAGCGCGGCGATCTCGCTCGCCGTGAGCGGGCTGTTCCTGTTCTGGGGCGTGATGAGCGTCGCCCTGTGGCGCAAGAGCCGCACGGCGGGCGTGCTGTCGGTGGCGGTTTCCTTTATCCAGCTCGTGCTGTTTACCGCGGGCGGCCTCGGCATTTTGGCTTTGCCCGTGTTCGTCCTCGCGATTGTGGGCATGATCGGAGCGTTCTCGTACCATACGCTGCGCCGCCCCGTCGTCGGCGGGGAGACGATCGGCGACCGCCGTCCGCTTTCCTGGAAACCTGAGACGACGCTCGGCCGCGTTTTCCTCGGCCTGCTCGCCGCGCTGTGCGTCTGCGGCCTCGTCTGCACGGCGGTGAGCGCCGCCCTGCTCGGGGAGGCCGTCTCCGGCACGGCGGAGGACTTCGTCTATGAGGAGGAGTGGGAGGAAACGCCGGTCGCGGACGAGGACGGCTGGGAGGACGACTGGGAGGCCGAGCGCGAGGCGGAGCTCCGCACCGCCGACCCGGTTTACTGGCAGGCGCTCAAGATTCCGGGGGCGTCGCTGTCGCTTCCCCTTCCGGAGGACGTCGAGCTCACCGACGACGAGAACTACCACAGCGCGATGTACACCGGCGACGTGACGTGCTTTCACGCGTCGGCCTACTGGTACGAGGAGGATCTCAGCGCCATGACGGAGGAGCAGGCGTTCGAGACGCTCAAGGAGCTTCTCGAGGGGTACGGCGAGTATGAGGACGAGCGCGTCGCCGTCCCGCTGACGACCGGCGTCACGGACGACGGCATCTACTACGCGCAGGTCTCCATTGAGAGCGACTACGGCTACGTCTACGCCCTGCGCGCCTTCCTGACGGACAGCGCCGTCGGCTGCCTCACCTACGACCGCTACGATTATGAGGAATGGTCGCAGGAGTTTGAGGAGCTGGCGAACAGCTGGTTTACGAAATTGAAAAAGCTGTAGGAAACGAACGAACGCCCGGCGTAAGCCGGGCGTTCGCTCGTTTCCATATCTCCCCGCAAAAGGACCGGGGCGCGCCGCTTTACGGCTCCGCCGCGGGGCGGCTGAACACGCAGCCGCAGTAATTCTGCCGGTAGAGTCCATACTCCTGCGACAGGACAATCGATCGCTTGAAGCCCTCCCGCTTCTTGAAATCGGAGGGCAGCCAGCGCACGCCGAACTCGGCCCCGGCTTCCTCCCCCAGCTCGTTGAGCTTCTCCGCGTTCTTGAGCGGGCTGATCGACAGCGTCGTGCAGAACCAGTCGAAGCCGCGCGCCGCCGCGAGGCGCGCCGTCTCGCGCAGACGCAGCCGGTAGCACGCGAAGCACCGCTCGCCGCCCTCCGGCGCGTCCTCGAGGCCGCGCGCAATCTCATAGAACGCCTGCGGCTCGTATCGCCCCTCCTCGACCGTCACCGGATGGACGAGCGGCATCTCCCGCACGAGGCGGCGCGCCTCCTCCGCGCGGTGGGCGTATTCCTCCGCCGGGGAGATGTTCGGGTTATAGTAGAACAGCGTGATGGAAAAGTACCGCGAGAGGTATTCGAGCACATAGCTCGAGCACGGGGCGCAGCACGCGTGGAGAAGGAGCGCCGGCGGCGCGCCGTCCTGCGGGAGGGCGGCGAGGACGCGGTCAAGCTCCTTCTGATAGTTCACGCGGTTCGCCATCTCATTCCCCGTCCTTCTGCGCGGCGGGAAGAATCGCGATGCCGAGCTCCTCGAGCTGCTTCGCGTCCACACGGCCCGGCGCGGCGCTCATCAGCTCCGCGGAGGAGGCCACCTTCGGGAAGGCCAGCACGTCGCGGATGTTGTCGGTGCCGAGGAGCACCATCATGATGCGCTCGAGGCCCCACGCCATGCCGCCGTGCGGCGGAGCGCCGTAGCGGAACGCGCTCAGCAGGAAGCCGAAGCGCTCCTCCGCCTGCTCCGGCGTGAAGCCGAGGGCCTCAAACATCTTCGCCTGCACGTCCGGATCGTTGATACGGATGGAGCCGCCGCCGAGCTCGTACCCGTTCGCGACCATGTCGTACGCCTTCGCGTAGACGTGGCCGGGGTCGGAAATCAGCTTGTCGACGTCCTCATCGCGCGGCGCGGTGAAGGGATGGTGCATCGCCATGAAGCGGTTTTCTTCCTTGCTGAACTCAAACTGCGGGAAGTCCGTCACCCACAAGAGGCACGGCTTCGACGTATCGATGAGGCCGAAGCGCTTCGCGAGCTCGCAGCGCAGCGCGCCGAGGGACGCGAACACGACGGAGTTGTCCCCGCTCGCGACAAGGAACAGCACGTCGCCCGCCTCCGCGCCCATGGCCGTGCGGATGGCGGCGGATTCCTCCGCCGTGAGGAACTTCTCGTACGAGGAGGTTTCCTTCTCCGCGAGACGCGTCCACGCAAGACCCTTCGCGCCGTACGCCTTGATCCACTCCTGCAGCTTGTCAATCTCCTTGCGGGAAAGCTTTTCGGCCTCGCCCTTGAGGCAGATGCCGCGCACGGAGCCGCCCTCGGCGAGCGCGCCGGAGAAGACCTTGAATTCCGTGTTCCGCAGCAGCTCGCTCAGATCGGTAAGCTCCAGCCCGAAGCGCATATCGGGCTTGTCGCTGCCGAAGCGGCGCATGGCCTCGTCCCACGTCAGGCGCGGCAGCGGGATCGGCACGTCGACGCCGCACAGCTCCCGGTACGCCTCATGGATGAAGCCCTCGCCGATCGCCATGACGTCCTCCTGGTCGACGAAGCTCATCTCAAAGTCGATCTGCGTGAACTCCGGCTGGCGGTCGGCGCGCAGATCCTCGTCGCGGAAGCAGCGCGCGACCTGCATATAGCGGTCAAAGCCGGACAGCATCAGGAGCTGCTTATACAGCTGCGGCGACTGCGGCAGCGCGAAGAAACTGCCCTTGAACACGCGGGACGGCACGAGGTAGTCGCGCGCGCCCTCCGGCGTGGAGGCGATCAGGTCCGGCGTCTCGATCTCGAGGAAGCCGTTGCGGTCGAAGTAGTCGTGCGCCACCTTGACGAGCTTGTGGCGCGCAATCAGATTGCGCTGCAGGTCGGGACGGCGCAGGTCGAGGTAGCGGTACTTCAGGCGCGTGTCCTCCTTCACGTCGGAGTTTTCGACAATCTCGAACGGCGGCGTCTCGGACTTCGCGAGGACGCGCAGCTCCGTCACCTCGATCTCAATCTCGCCCGTCGGGAGCTCCATGTTCTTCGACGTGCGCTCGCGCACCCTGCCGCGCGCCGCGAGCACGAACTCGCCTCGGGCCGTGAACGCCTTCTGGAAGATCCCGCGGTCGGTGCTCTCGTCAAACGCGAGCTGCACGATGCCCGTGCGATCGCGCAGGTCGATAAAAATCAGCTGGCCGAGGTCGCGCTGCCGCTGCACCCAGCCGCACACCACAACCTCCTGCCCGACGTGTTCCATCCGCAGCGTCCCGCAGTAATGCGTGCGCTTCATCCCATTCATTGTCTCAGCCATGATAAAACCAGCCCTCATTTCTCAACATTTTGTATAGCAACGTATTTATTCAACACTCTGTAGGCATTCTTCCCGCCGGGCCGCAGCGCCTCCGTCCTTCTCTTTCCCAAAAAACGGAGCCCGTTCTCCATCCTTTTCGCGCCCCGCGCGAAAAGATTTCATCCGCCCCGGCGGATTTCATCCGGCCCCCGCCGGATTTCACCTTCCGCGCTCCGCGCGGAAGATTTCATTGGAAGATATATCGTTCTGACGCCTAAAACGTCAGAACGACATATCTTCCTGCGCCGTGACCGCCGTGAGATAGTCGTCGAGGAACTTCTCGCCGAGGGAAATCTTCTGCTTCTCGCCGGTCTTCATGTTCTTGAGCTCAGCCTTACCGGCGGCGAGCTCGTCGTCGCCGAGGACGAGCGAATACTTCGCGCCGAGCTTGTCGGCGTACTTCATCTGCGCCTTGAGGCCGCGGCCGTTCACGTCGCAGGAGGCGCGCACGCCGCTCTTCCAGAGCGTGTCGCACAGGCGAAACGCGGCGAGCTTCGCGGGCTGGCCGAGGGAGGCGATGAAGATCTCGCACGGGTCCTCGCCGGGCAGCTCGACGCTCTGCTGCCGGAGCAGCAGGAGCAGCCGCTCCATGCCGAGGCCGAAGCCGAGGGCGGGCATGGACTGGCCGCCGAGCTCCTCGATGAGGCCGTCGTACCGTCCGCCCGCGCAGACGGCGAGCTCCCTGCCGTCGATCGGGGCGAGGAACTCGAAGACGGTGCGGGTGTAGTAGTCGAGGCCGCGCACGATCGAGGGATTCACAGTGTAGGCGACGCCCGCGGCGTCGAGCGCCTGCTTCACGCTCTCAAAGTGCTCCCTGCAGCCGTCGCAGAGATAGTCGAGCATCTTCGGCGCGCCCGCGGCGATTGCGCTGCACACGGGGCTCTTGCAGTCGAGAATGCGCATCGGGTTGCGCTCGAGGCGGTCGAGGCACGTCTCGCACAGCTCGTCCCTGTGCGCGCCGAAGTAATCGCGCAGCGCTTCGAGGTACTTAGCGCGGCACTCCGGGCAGCCGATGGAGTTGATCTCGAGGCGCACATCGGAGAGGCCGAAGCGCTCAAAGATGGAGCTGCCGAGCAGGATGACCTCGGCGTCGGCGAGCGGGTCGGCAGAGCCGTACAGCTCCGCGCCGAACTGGTGGAACTCGCGCAGGCGGCCCTTCTGGGCTTTCTCGTAGCGGTAGCAGGAGGTCAGGTAGTAGAACCGCACGGGGAGGCCGTCGTTGTACACGCCGTGCTCGAGCATCGCGCGCGCCGCGCCCGCGGTGCCTTCCGGACGCAGGGTGACGGAGCGCCCGCCCTTGTCAAGGAAGGTATACATTTCCTTCTGCACAATGTCGGTCGTGTCGCCGACGCCGCGCTGGAACAGCTCCGTGTGCTCAAAAACGGGGGTGCGCACCTCGCCGAAGCCGTGCAGGGCGGCCTCCGAGCGCATCACGCCCTCGATGATCTGCCAGTTGACGGCTTCGGCGGGCAGGACGTCCTCCGTGCCGCGCGGAGCCTGGGTGATAATTGCCATAAAACTCATCCTTTCCGTGGTGTTTATGTAAAATCTATATAAAAAAAGAAAAGATCTCCCTGTCCCCGAGCGCAGGCCGAAACAGGCCGCCTCAAAAGGGACGAGGGGAGATCCTCGTGGTGCCACCCTTTTTTCGAGCGCCCCGCGGGCGCTCCTTCCTTTTCCCCTGTGTTCTGCGAGGGGGGCGCAGCGGCTCCCGGGTGTCCTTCGCCGGAGGAAGACCGCGGCGCGCTTTCAGCCTCAGGCGCGCTTCTCTGTGCGGTGCTCCGGGTACTGCTCCCGTTCTTCGCCGGATTGACTCAAGCCGCAGCCGCGTCAGATGCCCGGCTTCGGATTGAGAATATTTCTCCATTCAAGGTCGCCGCGCTCAAGGCCGTGAATCAAAACCTCGGCGGTGGCGATATTCGTCGCGACGGGAATGTTATGCGCGTCGCAGAGACGAAGCAGATTCATGTCGTTCGGCTCGTGCGGCTTCGCCGTCAGCGGATCGCGGAACAGCAGAAGCAGGTCGACCTCGTTGCACGCGATGCGCGCGGCGATCTGCTGGTCGCCGCCCTGCGAGCCCGCAAGGTAGCGCTTGATGTTCAGCCCGGTCGCTTCGCCGACCATCTTGCCGGTGGTGCCCGTGGCGCAAAGGTTGTGATTGCTGAGCACGCCGCAGTAGGCGATGCAGAACTGAACCATCAGCTCCTTCTTTGCGTCGTGAGCGATGAGTGCGATGTTCATCTCAAAAAACCTCCTTCTCGGTTGTTGGACGTCAAGGCAGTGCGGCGGCGCGCCCCGTTTCGCGCGCATGAAAGCTCCTCCCCGTTGCCGGGCGCCGGATGCTGCCTACAGCTAAAATCTGCGGAGTGAGACGAGCGGGACCTGTTCGCCCTCGAGACGGGCGGCCAGGCGTTCGAGAGCCAGGGCTCCCTGGCTTCTCTGGGGAAATGGGGACGCGGACGCCGTCGCCGCCGCAAGGGCGGGATCCTCCGGAATGACGGCGATCAGGTGGACGCCCACGGCGTCAATCACCTCGTCGAGGCTATGATAGACCCGCTGGCCGCGGAACGCGGCTCCCGAAAAGCGGTTAATCACAAGACGGTGCTGTCTGAGGCCGAGCCGCTCGAGCGCCATGCGCGCCTTCGCCCCGTTCCTGAGACAGACGGGATCCGGCGTGGAGACGACGAGGGCCCGCTGGGCTGCGGCGACGGCGCTCTCAAAGCCCGCCCCGATGCCGGCGGGGCAGTCGATGAGGACGTGATCGTAGTAGCGGGAGAGCTCCCCCACCAGCTGACGCATCACGCCGGGACTGACGATGTCCTCCTCCCGCGACGGCGCGGCGAGCAGATCCATCCGCTCCTGCCACGGGCAGGCGTAGATCGCCTGGCGCAGCTGCGCGCCGCCCGAGATCACGTCGGACACGTCGTACACGCGCTCCTCGGCGACGTCGAGCATATGATCAAGACAAGAAAGCCCGGCGTCCCCATCGATCAGCAGCACGCGCTTTTCGCGCCGTGCCAGCGCGGAACCCAGGCCTGCGGCGATGGTGGACTTCCCCACCCCGCCTTTTCCAGATGTTATCACAGTTACAGCGCCCATCAGAGCCTCCTCAACACATCCATAGTATCACAATCCCGAGGGAGAGTCAAAAGCTTTTTCGTGAATTGTGTGTAAATATCACAAGAATCTGTGCTTTCCACAACCTGCTGTCCCCGCCTTTGGTGATAATTGGCACACTTCTGTTACCGTGTTATCCAAGTACAGGAAAACCGCTGGAAAGCATTTCCTGATTTCGAGCCGTTTCGCGCGGGAACCGCCGTTATGCCCCGGCCGGCGCGGAGGACGCGCCGTCGGAGGCCGCGGAGGAAGCGTCCGCCGCGGCCTGCTGCGCCGCGAGCTCCTCGCGCTCCTCAGCGGTGCGGATGACGCCGTCCTCGCAGACCTCGGCGTCGTAGAAGTACGCGTCAAGGATATCCCGGACGACGTACTGGCAGTACCGGCCCGTCGAGCCATGGTCGAGGACGACGGCGAAGGCGATCTCGGGATCGTCCGCCGGGGCGTAGCCGATGAAGGTGACGTTGTCGGAGCCGCTCGAGCGCTCTGCGGTGCCCGTCTTGCCGGCAATCTCAATCGGATAGCTGCCGAGCGTCGACTTCGCGCTGCCCTCGGTGATGACGGCCTTCATGCCCTCCTTGACGTAGTCAAGGTTTTCCTGCGACACGCCGACGTTTTCGACAATCTCCAGCTCGATCTCCTCCTTGACCTCCTCGCGGGTGTAGTCGGTGATCTTACTTATAATCGTCGCGCGCGGGCGGTTGCCGTTGTTCGCGAGCGTGGCGGCGTAGGTGCACAGCTGCAGCGGAGTGAACGCGTTATCCGACTGGCCGATGGCGGCGTTGAGCGTCTCGCCCTGATACCAGGTATCGCGGGAATTCGGCCCCGCGAGCACGCCGGCCGATTCGCCGATCTCAATCCCGGTCTTGACGCCGAGGCCGAAGCGCTGGCAGTAGAGATTCATCGCCGTGATGCCGAGCTGGTAGCCCGTCTCAAAGAAGAAGACGTTGCACGAATCGGCGAGCGCTGAGCGCAGCGTGATGTTCCCGTGCCAGCCGAGGCACGTCGGCGCGTTCGTCGTGCTGCCGTTCGTGAAGCGCGTGTAGTAGTGCGAGCAGTTGATGACGGTGCTGTTCGTGATGACGCCCTCCTCGAGCGCGGCGCACGCGACGGCGGGTTTGAAGCACGAGCCGGGCGTGAAGGTGCCGTTGAACGCCTTGTTCACGAGCGGCGTGCCGAGCGTGTCGTTCGCGAGGGAGGCGTAGTAGGACGCGTCCTCCTGCGCGAGGACGAGGTCGTACGTCGGGTAGGTGCCCGCCGCGAGGATCGCGCCCGTCTTCACGTCCATCACGACCGCGCCGCCGGTGTAGCAGTCCTCGCCGTGCGCGTCGGAGCGGCCGTCGGCGTTTTTCGCGTTCTGCTGCTCGCCGTATTCGCGCGTCGCGGTGATGTTCTCCTCAAGCGATTTGTTTACGACCTCCTGGATGCGCTTGTCGAGCGTGAGGTAGACGGTGTCCCCCGCCTCGGGAGCCTTCGTGACCGTCTCGCTCGCGAGAGAGCCCATGCTCGTCATCTCGACGACCTTCTCGCCGTCCTCGCCGCGCAGCGTTTCCTCAAAGGCGCTCTCCACGCCGCTGATGCCGATGAGGTCGTCGAACGCGTAGCCCTTGTCCTGATAGTTGTTCAGCCAGTCCTCCATGGAGGAGAATTTGCCCATCCGCCCGACAATGTGCGGCATGAGCGACGTATTCTCATATTCGCGCGTCGTCGTGACCTCGATGGACACGCCCGGGAGCTTCTGCGTGTTCTCGCTCAAAATCGTCACGATCTCGAGGGAGACGTCGTCCGCCATCGTGTACGGGTTCGACACGCCGAACTGGTTCTTCGTCATGTTGTACCGCACGGAGACGATGTCGCGCGTCTCCTCGGGCGTATAGCCCTCGACCTCGTACTTCGCGATAAGGCTTTCCATGCAGAGCTCGGCCGAGGCGTAGGAGTTCACGTCGGCGTAATCGCGCCCCTTGAGCGTCTCGATCTCCTTGTCCATGTCGGGCAGGAAGACATATTCCCCGTTTTCCCACACGATGGGCAGGACGTCCGTCCACTCCTCGCCCTTCTGGTCAAGCAGGGTGATGATCTGGTGGATCGTCTCGTTCTCCTGCTTCACCGTCTCCTCCATCGTCGAGAGGCGCATATACGCCCAGTTGAGGACGACGGCATAGCCCGTGCGGTTGACGGCGAGCGGCTCGCCGTTGACGTCGAGGATCTCGCCCCTCGCCGCCGTCATGGCGACGGTGGACTGGGTGGAATTGTCCGCGGTCGTCAGCCAGGTGTCGCCGTTGACAATCTGCCAGTCATACAGGCGCAGCACATAGACGCCGAACACGGCGATCAGAAGGAGCGTGAGGACGAGATACCGCCACGCGGAACGGGGACGCTTTTCCATGGAAACCTCCTTTTCATTCGCGCTCGCGCAGGAACAGGGCGAGCGCTCGGTTGAAGTAATAGGTGACGGGCATGAAAATCAGGGTGTAGCCCATGCGCGGCAGATAATGGCGCGCATAGGCGTACCCCGGGTAATCGAGGCCGTAGAGCAGATAGGTAAACAGCCACTGGATCGAGAGCAGGAGAAAGATTCCCAGAATCCCGGCGAGCATGGCCGTGAGCAGGTTCGTGCGGATGAGCTCCGCGGCGAGCGCGCCGAGGAGGAAGCACATCACGCCGAGGAACAGGCCGTGGAAGCCGAACGCCGTACCCATGCCGAAGTCGAGGAACAGCCCGCACAGCACGCCGAACGCCATCGCCGAGACCTCCGTCTCAAAAAACGCGATGGAGAGCGCCGCCGGGATCAGCAGCACGGGCCGCGCTCCCAGCACGGGCGGCAGCAGGCCGGGCGTCTCCTGCACCATAAAGAGGACGAGAATTTCGAGAAAGTACGCGAAGAAGCGGATCCCCTGATACCGGCTCATGGCGTCCCTCCCGCGTCGGAGGAGGCCGCGTCCGCCGACGAGGCAGACGAGGACGAGGCGTCCGCCGACGAGGCAGACGACGTGCTGTCAGACGCCGCCGTCGTCATCGCCTCGCCCTGTCCGAGGAAGGAGGTGATGACCATCACGTCGCGCACCTCCGTCACGTCGACGAACGGGCGCACCAGCGCATACAGGGAAACGTCGTACTCCTCATGGCCGACGCTCTCAATCACGCCGACCTTGAGGTTCTGCGGGTAGATGCCGCCAAGGCCGCTCGTGACGACGATGTCGCCCGCCTTGGCCTGCGTGTCGGCGGTGAGGTAGCCGAGTTTGATGAGGCCCTGGTCGGAGAGCGGCAGGTTCGTGCTCAAAACGCCGCTCTCCCCCGTCACCTTGTCGGTCGCGCCCGTCTCGACGGAGCCGCCGAGGCGCGTGTCCGGGGAGAGGATCGTCGTCACGACGGCGGAGATGGAGTTCGCGCTCGAGATCCAGCCGACGACGCCCTCGTCCGTCACGACAGGGTCGTTCACCGAGAGGCCCGCCGCCGTGCCGCGGTCGATCGTGAAGGTGTAGAAGCTGTTCGGGTCGCGCCCGATGACGGAGGCGGCGACGAGCTCGAAGTCGGGGTTGAGCTCCTTCATGTCAAGGTATTCATAGAGCTGGGCGTTCTCTTTTTTGAGGTCGTAGTAATCGACGAGCTGGCTCTGCAGCTCCGCCACCTGCTGGCGCAGCTGGGCGTTCTCCTCGAGCAGGTCCTCCTTCGACGCGGAGGCCTCCCGCGCCGCGACGGCAGCGTTGTTCGTCACGAGCGTCCCGACGCGCTGCATCGGCGTCGAGAAGAAGCTCAGCAGGTTCGACGGCGCTTCCCCGCCGAACCCCGCCGTGAACAGCATCAGCACCAGCATCGCCGCGCACACCGTCGCGAGGATCCGGAAGCTTCGGCTGTGAAACAGATTGTTGTCGTTCATATGAGATCCCCTTTCCTTCGGGTCGGTGCAGCAGCGCCCGCCGGCGATGCTG
>CASFAA010000156.1 GCA_949292505.1 uncultured Oscillospiraceae bacterium
TTCTCGTATCAGTCGCCCGATACTCAAAGTAATTACGGGTACTTCGTGCAAATTCTTAACGAATTTGCCATCGTTCGTTGTTTAATTTTCAAGGTTCTGTCCGCTTCCCTCATCGAGGAGCGTGCTTTACATTTTATCACGCTTTCGCGTGTTTGTCAAGCACTTTTTTCATCCTTTTTTTGGGAAGCTCCCGACATTGTATCACTTGCGCGGTACTTTGTCAAGATTTTTTTCCGTCTCTCTCGACGGCTTGACTATAATATCATATCCAGCCGCGGTTGTCAACGCTTTTTCACGGTTTTTTTCCATTTTCTTTCCTTTCTCGCAGGTTCACCGCAATTCTCCTGCGTTTCGCTCGAATTCTGGTCAGGATTGCGGCGCATAACGCGCCGGGCGCTCCGGCATACTAGGAAAAAGGCGCGAAACGGGCGGACAGGCCGTCCGGCACGCGCCCCTGCTCGTCCCCCTATTACGGAATAAAGGAGCTGTTCGCATGAACCGCCACGCAAAGTACCGCCGCTTTCTCCCCGCCCTGCTCGCCGCCGTGATGCTGCTCTCCATTGCGGCCTGGGCGGCCAGCCCGCTGTTCTCCTACAATGAGAGCGTCGCCGTCCTCTCCAAGGTCGGCTCCCGCGGCGAGGAGGTGCGCAAAATTCAGACGAAGCTCAGGGAGTACGGGTATGACCCCGGCTCCGTAGACGGCATTTTCGGCGAAAAGACGCGCAAGGCCGTGATTGCCTTCCAGCGCGACAACGGCCTCACGCAGGACGGCATCGCCGGCCCGAAGACGCTCGCGGCCCTCGGCATCACCGGCTCCTCGGGCCTTGGCAGCTTTTCAAGCGAGGACATTGACCTTCTCGCGAAGATCATCTCCGCCGAGGCCAGAGGCGAGCCGTATGCCGGGCAGGTGGCCGTCGGCGCGGTAATCCTCAACCGCATCGAGCACCCCTCCTTCCCGAACACGCTCGCGGGCGTCATCTACCAGCCCGGCGCGTTCTCCTGCCTCTACGACGGCGGCGTCAACGCGCCCGTCGCCGAGAGCGCCTACCGCGCTGCGCGCGACGCCATCAACGGCCAGGATCCCTCCGGCGGCGCTATCTATTATTATAACCCCGCGAAATCGACGAACCAGTGGATCTTCTCCCGTCCCGTCATCACCGTGATCGGGCAGCACCGCTTCTGCTCTTAAAACTTTCCACTGTGGAAAACTCTTAAATTGTGGAAACTCCGTTTCGACGGCCCCATATTTCGCGGCGGGACGGGCTCTGCTTCCCGTTTTGCCGTCCCTGTTTTCCACATAGGACGCGGGAAAACGTGAAATTTCGACGCGCTTTTCGCTGCCGAGGATAAAAAAACAGGCCCTGCGGGAAAAATCCGCAGGGCCTGTTTTTATCCTGATTTATTCCGCCTTAAAGCTCTTGAAGGCCGCAACGGCAGCCTGCGTCAGGGCGGTGTTTGTCTCGTCGGTGTTGGTGTTCGTGTAGATCATAAGGTACTTTCCGCTGTCGGAGAGATACACGTTCGACACCGTCTGGCCGACGATCTCAAAGGTACCGTTCGCCTCGACGCTTGCGCGGACGGTTTCAGCCGTCTCGTTGAGGTTCGCGAGATCATACTCGTAAAACTCAGCGGTGATCGACCCGCTCACATAGCGGTGACCGAGCTCGTTCGCGCCGATCAGCGCGCCGTTCATCTCGGAGGGCGTCCCGGAGACGTAGCCCTGGGCAATCATGAACTCCTCGAGGCCGAGGAGGCTGTCCTGCACGTCGCTCTCCGTGACGGCGGAGGAGGTTTCCTCGGAGGACGCACTCTGGCTGCTTCCGGTCAGGTCGACGACCCCTTCCCCGCAGCCGCAAAGGGACGAAATACAGACCAGAGCCGCGGCAGCGGCGGCAATCCATCTTTTCTTCATGGCAAACCGACCTTTCTCCGCCGGGAAGCCGAACGCGGCGCGGCGGGGGACAAATTTCTTCGGAATACGAAAAAAACCGCACAATGGCGGTTTTTTCTGCTGCGGACGAGCCGCAATTCTGGTGGACACAAGGGGACTCGAACCCATGACCTCTCGCGTGTGAGGCGAGCGCTCTAACCAGCTGAGCTATGCGTCCGAATCAAAAACAAACAGCGTTTGTTTTTGCTGCGCTTTCGCGCCGGAACGACGTGCGGTGGTCAGGAAAAACATTAACCTCTGAAGTCGCTTCAGAGGTTAATGACCGCCATTTTGGTGACCCGGACGAGATTCGAACTCGTGAAGCCGCCGTGAAAGGGCGGTGTCTTAACCGCTTGACCACCGGGCCGTATGGTAGCGGCAACTGGATTTGAACCAGTGACACTTCGGGTATGAACCGAATGCTCTAGCCAGCTGAGCTATGCCGCCATATCCCTCCGCCTCGGTAGCGGAGCGTTATTTATTATAAACTACTTGTCCCCCATTGTCAAGGGGTTTGCTTGAATTATTTGGCTTAGGATAGAAATTGGCGGGTAAAAGGCTTTCGTCCTTCTGCCTTCCCCGCCGTTTGCAGGAGGCTTGGCAGCCCCCTTTGGTGGAAGTCCGGGGGTGTGCTCCGCCGCAGTGGCGGCGGAGCGTCTGAAATTCAATTTGCCGGGTGGCGTCCCGGCAAATTAAATTTCAGCGCCGGGGGGATGCTTCCGACGGCCCATTTAAGAGCGCGGTGCGG
>CASFAA010000157.1 GCA_949292505.1 uncultured Oscillospiraceae bacterium
TACAAGAACCTCTGGGAGCCGGAGGACTTCATCGCGAGCGCGAAGCTTCTGCGTGAGCTTCACCCCGACTGGATTCTCTCCGGCCACTGGTCGAAGCAGAAACCCGACGAGGACTTCTTCCGCCGCCTGGAGGAGAAGGGGGAGGAGGCAAGCCGCCTCCATCACGCGCTGCTGCCGGAGGACGGCCGCCCGCTCAACGATTTCCTCGCCCGCTTCACGCCCTATGAGAAGACGGTCGCGCCGGGGGAGGAATTCACCGTCGAGGCGGAGCTTCTGTGGAAAAACGGGAAGGGGATGACCATGGAGGCCGTCGTCCCGGAGGGCTTCACGCTGCTGTCCGCCTCGCAGGACGGGGTGTGGGCGTCCTTTGTGCTCCGCGCGCCGGAGAAGCCCGTCCTGCGCGCCCGCCTCGGCTGCCGCGTCTTCCAGGGAGAGCGCTGCCTCGGCACGCAGGCGGAAATGCTGATCACCGTTACGGAATGAACCTTGTGGGAGGATTTGTCATGCTTCAGATCACCGCGGCCGGCGAGGCCGCACGCTATACCGATTCTGTGAAGGAGCTTCTGCGGGAGGCG
The DNA here is from genome assembly GCA_949292505.1 of uncultured Oscillospiraceae bacterium. GTDB lineage: Bacteria > Bacillota > Clostridia > Oscillospirales > Acutalibacteraceae > Caccousia. The sequence continues at coordinate 576 of CASFAA010000157.1, forward strand.
GGAGAGGCCGATCTGCGCCTCTCTGTCTCGCTCGGCGCGCCGGGCCTGTCCGTCTCCCTCTCGGGAAACAGCGCTCAGCTCTCCGGCGAGTCCCCCTGCGCCCTGTTCCGCGGCGTCGGGTATCTCGCGGGCTGGCTGCGCGAGGGGAAGGCGTCCGCCTCGGCGTCTGAGACGCGCGCGTTCCGCCATCTGACGTACATGGTCGACTGCTCGCGTAACGCCGTGTGCAGCGTGGACTACGTCAAGAGCCTCATCCGCCGTCTCGCCCTCATGGGCTATGACCGCCTGATGCTCTACACCGAGGACACCTACGAGATCCCGGAGTACCCGTTCTTCGGCTATCTGAGAGGCCGCTACTCGCAGGAGGAGCTGCGCTCCCTCGACGCGTACGCCGCGGAATTCGGGATTGAGCTGGTGCCGTGCATCCAGACGCTCGCCCACCTCAACGGCATTTTCCACTGGCGCTCGTTCGGCAATGTCCGCGACACGGGGGATATCCTCTGCTGCGATCTCGATGAGACGTACGACCTCATCGAGGCCATGGTGCGCTCCTGCGCCGGGACCTTCCGCAGCCGCGTCATCAACATCGGCATGGACGAGGCCGAGATGATCGGGCGCGGCGCGCATCTGAAAAAATACGGCTACGAGCACCGCTTCGACGTCATGGAGCGTCATCTGCGCCGCGTTCTCGATATCTGCGAAAGGTACGGCTTCACCGCGATGATGTGGAGCGATATGTTCTTCAAAATGGTCAACGGCGATTCCTATCACGGGGACGGCCCGGAGATCACGCCGGAAATCCGCGCCCGCATTCCGCAGGACGTGGAGCTCGTCTACTGGGACTACTACACAAGAGATCGCGCGAAGTACGACTCCATGCTCCGCCGCCATCATCAGATGACCGATAAGGTCGCCTTCGCGGGCGGCGCGTGGAAGTGGAACGGCTTCGCGCCGCTGCTGCGCCACAGCATGATGGCCTCTCGCCTCGCGCTCGAGAGCTGCGCCGCGAACGGCGTGCAGAATGTGATCGTCACCGGCTGGGGCGATAACGGCGGCGAGGCGGCGCAGTCGTGCGTCCTGCCCGTGCTGTCTCTGTACGCGGAAGCGTGCTGGGCCGGGCGGACGGACGACGAGTGGGTCGCGCCGCGCCTTTTCGCGTGCACGGGAGCCGTTCTCTCGGATTTCCTCGAGCTCGATTCGCTGAACCTCACGCCGGACAACCCCGCGCCCGGCCGTGTGAGCGTCGGCCCTGCGAAGTACCTGCTCTATCAGGACGCGCTGCTCGGCATCTTCGACCGCCACGTCGATCCGGAGACATACCCGCCGCACTTCGCGGCCTGCCGCGGCCGCCTCGCGGCCATCGCCGAAAAGGGCGGGGAGTACGCCTATCTGTTCGCGGCGCTCGCCGCGCTCGCCGATGTGCTCTCCGTCAAGTGCGATCTCGGCGTCCGCCTCAAGCAGGCTTACGACAGCCGCGACAGAGAGGCGCTTGCCGCGCTCTCCGGCCGCTGCCGTCTCGCGGCGGAAAAGACGGAGCGCTTCCACACGCTTGTCCGGGCGCAGTGGAAGCGGGAGAACAAGGCGTTCGGCCTTGAGGTGCTCGATCTGCGCCTTGCGGGCGTATCGGATCGCCTCCGCCGCGCGGCGGAGACCGTGGACGGCTTCCTCTCCGGCGAAGCGCCGGTCATCGAGGAGCTTGAGCCGGAGCGCCTCCTGCTCGACAACCGCGAGAACCCCGGCTTTTCCACCATCCCGCTTTGGGACAACGAGTGGAGCAAAATCGCGACCGCCAATACGCTGTGAGGAGGGCGAGCTGTGGAACAGAAAAAAGTAACGCTCTATATGACGGGCAATTCCCACATCGACCCGGTCTGGTTCTGGGACTGGGAAGAAGGGATGCAGGAGGTCAAGGCGACGTTCTCCTCCGCTCTTGACCGCATGGACGAGGACCCGGAGATGACCTTCACCGCGACGTCCTCCGCGTTCTTCGAGTGGCTTGAGCGTACAAGCCCCGAGCTTTTCGCCCGCATCCGCCGCCGCGTGGAGGAGGGGCGCTTCCGCTTGGCGGGCGGCTGGTTCATTGAGCCGGACTGCATTTTGCCGAGCGGCGAAGCGTTTGTCCGCCAGGGACTGTACGGCCAGCGCTACTTCCTCAAAACCTTCGGAAGGCTGTGCCGTACGGGCTCGAACGTGGACAGCTTCGGCCATGCCGTCTCCCTGCCGCAGATTCTCAAAAAATCCGGGATGAACGAGTACGTCTTCATGCGGCCGCGCCTCGACACGCCCGCTTTCCTCTGGGAAGGCCCCGACGGCAGCCGCGTGACGGCGGTCAGCCTCCCAAGCGAATACACGACCTGGTTCTATGAGTCGACGCGCGAGGCCGTGGAGCTCGCCTCCGCCGCTGCGGAGCGCGCCGGTCTCCACGCGATGATTTGCTGCTTCGGCGTCGGCAACCACGGCGGCGGGCCGACGAAGAAGAATCTCGAGAGCGTCCGCCGCCTGCGCGGGGAGCTGCCGGAGACGGGCCTGCCCTTCGGCGGGTACGACGAGTTCTTCAACGGCCTGACCGCAGAGAAACGGGCCTCCCTTCCGGTGCTGCGCGACTTTTTCAACGGCGTCAACACCGGCTGCTATTCGATGGACGGCCAGCTCAAGTGGAAGAACCGCCGCACGGAGCGCGATCTGCTGACCGCCGAGGCAATGCTTGTTCTCGAGCGCGCCATTACCGGCAGCGCGCATACCGGCAGCGCGGAGCTGCGCGAGCTGTGGAAAACGCTGCTGTTCAACCAGTTCCACGATACCCTGGGCGGCACCGCGACATCCGCCGCGCGGGACGAGGCCGTCCGCCAGCTCGACGAGGTCTCGTCGCGCGCCCGGAAGCTCCGGGTGCTCTCGGTGCAGAATATCGTCAACGCCGTCGACACACAGGGCGAGGGCTTCCCGCTCTTTCTGTTCAACCCGTCCGGCGAGCCGTATGCCGGAGAGGTCGAGGTCGAGCTCAACTGGTTCTGCAAGGACGGGCTCGTCCTCCTCGACGCGTCGGGGAAGGAGATCCCCTACCAGCGCTCCTATACGGACGCCAAGGTGCGCAATTATAACCTCGGAGGCCGCCGCCGCATCGTGTTTCACGCCGAGCTTCCCGCGTACGGCTTTGCGATGTACCGCACCGCTGTCGGCGAGCCGGCGCTCGCGTGCGACGTCCGCCGCGCGCCGGAGTTCCCGCTTGCCGTGAACAACGGCTTTACCCCGGACGACGATCCCCATGTGATGGAAAACGATCGCCTGCTTGTCCGCTTTACGGAGGACGGCGCGCTGTGCTCCCTCGTCGACAAGCGTACCGGCTACGACGCTCTCTCCGGGCCTGTGCGGTACGCCGTCTGGACGGACGAGCGCGACGCCTGGGGCCATTGTCAGGACCGCCGGTACGAGGATTCCGGCGAAAGCCTGACCCCGGAGCTCCTCGAGACGATTGAGTCCGGCTGCGTCCGCAAGGTCGTGCGCGCCGTGTACCGTCTCGGCGGAAGCCGCCTCGAGCAGCGCTTTGTCCTGAGCGCGGGCTCGGACGCCCTCGAGATCAGAAGCCGCCTGCTCTGGGACGGCGAGTGGCAGATGCTGCGCGCCTCCCTGCCGCTGTGCGGGGCGAAGACCGTCGCCGCCGAATGCGCTTACGGGACGTTCTTCCATGAGCCGGAGAACGGCGTCGAGTACAGTATGCACCGCTTTGCCGACGCGTCCGACGAGAGCGGGCGCGGTCTGCTGACCGTCAACGACGGCAAGTACGCCTATGTCCTGCAGGACGGCGCGCTTGAGCTGCCGCTTGCCCGCAGCGCCATCTTCGCGCAGGGCAACGGCGTGGGCTGGTATAATCCGGTTGAGGGCTATGAGTACGCCGATCAGGGCGTGCACAGCTTTACCCTCCAGCTGCGCCCGCATGGAGAAGCGCTTTCTCAGGAGGAGCGCTTCCGTGAGGCCGCGCAGGCCGATCGCCGCCCGTTCGCGCTCGCCGATTGCCGCCACGGCGGAAGAAAGGGCGCGGTTTCCTCCTTCAGCGCCGCGTCGGTGGAGGGAGGCCATTTTGCTCTCGCCGCCGTCAAGCCCGGCGAGGAGGGCGGAACCGTGTACCGCGTGCAGGAGATCGCGGGCCGTGCGGGCTCCGGCGTCCTGCGCACGCCGGAGGGCGAGCTTGCCTTCACCGCCGGAGCCTGGGAGCTGCTCACGTTCCGCCGGACGGAAACCGGCTGGCAGAAGACGAACCTGCTTGAATTCCCGGAGGAATCCGGCAAGGCGTAACGCCGTGGGAGGAGAAGAATCATGGAAAAGAAGAAGATTCACATGATTGGAAACACGCACATCGATCCCGTGTGGCTCTGGGAGCGCGAGGAGGGAATGCAGGAGGTCAAGTCCTCCTTCCTCTCCGCCCTCGACCGCATGGACGAGTTCCCGGATTTTATCTTTACGCACTCGAGCATTTCCTACCTCGAGTGGATGAAGGAAAACTGCCCCGAAGCGTTTGAACGCATCCGGCAGAGAGTCGCCGAGGGCCGCTGGGAAATTGTCGGCGGTATGTGGGTCGAACCCGACTGCAACATCCCCTCCGGCGAGAGTCTCATTCGCCATTTTCTCTACGGCAAGGAGTTTGTGGAGCGGGAGTTCGGCAAGGAGGTTGTCGCCGCCTACAATGTCGACAGCTTCGGTCATGGCGCGAACCTGCCCGCCGTGTGCGCGGGCTGCGGCATCCGCTATTACCTGATGTCCCGTCCCGGCAAGTCGAATCTCGATGTCCCGCCCGTCTTCGTCTGGCAGTCGCCGTCCGGCGCGAGCGTCCTCGCGGAGCGCACCGGCGGCGAGTACATGGCCTGGACGCGCCCCGCCCTCGAGCGCAACCTCGCCGAGAGCCTTGAGGCGATGGAGCGGTACGACGGCGATCGTATGGCCGTCTTTTACGGCGTCGGCAACCATGGCGGCGGGCCGACCATTGAAAACATCCGCGTGATTTATGAAATGCGGCAGGAGCGGCAGGATCTCGAGCTCGACTTCTCGACGCTCGAGGGCTTCTTCTCGAAGCTCGAGCCGGAGAAGCTTCCCGTACGCGCGCACGAGATGGGCCGCGTGTTCTACGGCTGCTACAGCTCCGACTCGCAGATCAAGAAGAACAACCGCGAGGCCGAGTGGACGCTCCAGAAGGCGGAGACGATGGCCGCGATGGCCGGGGAGCTTGGCCGGGAGACGTACGCGCCTCCGCTCGGCGAGCTTGCCGAAGCGTGGAAGGAGACGCTCTTCAACCAGTTCCACGACGTTCTGGCGGGTACGAGCATCGAGCCGGCGCGGAACCACGCGTGTGAGGAAGTGCTCGGCGCGACCGCAAAGGGCCGCAGGGTGATCCGCAATGCCGCGCAGGCGATCGCGAACGAGCTCGACACGCGCGGCGAGGGCTTCCCGCTCATTCTGTTTAACCCGTCCGGCGTTCCGTACCACGGCGTGTTCTCCGCGTGCGTGTACGTCCCGCGCGCCCAGAAGAAGCCGCTGCGTCTCAAGGGCACGATGGCGCAGGAGCTTCCCTGCTGTGAAACGCTGTACGACAACAGCGCTCCCGAGAGCCGCAAGGGCCTTGTTTTTGAGGCGGACGTTCCGGCATACGGCTATGCCGTCTACCGCATTGTCTCCGAGGGGCCGGAGGCCCCGCCGCAGCTGCCGCCGGTGGAGGCGGGGGAGACCTTCCTCGACAACGGCCTTGTGCGCGTCACGCTCGACCGCGAAACGGGATGTCCGTCCTCGATCGTGATGGACGGCGCGGAGCTGCTCGGCGGCCCCTGCTGCATTTCCGTCTCCTATGACGACCGCGGCGCGTGGGGCGAGACCGTTTTCCACGGGGAGCGGCGCGGCGCGTTCCGCGCGGAGAGCCTGCGCGTCATCGAATCGAACTGTATGCGGGCGATCGTCCGCGCGAACCTTGCGTGGGAGAAGTCCGAGATGGCAATCGACTACATTCTCGAGCGCGGGAATGCCGTGCTGAAGCTGCGCGTCCGTTTCCGCTGCGCCGAGAAGCACCGTCAGGTGACGTTCGATGTTCCCTCAGTCTGTGACGCGCCCTGCGTCCTCGATGAGACGGCCTTCCTCGCGGAGAGAAAGGTCAACCTTGACGATGAGAATCACGAATACTACCAGCACCGCTTCGCCGATCTCTCCGATGAGAACGGCCGCGGCCTCGCCGTCCTGAACGACGGCCTGTACGGCTTCCGTCAGGAGGGAAACCGCTATCAGCTGATCCTCGCCCGCAGCGCCGTCTATGCCAGAGGCGGGGAAGGCCCGCTGCCGGAGACGATCGACGGCCGCTTCATGAACCAGGAGCAGCTGTTCTGGGAGCTGCGGCTTCTGCCGCACGCGGCCGCAATTCCCGCCCGCCGCCTGTTTGAGGAGGCCGACCGCCTCCACCTGCCGCTCGAATACCTCGGCGACAGCAACCACACCGGCAAGCGTTTTCTGCGGACGGGCTCCCTCGCGCAGGGGAACGCGGAGAACGTGTATGTCTCCGCCGTCAAGCCCGCGCAGGACGGCAGCGGCGATCTCGTCTTCCGTCTGTTTGAGACGGAAGGCAAGGGCGGCTGGGCGGAGCTTTCCGCCCGCGGCTTCTCCGTCCGCCGCGAGCTTTCCCCGTGGGAGCTTGCCGCGGTTCGGCTGACACAGGATGGCTTCGTGCCGTGCGATCTGCTGGAAAGACCTTTGGAGGAGTGAGAAGATGGAACGATTTCTGCTCAGCGGAACCGATTGGACGATGAAAGAATTTCTGGGCGAGGACTGGGTCTGGCGCAACGCGCACCGGCGTGAGACGCGCGACGTGCGCTGGTGGAAGCCCGGTTCCGTGCCCTCGAGCGTGACGGGCGATCTTCTGCGCTGCGGCGCGATCCCCGATCCGTTTTTTGAGGCGAACAGCCTGCAGCTTGAATGGATCTCCCAGCGGACGTGGGTCTACCGCAAGACCTTCCGCCTGCCCGAATCCATGCGCGGGCAGCGCCTGCGCCTCGTCTTCGGCGGCGTCGATTACGCCTGCCTTGTCTATGTGAACGACGTCCTCGCGGCGGAGCACGAGGGAATGTTTCCCTCCTTCTCCTGCGATGTGACCGACCTGATTGACCCCGAAGGGGAGAACCTTGTGGCGGTCGTTATCCAGCGTGCGCCGGACGAGGAGCCGCAGGTGAGCAAGACGCGGTATGTCAGGACGCACAAGAGCCGCATGACATACTGGTGGGACTTCTGCCCGCGGATGGTGCATCTCGGCATCTGGAAGGACGTATGGCTCGAGGCGGTCCGCGAGGGCGATCTGCTCGGTATGCAGATTCGCACCGCCGTTTCCCCGAAGCTTGACGAGGCGGAAATCAGGGTCCTCGCGGAAGCGAAGCTCTGGGAGGAGGGGCAGCTTGAACTGCGCGCCGAGGCGTGGCTCGGGGAAGAACGCGTCGCTTACCATGTGGAGCGCGTGCTGGGTGGTCCGGTTTCCGTGTCCCTCTGGATCGACAAGCCGGAACTGTGGTGGCCGTCGGAGTACGGAAACCAGCCGCTGTATCTCGTGAAGCTCAGCCTCTGGAAAGGGGAGGAGTGTGTCTGCTCCCGCGAGGCGCGCACCGGCCTGCGCCGCCTCGAGTGGATTGCGAACGAGGGCGCGTCCGCCGACGCCCGCCCGTACACCGTGCGCGTCAACAACAGGACGATATATCTCAAGGGCTGGAACTGGGTGCCGTACGACGTCCTCTACGGCGATCTCAACCGTGATCGCCTGACATATCTGCTGACCCTCGTGAAAAAGGCGCACTGCAATTGCCTGCGCGTCTGGGGCGGCGGCCTGATCGAGCGCGAGGAATTTTATGACCTGTGCGACGAGCTCGGTATTTTCGTGTGGCAGGAGTTCATCCAGTCGAGCTCCGGCATCGAGAACAAGCCCTCCGAGGAGCCTGCCTTCCTCGAGCTCATGGACAGAGAGGCGCGGCAGATCGTCCCGGAGAAGACGCGCCATCCGTCCCTCGCCGTCTGGGGCGGCGGAAACGAGCTGCAGAGCGAGGGCGGATCGATGATCTCCCCCGACGAGCCGGTTATCCGCGTCCTGCGCAGGGCGGTTGAGGAGCTCGACCCCGGCCGGTACTTCCTGGAATCCTCCCCGACGGGCCGGATCTTCAACAACACCCTGCGCGACATCGCCGAGCATCCAGACGGGATGCACGACGTCCACGGCCCGTGGGAGCACCAGGGCCTGACGGAGCAGTACACGCTCTACAACAGCGGCGCGTCCCTGTTTTCGAGCGAGTTCGGCGTCGAGGGCATGACGAACCTTACCACCCTTCTGCGCGGTATGGACAAGAGCCATCTGTGGCCGCCGAGCCGCGACAATTTCCTCTACTTCCACCGTGGATCGTGGTGGAACAACTTCCCGCTTATGCAGGAAATGTTTGAGGATCGCCTGACCTGCGTGGAGGAGGCCGTTCCGGCCAGCCAGCTCATGCAGTACGAGGGCCTCAAATACGCCGTGGAGGCGAACCGCCGCCGCGCGCTGCACGCCAGCGGGACGTTCCCGTGGCAGTTCAACGAGCCCTATCCGAACAACACCTGCACCTGCAGCGTCGACTACTACGGTCTGCCGAAGCCCGCCTACTACGGCGTCGCGAGAGCGTACGGCTTCTCGACGGCGACGGCCTCCTTCGACAGCCAGACGATCGCCGGGAAGGACGCCTTCACCGCGAAGATATGGTTCCAGACCAGCGCTCCTGCGGCGAACGCGCACATCACCGCCCGACTGGCGGACGCGAACGGCGCGGTGCTCGCCGAGGCTTCGTTCGAGGCCGCCGCGGGTGGGGAGAAGGCCAGCCTCGCGGGTGAATTCTCGTGCAGAGCCGAGAAAATCGGCACGCAGCTGTTCTTCCTGATTCTCTCGGGCGAAGCGGACGGTACGCCGCTCACGGAGAACCGCTACCTGTTCACGAAGACAACGCTCGCCCCGCTGCTTGACCTCGAAAAGCCCCGCCTTTCCCTCTCCGTGAAGAGCGGCGCGCGCCCCGGCGAGTGGACGGCTGTCCTCAAAAACGAGGGAGCGTCCGTCGCCGCCGGCGTGAAGCTCGAGGACGCCCGCGAGCCGGACAACAGGAGCTTCCTGCTCTTTGACGAGAACTATTTCTATCTGCTGCCGGGCGAGGAGAAGCGCGTGGCCGTGACGGCGTTCGGCGACGCCGCGCCCGAGCTGCGCCTGACCGGCTTCGGCCTTTGAGAAAGGGGAGAAATTTGCAATGAAGCGTTCGGAAATCAACCGCTGCATCCGCGAGATGGAGGAGCTCATCCGCAAAAACGGCTTCCACCTGCCGCCGTTCTGCCTTTGGACGCCGGAGGAGTGGAAGGAAAAGGGCCATGAGTACGACGAGATCCGCGACGCCATGCTCGGCTGGGACATCACCGATTTCGGCATGGGCGACTGGGAGAAGACAGGCTTTGCTCTCGTAACGCTGAGAAACGGCGTGGCGGGCGACGAGCGCTACCCGAAGCCGTACGCGGAAAAGCTTCTGATGCTGCGCGAGGGCCAACACGCGCCGATGCACTTCCACTGGTACAAGTGGGAGGATATCATCAACCGCGGCGGCGGCACGCTGATCATCCACGTCCGCAACGACGACGAGAAGGAGGAGCCCGCGGATACTGATGTGCTCGTGTATTCCGACGGACGGCGGTACACGGTCCCCTCCGGGACAGGCATTGTCCTGCATCCGGGTGAGAGTCTCACCCTGCCGACGCACCAGTTCCACGATTTCGACGTGGAACCCGGCACGGGCAGCGTGCTCATCGGCGAGGTGTCCATGTGCAACGACGACGTTTCCGACAACCACTTTGTCCCGGCTGTCGGGCGCTTTCCGACCATCGAGGAGGACGAGCCGCCCTACCGCCTGCTCTGCAACGAATATCCCAAGGCGCCGTGAAAAAAGGAGGCCGCACCCCCGAGAGTGCGGCCTCCTTTTATGGTTTCGTCAGCGTCAGGTGAGATCCTCCGTCTTGCAGCCGAGGATCCGCGCGATACGCCCGAGCAGCGCGGTGCCCGGCTCCTCCTCGTACGTCTCCCA
>CASFAA010000158.1 GCA_949292505.1 uncultured Oscillospiraceae bacterium
GCGAGGATGGAAAGGCGGACGTATACGTCGACCTGCTCGGGGTCAAGGGGCGCAAGCCCCTGTCGTTTCTTTCCCCCTTTTCTTTTCGAGAAAAGAAAAGCGGGGGCCGGCCGCGGCCTGAGCGGCAAAGTGAAAAATTGATGAATTTACTGTTGGAGAGGATGGCTTATTATTTACGCAAGACCGATTTAAAACCAGTGCTGCTGTGCGCACGGCAGAAAAGGAAAAAGAATGGCCGCTGCCGGGACGGCGTTTCACGCCGCCCTCTTAAACCACCCATCATCAGCATCCCATCCGGCGCGCCGCCACTGCGGCGGAGCACACCTCCGGACTTCCAACAAGGGAGGTTTAAAGGACGGCGCTCCAGTGAGCGGAGTGCTCTGAATTTTCCGCGCGGTAAGAGGGCAGCGTCCCTCCCTCCGTCGCCTGCGGCGACACCTCCCTCGTTCTGAGGGAGGCTTCAAGAACGTCCCCCACACCCCCCTCAAAAATACCCCCTTCTCTCCACCCCGCATTTGTGCTATAATACACACAGTATGACCGCACGAATATTTCGGGAGGGAATCGTATCATGCTGACTGATATTGAAATTGCCCAGAGGGCAAAGCTGCTGCCGATACGGGAAATCGCGGCGGGGCTTGGGATTTCGGAGGAGGAGCTCGAGCCGTACGGGAGGTACAAGGCAAAGCTTAACGAGGCGCTGTTCCGGCGTCTGCGGGACGCGAAGGACGGGAAGCTCATCCTCGTGACCGCCATCAACCCCACGCCCGCGGGCGAAGGGAAGACCACCACGACCGCCGGTCTCGGAGAGGCCATGGCGAAGATCGGGAAGAAGGCCGTCATCGCGCTGCGCGAGCCGTCCCTCGGACCGGTGTTCGGCGTCAAGGGCGGAGCCGCGGGCGGCGGGTACGCGCAGGTCGTCCCGATGGAGGACATCAACCTCCACTTCACCGGCGATATGCACGCCATCACATCCGCCAACAACCTGCTCTGCGCCATGCTCGACAACCACCTCCAGCAGGGCAACGAGCTCTCCATCGACCCGCGCCGCATTCTGCTCAAGCGCTGCCTCGACATGAACGACCGCGCGCTGCGGAACCTTGTCGTCGGCCTCGGCGGGAAGGTCAACGGCGTTCCCCGCGAGGACGGGTTCGTCATCACCGTCGCGACGGAGGTCATGGCGATTCTGTGCCTTGCCGCCGATCTTGCGGATTTGAAGCAGAGACTCGGCAATATTCTCGTCGCCTACACCTACGACGGGAAGCCGGTGTACGCGCGCGACCTCAAGGCCGAGGGCGCGATGGCGGCATTGCTCAAGGACGCCATCCAGCCGAACCTCGTGCAGACGCTCGAGAACACCCCCGCCATCATGCACGGCGGGCCGTTCGCGAACATCGCGCACGGCTGCAACTCCGTGCGGGCCACGAAGCTCGCCCTCAAGCTCGCCGACTACTGCATCACCGAGGCGGGCTTCGGCTCCGACCTCGGCGCGGAGAAGTTCATGGACATCAAGTGCCGCCTCGCCGGTCTCGCGCCGGACTGCGTCGTCGTCGTCGCGACGGTGCGGGCGCTCAAGTACAACGGCGGCGTGCCGAAGGCCGAGCTGGCCGCGGAGAACGTCCTGGCGCTCGAGAAGGGGGCAGCGAATCTCGCCGCGCACGTCGAGAACATGAAGAAGTACGGCGTGCCGGTTGTCGTCGCCATCAACCGTTTCCACACCGACACGGACGCGGAGCTTCAGGTTATTGACAGCTGCTGCAAATCCCTCGGCGTGCCGTACGCCCTGTCCGAGGTCTTCGGCAAGGGCGGCGAGGGCGGCGTCGCGCTCGCGGAGACGGTCGTCGCGGAGATTGCGCGCACCGAGGGGCAGCGCCGTTTCGCGCCCCTCTATAAGGACGGCCTCACCATCGAGGAGAAAATCGAGACCATCGCGCGGGAGATCTACGGCGCGGACGGCGTGACGTACGGCCCCGCCGCGAAGAAGGCTCTGCCGGACATCCGCGCCCTCGGCGGGGACAAGCTGCCCGTCTGCATCGCGAAGACGCAGTATTCCCTCTCGGACAACGCCGCCCTCCTCGGACGGCCGAAGGGCTTCACCGTGACGATCCGCGACCTGCGTCTCTCAAGCGGCGCGGGCTTCGTCGTCGCGTACGCGGGCGACATCATGACCATGCCGGGCCTGCCGAAGGCCCCCGCCGCCCAGCGCATCGACGTGGACGGCGACGGCATGATTTCCGGCCTGTTCTGAGGCGCGCCATGCGGATTGTGACACACTCCGCCGCCGAGACGGAGCGCCTCGGCGAGCGCGTGGCGGGCGTGCTGCGCGGCGGCGAGGTGCTCGCGCTGTTCGGCCCCATGGGGATGGGGAAGACGGCCTTCACGAGAGGGCTGGCGCGCGGCCTCGGCGTGCGCGGCGAGGTCTCGAGCCCGACCTTCGCGCTGATTCACGAGCACGCGGGAAAAATCCCGCTTTACCACTTCGATATGTTCCGCGTCACGTCGTGGGACGACCTGTATTCGACGGGCTTCTTCGACTATCTCGAGACGGGCGGCGTGCTCGTCATCGAGTGGAGCGAGAACATCGAGGGCGCGCTGCCGGAGGACGCCGTGCGTATCTCCGTCTCGCGCGGGGCGTCGGAGGACGAGCGTGTCTTCGCGTTCGACGGCCTCGCGCTTCCCGGGGAAGCCCCGGCGGACGCGTAACTTCGCACAGGAAGGATTCTGCTATGAAAGTATTGGCGATAGATTCCACGGCGGTGGCGGGCTCCGCCGCGCTGATGGACGGCGAAAAGCTCCTCGCGGAGTTTTTCTGCAACACCCGCCTCACGCACAGCCAGACGCTGATGCCGATGGTCGAGCAGCTGCTGCGCTGCACGCAGTGCCCGCTCGAGGAGGTCGACCTCTTTGCCGTCACGGCGGGGCCGGGCTCGTTCACGGGCGTGCGCATCGGCGTCGCGAGCGTCAAGGGCATGGCCGCCGCGCTCGGAAAGCCGTGCGCGGGCGTCTCGACGCTCGAGGCGATGGCGCAGAACGCGTCGTTCCTCACGGGGACGGTCTGCGCTTTGATGGACGCGCGCTGCGGGCAGGTGTACAACGCGCTGTTCGCCGTCGAAAACGGGAGCATTGCGCGTCTTACAGAAGACCGCGCCATTTCCGCCACAGAGGCGGCGGAGAGCTGCAAAGACGCGAAGGGGCCGGTCTACCTCGTCGGCGACGGGGCGGCCATGTGCGCCGGGCTGGACGCCTTCCGCGCGTTCTCGCCCGTCCTTTTGCCGGAGCCGCTTCGCTATCAGCGCGCGAGCGGCGCGGCGAAGGCGGCGATCGAGGCGGCGGCGCGGGGGGAGACGGTCTCCGCCGCCGCGCTCAGCCCGATTTATCTGCGCCTCCCGCAGGCGGAGCGCGAGCTCAAAAAGCGGCTGCAAAGCAAGGGAAACCAATAAAAATATACAGGAAGGGAAGGACGTTTTGTGATAGCTTTAGGATGTGACCACGGAGGCTTCGCGCTCAAGAACGCCATCAAGGCGTATTTCGAGGAGCATAATATCCCGTACCGCGATTTCGGCTCGATGACGGAGGAGTCCGTCAACTACGGCCCGATCGCCGCGGCGGTCGCGCACAGCGTGGCGGGCGGCGAGTGCGAGAAGGGCATTCTCTGCTGCGGCACCGGCATCGGGATGAGCATCGCGGCGAACAAGGTGAAGGGCA
>CASFAA010000159.1 GCA_949292505.1 uncultured Oscillospiraceae bacterium
TGGAAATCAGATAGGTGACGATCTGGAACGGCCCCTCGTGGCCGATGATGATCGCCTTGTCGGGGTGCCTGGCGATCGTCTCGCCGATGGCGGAATAGTCAAACCAGTCCGGGTCGGGCCAATGGTACGCGTCGACCTCCACGAACGTCTCGACGCCCGAAAGCGGGAAGTACGTCGTGACAGGATAGGAATCGAGCTCGGTGACATGGACGGTCTGCTCATAGCCCCAGAAGGAGCGGTGGATCTCCCTGCCCTTTTCGTCGACCCGCACGGGCAGCTCCGGCCCGATATAGCGCGGGCCGGCTCCGACGATGTCGATCTGGTATTTCTCGAGCAGCTGGTCGTACTCGGTGAAGCCGTACTCCTTCATCAGGCGGCCGGTGACCGTGCCGACGGCCTCGAAGGCGGCGGGGATGCGGTCTGGCCTCTGGCGCTGCATGACAGCGCGCACACGTTCCTTTGACGTCATTGCGGTGGTGCCTCCTCCACGTTGTTCCTGATGTACTCCGTCCGGGACGGAGCTTTGTCTTCATTATAGGGGAGCAAGGCGAAATGCGCAATGGCACATTATTTGCATTTGAGGAACGGTTTTTGCGTTTTTCCCTTTTTTCGGAGAGAAAACAGACTGTGCTTTTCTACAGAACCGGTGAAAACGGATAAAATCGCACTACCCTCCGCGCCGGAGAGTGCGTTTTTCTCCGATGATACGGAAAGATTGTCCTTGTGCATCCCCGGGAAACCTCCTATAATGGGAACAGAACAGAGGAAAAGGACGCGTCGGCGTACCTCGACCGCTTCGGCCTCTCCGCGACGCTCTCCCCTCTCCTCGTCTATCCCTACCGGCTGCGGATCGCGCAGGGGAGCCGCGAGGAGCCGATCCCGCAGGAGGTCGCGGCGAATATTCTCTCCATGCTCTTTGAGCAGCACGGCTTCCCGCTTTCGCCCATCCTCTTTCCCGACGGGGAGGACGGCTGCGAGGTTCTGCTGCTGGCAGAGCCCTCCCTGCCCGACGAAAAGCGCCGGGCGCTTTGCCTTGACACGGCGCACGCCTTCCGCGACGTGTGCGCCGCCGACGCTGTGCTCGAGACCGCCGGCTCCGTGCAGCCGCATCTCGGAGAACGTCTCGCTGCAGCAGGTCGCCGATCAGGTCTTTATCAGCCCGAACTACCTCTCCCGCCTGTTCAAGGAGGAGACGGGGGAAAACTTCAGCGAATTCACGATCCGCGTGAAGATGGAGAAGGCCGCCGAGCTCCTGCGCGACCCGACGTGCCGCGTCTACGAGGTCAACGAGCTCCTCGGCTACCGGAGCCTGCAGCACTTCTACAAGCTTTTCAAGCGCATCTTCGACTGCACGCCGACGGAGTACCGCGAAAAAATACTCCGCGTCGGGACACAGGAGAGCCATGAAAAAGTATAATTTTCGATACTATTTTAAGAATTACAGGTTCAGCAGCCTCTTTCTCAAGAACTTTCTGACCATTCTCCTCGTTTTGTATCTGCCGCTCTCCCTGACGTGCCTGGGCATCTCGCTGTACTTTCAGAGCGCGTGGTTCGACGAGGTGACAAGCGCGGCGGAGGGCGCCGTCGCAAACGTGCAGGAGATCGTCGACACTGTGCAGACGAACGTGATGGCCGCGGCCATCAACACGGCGTCCGACACCTCGGTGAACCGCTTCGTCCTCACCGACGAGTGGGATTTCCCGAGCTATGAGGTGGCGCAGAACATCAAGGGCGTCATGCGGGATCTCGTCGTCTCGTCGGGAGAATACATCGACTCTATCTATGTGTATTCCGACCGGAACGGGTATCTGCTCTCCAATTCGGTCTCCTCGTCCTCGGCGACCTTCTTCGACATGGAGTGGCTTCCCTACTGCCTCGAGCAATCGCAGAGCCTGTCTCAGTGGACGTGGGGGCGCAGCGGCGTCTCCCAGCTCGGCGTGCGGCAGCCCTACATCTCGACGGCGGGCAGCGTCCCCTACTCCATCTCCGGCACGACGGAGGGGTTCGTCGTCATCAACCTCAGCGGCCGGTGGATCGCCGAGCTCGTCACGCAGCGCGGCACGGCCCCTCTGCGGGACTTCTTCATTCTGGATCGCGGCGGGCGGCTGCTGTTCTCGCTGGACAGCGGCCGGCTCGGCGGCACCCTTGAGGAGGCGGGCTATCCCGCCGGAGGCCCCGGCGACGCCCGGCTGTTCACCGCCGAAGACGGGCAGAAGCTGTGGATCAGCTGCTCCCCGCCCTCCGAAAACGGCTGGCTGTACGTCGCCGTCAATTCCCTCGAGGAATACGACAGAAGCGTCTCCTCGATGCAGGGCGTCGTCTGGGTGCTTCTGTTCGCGCTGTTTCTCGTGTCGATCGGCGTCGCGTACGTCGTCTCGCTCAAGGTGTTCCTCCCCATTCAGAACGTGATCGAGATGATGGACGATCCGAAATCCTTCTACGACCAGAATACCGGCAAAAAGGGCGGCGCAGGCTACAATGAGCTTCGCTACATCACCGCCTCGTTTTTGCAGACGATCACGAAGACAGAGCGCGCCGAGCAGGAGCTTATCCAGTACGTCACGCGCCTCAAGGAGACGCAGACGGCGCTGCTGCAGGCGCAGATCAACCCGCATTTTCTCTACAACACGCTGCAGACCATCAATTTCATGGCCATCTCTCTGACAAAATCGGACAACCAGGTCTCCAAGGCGATCGGGATGCTCTCGTCGATGTTCTCGCAGATGATGCAGGTCGACTCGAACACGATCCCCATCCGCGACGAGCTCGACTACTGCCGCTCCTACCTCGACCTCGAACTGCTGCGCCACGGCGGGGAGTTTTCCGTCGAGTGGGACGTCGACGAGTCGCTGCTCGACTGCTTCACGGTAAAGCTCACGCTGCAGCCCATCCTCGAGAACGCCATCAAGTACGGCCTCGACAATCCCGACGAGCCGGGGAAAATCCGCATCCGCCTGTTCGCGCGGGAGGACGCTGTCGTCTTCGCCGTCGAGGACAACGGGCGCGGCGCGGACGACGCGCGGATCGCGCAGATGAACGAAAGCCTCGGCGACGTCTCCCCCTTCATCGGCACGCACATCGGCGTGCGGAACGTCCACGAGCGGATCGGGCTCGTCTTCGGCAGCGGCTACGGGCTGACCTTCCGCCGCAGCGAGCAGGGCGGCGTCGCGGCGTTCATCTCCATCCCCAAAACCATGGAGGCGGGAAAGCCCGCCCCGTGACGCGGGAAAACGCCATTGGAAAACCCGGCCGCGACGGACAGGCTCCGGCGCGGCAGAATAAAAGAAAGGAACGATCAGGATGAAAGAATTGTGGTACGCGCGCGAGGCGGACGGCTTCGGCCAGGCTCTGCCGATCGGAAACGGCAGCCTCGGCGCGATGGTATACGGCGGAGTCCGGCGCGAGCGGCTTTCGCTCAACGAGGACACCCTCTGGTCCGGCTATCCCGGCGCGAACGCGCCGCGCGGCGTGCATGAGGGCGTCGAGGAGGGCGAAGCGCTGCTGCGCGAGGGACGGGTGAAGGACGCCGAGCGCGCCGTCTGGCAGAAGTGCCTCTCCGCCTGGTCGGCGGCCTACCAGCCCGCCGGAACGCTGTGGCTTGATTTTCCCGGCGCGGGTGAAGCATCCTCCTACCGCAGGAGCCTCGATCTCGGGCGCGCCGCCGCGGTGACGGAATACCGCGACGGCGGGTACGCCGTCCGCCGCGAGGCGTTCTGCTCGTACCCGGACAAGGTGCTCGTCGTGCGCTGCGTCTCGGAGAACCCGGACGCGCGGGCGATCGTCTCCTTCGAGACGCCGCACCCGTCCCGCCCCGCGGAGGCGGACGGCGTCCTCGCGGTGCGCTCCATCGCGCCGGTGCTCTCCGCGCCCTCCTACTTCCAGTGCGAAAACCCGGTGGTCTACGACCCGTTCGACGACAACCGCGCGCTGTCGTACGCCGTCACGGTGCTGCCCGTCGCCCTCGACGGCTCGTTTTGCATCGCGGACGGGAAAATTGAGCTCGCGTCGCGCGACTTTCTTCTGCTCGTCTCCGTCGCGACGAACTTTGAGGGCTTCGACCGCCTGCCGCGCGAGAGCGCCGTTGACCCGCTCGCCGTCTGCCTCGATCGCGTCCGCAAGGCCGCCGCGCTCGGCTTCGACGCCCTTCTGGAGCGCCACGAGAGCGACTACAGAGCGCTCTTTGACCGCGTCTCCCTCACCCTTGGCGGCGAGGACCGCGCGGAGCTTCCGACGGACGAGCGGCTGCGGGAGAACGAAAAGGATCACGCGGACACGGGGCTCGTCTCGCTGCTGTTCGACTACGGCCGCTATTTGACCATCGCCTCCTCCCGCCCCGGGACGCGGGCGACGAACCTGCAGGGCATCTGGAACGAAGAGCTGCGCGCGCCGTGGAGCTCCAATTATACGATCAACATCAACACGGAGATGAACTACTGGCCCGCCGAAGCGTGCGCGCTGCCTGAGTGCCACGAGCCGCTGTTCGACTTTGTCGAAGGACTCGCGAAGAACGGCGCGGAGACGGCCTCACGCCTGTACCGCTGCCGCGGCTGGTGCTCGCACCACAACAGCGATATCTGGTGCCTCTCGGAGCCCGTCGGCGGGCAGAACCCGTCCCCGGAATCCGTCGGCTGGGCGTACTGGAGCTCGAGCGGGGCGTGGCTCGCCCGCGATCTGTGGCAGCACTACGAGTACACGGGCGACCTTGACTTCCTGCGCCGCCACTGGGAGACGCTGCGCGGGGCCGGGCTTTTCATGCTCGACCGCCTGCAGTCCTCGCCGGACGGCCTTATCACCCCGATGTCGACCTCGCCGGAAAACCGCTACCGCCTGAACGGGGAGGTCTGCTGCCTCTCGGAGAACTGCGCCGTCGACATCGCGATCACGACGGACATCCTCACCGCCTGCATCGGCGCAGCGCGCGTCCTCGGGACGGACGAGGCGCTTGCGGCCTCGATGGAGGAGGCGCTCGGGAGGCTCAAGGGTTACTCCGTCGGCTCGAAGGGGCAGCTCCTCGAATGGAGCGCGGAGTTTGAGGAGCCGGAGCCGCTGCACCGCCACCTCTCCCCGCTCTACGGCGTCTATCCGGGCGAGTCCATCGACGCCTCCTCCCCGAAGCTGCTCGCTGCGTGCGAGCAGCTTATGCGGCTGCGCGGCAACGACGCGACCGGCTGGGGCATCGCGTGGAAGATCAACGTCTGGGCGCGGCTGAAAAACGGCGAGGAGGCGAAGGACTGCCTCGACAAGGCGATGCGCCTCGTGGAGGGCTCCGCCTTCTCGTACGGCGGAGGCGGCGGCCTCTACGCGAATCTCCTCGACGCCCATCCGCCGTTCCAGATTGACGGCAACTTCGGCGTCACCGCCGGCATCGCCGAAATGCTCGTCCGCAGCGGCCCCGACGGCCCGGAGCTCCTCCCCGCCATCCCCGCCAGCTGGAAGAGCGGCAGCGTTCGCGGCCTGCGCGTCAAGGGCGGGAAGAGCGTGTCGTTCTCGTGGGAGGACGGGAAGATTGTTTCCTCCCGCGTCGAATAACTGAGAGAAAAGAAAAAAATCCCGCGCATCCCGGAACAGCCCGGGATGCGCGGGATTTTTCCATGTGAGGCGGGAAGCGTTACGTCCCGGAGGCCATGCCGTCCAGCCAGCAGACGACGTGGGAGGCGAAGCCGTGGCAGCAGCTCGCCGTGGGGGAGTCGTGCTCCCAGAGCGTGCCGGTGCGCTCCGCCATCGAGGCGAAGTAGCCGGCGATCTCGCGCCGGAGGCTGTCGAACAGCCCCGCGCGGTACAAAAGCTCCAAACGCAGGTAGTTGCCGATGAACGCGTTGGAGAAAAACACGTCCGGGTGCGCGCCGGTCTGTCTGCGCTGCGGGCCGAAGTCCTCGGTCAGCGTGCGCCACAGTCCGGCGAAGCGGCCGTCCTCCCGCCGCGCTGTGCCGCAGAAGAACGCGTAATACTGGCACGTCTCGGTGCGCTCCGGCTCGACGGAAAGCTTTCCGTCTCTCCGCACGGCGTGGTCGCGGAAGAACGCCCCGTCGAACGACTGGGCGCGGATCGTCTCCTGCATGGCGCGGCTTCTCTCCCGCAGCGCCTCGTCTCCGTACAGCGCTCCGGCGCAGTCGAGCATTTTCGCGTACAGCATATTCGACGGGTAGCTGACGTCCTGCACGAGGTCGTTCGCCTTCGACCACTCGACGAAAACCCAGCTTTCCAGCTTTTCGAGCAGGCCGTCTCCGTTCAGGAAGCGGTCGAAATAGCGGATGAGGCCGTACACTCTCGGGCGGAAGCGGCCGACGAGCGCCCGGTCGCCCGAGCGCTCCAGATACTCGGCGAGCTCGAGCACAAGCCACATCGCCCAGTTCGGGATAAACACGCCGTCCGTGTGGTCGGCGGGATAGCACATCGGCACCATCCCCTCCGGAATGTGCGGGAATCGCTCCGGGAGCAGGTAGTTTTCGAGGAAGCAGCGCTCGATCTCGCTCTTCCCGGTGAGGGCGTACTCCGTCCGCGCGGTGAAGAAGCTGTCGCACAGCCAGCCGGCGCGCTCCCTCGAGGGGCAGTCCATGAACACGTCGACGGCGTTCTGGCGGAAGGACTCGACCGCCGCGTCGTATATTTTCGCGAGGATGGGATCGCTCTGCGCGGTCTTGTGCAGCTTCGCGCCGCAGACAACCTCGCGGACGAGGACGCTTTCCACCTCGCACGCGCCGCCGAGGCAGACCGCCTTCAGGTAGCGGAACGTATACGGCTCAAACGTCAGCAGCGTGCGCGCGCCCGCGGGCAGCTTCCAGCGGACGGCGTTCGTCGTGTCCATGCGGGTGATGTCGACGTCGCCGTCCGTGAGGATCTCGTCGAACAGGAGGAGGAGCTCCGTCTCCTCCTTCACAGTGACGGCCGTTTCGATGAAGCCCGTCACGTCGCGGCCCATGTCGTAGAGCGCGAACACCCCGCCGGGCTGCGCCTCCGCGCTGTACACGAGGGCGCACGCGTCCTCGAGCAGCCGGGACTCGAGCTGCTCCGCCGGAAAGCACCGGAAGCTGCCGGATGGGTGCAGGTAGCGGTAGTCGGGCGAGGGCCTTCCCGCCTCCCGCCGGACGCCGCCGCGCCGGATCGGCTCTCCGGCCCGCACGATGGGGTACGTCCCGAGCGGGACGCCGCGCGGGAGGAGCTTTCTCTGCGGCTGAGCGGCCGGCTCGATCGCCCCGCCCCTCTCCGCGGTGAGGTCGTACTCCTCGCAGAAGGCGCGCTGGAAGCTGTAGCGCTCGACCCGCTGCTTTTTCTCCGTCATGCGCTCCGCCGTAAAGCCGAAGCAGCCCGTGGCGGCGGCGATCTCGCCGCCCGACTCGACCTCGCACTGCAGGAAGCCCGGCTCGTCGAGGTACTCGAAGCTGTTGCAGCAGTACGAGCCGGCCTCGACGGCAATCGCGCACATCCCCTGCCCTTCGCAGCGGTACGGCACTTCGTCCACGCGGCTGAAGCCGTGCGCCGCGCGCGCCGGTCCCGCGCACAGGAAGCCGCCGTTCACAAAAATGCGGTACGCGCTCCCCGCGGTGATGCGGATTGTCCCCTCCCGCGGAACCTGCGCCGTGAAGCGCAGGAACCAGTTCATCTCGGTTTCTTTTCCCTTTTCCCATACGGG
>CASFAA010000160.1 GCA_949292505.1 uncultured Oscillospiraceae bacterium
CTGAGACGAAAAAACAAAATAGTTTTCCACATTTGGCGCTGGGATCGCCCCAGGGTCTGTTGATTTGCGCCCTTTTTTGTGGAAAACTCCGCGTTTTTCTCTGCTTTCCCGGTGCTTTCCCGGTCTCAGGCTTCCACCGAATAACGAAAATGGGAGCGCTGCAGGTTTTCATTCTGCAACGCTCCCGGAAATCCTGCGGATCACTGGTTGTACGGGTGCGCGAACTCGATGCCGAGCTTTGCCTTCCTATTCCTGAACTCCGTATTCACGGCCTCGTAGTACGTCTCCCAGCCCTCCGCCTTCATGTTGGCGACGGCCGTATCGTACGCGGCTGCCGCAGCGTCCTGATCGGGGGCGGTGATGACGGACGCGATGACCTGATTCCAGATGTCGGCAAGCTTCGCGGAAAGCGTGGCGGTCTCCGTATCGAGCGCGGACTCCAGTTCGCTGAACGCGAGGCCGGCGTAGCCGTACGACGACCAGTAGACGTCCATCTCACGGTTTGCCTGATCGATCGGGTCAGTCGGCTCGGGGAGGTACTTGCTCATCAGCATATCCTGCAGGGAGAACATCAGGGCGTTGCCGCCGAAGCCGTAGGTGGTCGCAACGTTGACCGGATCGGCCTCCTTTGCGGCAAGGTACTCGTCGGTGTACACGATTCTGCCGTCTTCGCCCATGGTCCAGACGACGTCCTCCATGCCGTAGTTGGCTTCGAGCATATTGTGCTCGTCATACAGGTATTCCATAAAACGGATGGCGCGGTCGGGATGCTCGCAGTCCTTCGTGATGACGACGGCCTGCCAGCCCTGGCCGCCTGCCGCAACCTGCAGCTCCCTGCCGCTGTCGCCGTGAATCGGGCCGACAGGGACGATGGATGCGTTTGGATCCGCCGTCAGCAGCGACGTCGTGGCCGGGGCGGAACTGCCGGCGTAGCCCGTGGTGACGAACGTCGCGCCGCTGGCCACCTTCTCGCGCAGCTGGGTGTTGTCGATGGTAAGGCACTCAATGTCGAGCAGGCCGCTCGTATAGAGATCGTTGAGGAAGAGCAGTCCCTCCTTCATCTCGGGCTGCATCCGGATGTCAAGCCAGTCGCCCGTCTCGCCGTCCTCGCGCGCCGCGCCGAAGTCCTCCGCCCAGTACTCGATGCTCTGCGCCGTGGTGGCCGCGCCGAGCATGAAGGGCGACACGGCAAAGCCGTTGTAGGTGATGCCGGAATCCTTGAACGTCTGCAGGGCCGCCTTGAAGCCCTCCTTCGTCTCAAAATCCTCCGCCGTAAGGCCGGCCTGCGCCATCAGGTCGCCGCGCGCCGTGATGCGGTTGTGCACCGTGAGGATCGTCTCGTCCGTCATCCACTCCTCGGCAAAGAAGTAGTTCGCCATCGCATACGTCTTGCCGGTGTTCTCGTTGCGGTACCAGTCGAGCATGGACTGCGGGAGCGAGGTGAACGTCGGGGCGTACTGCTCGATGAGATCTTCGATCGGGTAAAGCTTATCGCCGTCCTCCAGCGTGCGGCGCTGCGCATAGCCCGTCCACATGGAGAAGAGGTCGGGAAGATTCTGCGAGGCGATGATCGCGTTGAGCTTGTTCTCGTCGCCGGAGGTGAAGGTGAAGGAAAGGCCCGTCTCCTCCGTCACCTTCCGGAAATAAGCGTATTTTTCGGTATTCCAGTCGTTTGAGTAGCCGCCCTCGACGACGAACATACTCAGTTCGACGGGGGATGTGTCCCACGTCCAGCTCGGGCCGTCCTTCTCCTCCCCGGCGGAGGACGCCTCCTGCGCGGAGCCGGTCTGCGCGGCGGCGGACGACGGCGCCTGGCTCTCCGCGGCGGGCGAGCCGCAGCCGGATGCGAGGCCTGTCAGCGAAGCGGCGGCAAGCAGCAGCGCCGCAAATTTCGTGCTCTTTCTTTTCATCATGATTCTCCTCCTGTTTCTGTTTGGTATCGGTACCCTCGTCGGACGAGGGATATTGCGCCGGACGGTTCTGCATGGCGGGAAAGCAAGATCACCCCTTGACGGAGCCGACCATCACGCCCTTAACGAAATACTTCTGCACAAAAGGATAGACGACAAGGATCGGAACGGTGACAAAAACCATGGTCGCGAGGGTGATGGTCTGGGCGGAGATCGTCGTGCGCTCCGCCGGCATGGCGGCCTGCGCGCGGGAGGCCACGCCCATCGACTGGGTGGCCTGCGAGATCATGCGCTGCAGGTAGTACTGGATGGTTTGCAGCTCAATCTCGCTCGTGTACATCATTGAGTCGAAATAGGAATTCCAGTGACCGACGGCAATGAACAGCGATACGGCGGCGATCACGGGAACGGACATCGGCAGGTACAGGCTCCAGAAAATGCGGTACTCGCCCGCGCCGTCGAGCCGCGCCGATTCCGGGACGGCCTCGGGAATCTCTCGGAACGACGCCTGGATGATGATCATGTAGTAGACGTTGAACAGCGAGGGCAGGATATAGACGAGGAAATTGTCGATGAGGCCGAGATTCTGATAGAGCAGGTATGTCGGGATGACGCCGCCCGAAAAGTACATGGTAAAGATCATGAAGACGGCGTAAAAGCTCCTGCCCCTGAGCTTTTTCTGAATCATCGCGTAGGAGACGCAGGCCGTCACGATAAGCCCGCTGGCCGTCCCGAGGACAGTGCGCAGCACCGAAATCAGCATTGCGCGGAAGATCTGCTCGTCCTGCAGAAGAAACTTGTAGCTCGTGAGCGAGAATTTTCTCGGCCAGAAGTAGACGCCGCCTCTCGTGTAATCGAGGCCCTCGTTCAGCGAGCCGACGATGCTGCTCCAGAACGGAAAGACGGTGACGAACACCAGAAAGAGCATCACGGCCACGTTGACAATCTGGAAGATCCTCGCGCCGATCCCTTTTTCCCTCATCTCAGAACAGCCCCTTTCCGGAGATTTTTTTCGAAGTCATGTTGGCGGCTGTCAGCAGGACGACGGCGACGACGGATTTGAACAGTCCCACGGCTGTCGCGTACGAGAAGTTCATCTGCTGCATCCCGATCTTGTAGACGTAGGTGTCGAGCGTCTCGCTGCGGGCGAGATTCATAATGTTCTGCATGACGAGAATCTGCTCGATGCCCGTGTTCAGGATGCCGGCGATGGAGAAGATCAGCATGATGACGACAGTGCCCGAGATGCACGGAAGCGTCACATACCAGATGACCTTGAAGCGGCCCGCGCCGTCGATCCGCGCCGCCTCGAACAGCGACGGGTCGACGCCGGCGATCGCCGCGATGTAGATGATGGCCGAGTACCCAAGGTTTTTGACGAGGCTGCTGAGCATCGCGATCCCCCAGAAGGCGTCCGGGTTTGCCATAAAGTTGATTTTCTCGCCGATGAGGCCGGTACGCAGGAGAAAATCGTTGAGAAAGCCCGTGCTCGGCGAGAGAAAGTTGATGACCAGCCCGCCGAACACCGCCCAGGAGAAGAAGTAGGGGATGTAGGTGGCCGTCTGTACAAGGCGGGTAAAGCGGCGGCTCGTCAGCTCGTTGAGCAGAAGGGCAAACACAATCGGGGCCGGGAAGCCGACCGCGAGACCGAGCAGGTTGATGCCGAACGTGTTTCCCATCACGCGCAGGAAGCTCGAGTCCGTGAGCAGCGCCCGGAAATGCTTGAGGCCCACCCACTGGGATCCCGCAAGCCCCTCGATGAGATTGTAATCCTGAAACGCGATGGCCGTAAACGCCATCGGGACGTAGCAGAAGATGACAAGCCAGACGATCACGGGGATCACCATGCTTTGCAGCTCGAGCTGCGTCTTCCACCGGGCCGGCCGCCCGGTTTTCTCCGTCTTCTTCACTAAAATCACTCCCCGAAGCATCTTTTTTCCGTATGACTTCATTATAGAGAAAAACTGCCGCGCGGGAAACGCCCCCGTTTCGGAAAAGGTCTCGTTTTTTCGGAAAGAGACAGGCGCTCAAAACAGCTCTGGAATGCGGAATTCTCCCGTTTTCGGAAATGGCCTCATTTTTTCGGAAGGCGGCCTGCGCCGCTCCTTCCCGCCTTTTCACGCGCCGCGCGCCATGCTATAATAGGAGCAGAAAAAGGATTCCCTTTTCAAGAAACGCAAACGGCAAACGGCTGCGAGGTGGCATATGCGGTATCGGGACAGCATGGCGTTTCACATTTCCCTGCGCTTTTTCTTTCTGATCGTCTTACCAATCGCGGCGCTGACGGGCCTGAGCGTCTTCCAGCTCAACCGGCAGCTCGAGAACGAGACGCGGTACGAGATGCAGCTGTACGCGCAGAACCTCACGGGCAGCATCTCGCTGCTCGAGGAGACGGCGGTGAACGCGTGCAACGCGATGGCGTACGACCCGTCGTTTACCGATTTCCTGCAGCTCGACCGTCCGATGGACGGCGACTCGCTCTCCGTTTACTCCAACCAAATCCTCTCCCTCGTCGATCAATCCTTCTCCACGACGCGCACCCCAATCAGCCGGTACTTTGTCTTTCTGGAAAACGAGAACATTCCGGAGGGCTTCGGCACGTTCTGGAGGGCGGATCGCATCCGCGACAGGGCGTGGTATGCCGGCCTGACCGGCGGAGACGAGCTTGGCGTCTGGTTCAGCGGCACGCTGGGGGAGCTGTACCGCCGCCAGCTTGATGGAGCCTCCGACGCCGCCGTCTTCCGCTTCTACGCGCGCAAGCTCCTCAGCCTGCGCGGCGAGCCGATCGCCGTGATTGTGCTGGCCTTCCCGCAGCGCAGCTTTTTCCTCTCCGGCGCGGACGCTTCCGGCGAAAACAAGACGGTGCGCGTCCTCGGCGAAGACGGCAGGCTGCTCGAGGAGGCCGTCTCCGGCGCGGAACAGACGCGGCCTCTGACCATCGAGGTGCCGTACCCGCCGCAGGACATTGTGATAGAGGTCACGCAGAACACCGTCTCCCTGCAGTGGTTCAGCCTGCTGAGCTTCACAGGCGCGGCCGTGTTTTTCCTTCTCTCGCTCGTCCTGTTCTACCTCTCGATCCGGCGCGTCTTTCACAAAATCAACGGCAGCGTGGAACTGGTCGGACGCGCCATCACCGGGGAGCCGGAGCTGCGCATCCCCGTGACGGGAAACGACGAGCTCGCCATGCTCAACCGCAACTTCAATCTACTGATAGAGAAAAACCAGCAGCTCATGCGCGAGGTCGTCGAGCGCGAGCTCGCCCAGCGCAGCGCCCAGCTCCAGTCGCTCCAGCACCAGATCAACCCCCATCTGTTTTACAACACGCTCGACATCATCTCCGGGAAGATCGCCGTCTCGGGGAACATTGAGATGGCCGACGTCATCGCCGATTTCTGCAAGATGCTGCGGTACAACATCAGCTCGCGCAGCATGACGGCGACGCTCCACGAGGAGCTTGACTATGTCCGGCGGTACGCCGCCGTCCAGCGGCTGCGGTTCGGAAGCCGCTTCTCCCTCTCCGTCCGGTACGACCCGGAGGCCGCGTCCTCGCGGATGATCCGGATGATCCTGCAGCCGATTGTGGAAAACAGCCTCCTGCACGGGATGCCGCCCGAAGGGGAGCTGCACGTCTCGATCGACTGCGCGCGCGAGGACGACGTGCTGCGCATCGGAATCGAGGACGACGGTCTCGGCATGACGCCGGACGCCTGCGAGGCGCTCAACGAAAAAATGCGCGAACCGTTCTCCCAGGAGTCTTCGGACGGCGCGGCCTCCGCGGAGCGCGGAATCGGCCTTGAAAACATCAACAAGCGGCTCGTCATGTTCTACGGCGCAGACTTCCATCTGCGTTTTTCCGCCGGACGGGAGAGCGGCGTCTGCGCTGAGATCCGCATCCCGTACGACCCGATGTGACGCCGCCCAGGCACGACAGGAGGGACGACCATGATCCGTATTCTTCTCGTCGACGACGAACCGGCCATCTGCGCCGGGCTGCGCGCAAAGCTCGAATCGCTCCCGCTCGACAAGATCGGCGTCATCCGCAGCGCGCAGAGCGTGCAGGAGGCGCTGCGCCTTTTTTCCCGGGAGCGCTTCGACATTCTCTTTACGGACATCAATATGCCGGGAGAAAGCGGGCTGGAGCTGCTGCGCGAGCTGCGCCGCCGGAACATCGGCGTCAAGGCGATCGTCCTGAGCGGATACGACGACTATCCCTATGTCCGCGAATCATTTCAGCTCGGCGTCTTTGACTACCTGCTCAAGCCCGTCTCGACAGGAGAGCTGCGCGAAAAGCTCGAGGCGCTCCTCGCGCTGCAGGACGGCCGCACGCCCGGAGAGGAGGAGCCGGGCTGCCGGTCCGTCAGCGAACTCGCGCGGGCGTACGTCGAGGCGCACTACGCCGAGAACATCTCGATGACGGTGATCGCAAACCTCGTGTCGATGAACTACACCTATTTCAGCGAGCTGTTCCGCCTCGAGACGGGGATTGGCTTCCGCGATTTCGTGATGCAGGTGCGCGTCCGCGAGGCCAAGCGTCTCCTCGCCGACCCGACCATCCGCGTCAACGACGTCGCCGCCCTCGTCGGGTACGAAAATCCCAAAAACTTTTCACGCGCCTTCCACAAGCTCACCGGTTCCACCCCGACCGATTACCGCAAAGCCCACGGCGCGGGGGAACCGCGCGGCAAATCCGGCTGATCCGAGAGAGTTCCATGGAGATTTGAGATTTTTCCATGGAGCTCTCTCGCTGTTTCGTTGAAAAACCCGTCGAACCGGGCGAGCTGCTTGACGCGCTGAAAAAGAGCATTCTGCAGGTCGAGGAGGAATACCGCTCGCAGAGCCTCACAGAAACGCAAAGCTTGCTTTGCGTTTCTGTGAATAAAGCTTGCTTTATCATTCACGCAAAGCAAGCTTTTTTCCCCGCCGCGCAAAGGGATACCGTCCCTTTTCCTTTCTGGACAAGCAAAGGCCGGGTATGGTATAATAGACGCATATACCGAAAACGCGGGCGGCCCGCCGCATTGCAGCCCCCGCAGGGAAGAAAGGGATACAGAGATATGTGCGAAACCGGACAGGAAAGCATCCAGAAGCAGCGTACGCAGCAGATACAGATGACAGCGCAGGTTGCGCAGCAGACAGCTGCCCCGCAGCAGATGGAGCGGGAACGGCAGACGGGCACCGTCCATGTGCAGGGCGAAGCCATGGGCAGCCTTGTCATGGGACAATTCCCGCCGGCTCCCCCCGCCGATCCCCCGCAGGACCCGCCGCAGCCCGCGGCTGAACAACACCGCGCTGCAAAAACCAAGCAGGAAAAGAAGCAGGAAAAGCGCGCCCGGGAGGCCGAAAAAAAGAGAGAAAAGGAGCGCGAACGGGAGGAAAAGGCAGCGCACCAGCAGCGCGAAAAAGAGGAGAAAGAGCGCGCCTTGGAGCGGGAGGCTCTCGGGCACACGCGCCGCGGCGAAATTGTCAAAAACACGCCCGACAGCTCCTGGGAGCAAAACGGCGGCGCAAGCACCCATCTGACGCTTCCGAAGAAGGAGGCGCTGGAAGTCGTCAAAAAAAGCAAGGGCTTTCTATTCGCCAGGCCGGTTTCCGGCAGCAAGGAGCTGCTTGAGCTGCGCCCCACGCTTCCCGAGACGCTCACCGTGAAAATAGACGGCAAGGACAAAAAAATCGCGTTCCGCGAAACATATATCCTGTTCGTCAAAAGTCTGTGCGCCGCCCTGCTCGACAAGGACGGAAACGTCATCCGGGAAAATCTTCCCCTGTTTGAGGAGATGGAAAACGCCGTGCACGATTCCTCCGACCCGGAGGGTACGGTAGTCCCCACGGACGAAAGCGCCCTCCTGCAGCTGCTGCAGAAGGGGATGAACGCGCTCTTCCCGCAAAAGGAAGCGGCAAAGCGATTCAAAGAGCTCACGAAAATAATGGGCGCGTACAACGCGGAGCTTGGCTTCGAGCTCAACGGCGGCTACTCCTTCTTTCAGTCGGAAGCGCATCGCTCCCTGCAGGGACTGGCGGGTTTCCTGAAGAATTCTCCCCTCGATCTGGCGCAGCACCTCCACAAGATCGAAACGGCTGTCGGCAGCGGAGAGCCTCTTCCGGACGGCGTCACCCTCGAACAGCTCAAGAGCGCAACGCAGTCTTTCCACGCGGACGTTGCCAGCGCTCTGGAGGAACTGAAGGACATTCGGAATATGCGCCTGGATTCCAAGGAGGTTCCCCTCCCAAACGCCTGCTCCGGAACAGGAGCCTTTATCTCCGATGTCAACCGTATGCTCGACAAAAAGCTCCCGCAGCGCGGCGCGATATTGTACCAGCACTTCCAGTATTCGATTGAGAATCACTATGTACCCGAGAAGGTTGAGGAATGTCTGAGACTGCGCGCTGCGCGCGCTTCCGAGGAGAATCGCGCCGCGTACGAGGAGGAGCTTCGCCGCTATTCGGAGCTCAAGCGCCGCCGGGATCTGAATCCGGACAGCCTGAGCAAAGAGGATACTCTCTTTATGAACGCCTGCGTGGAACACAGCAGCACTTTCCTCAAGCAGGAGGGAAAATACGAATACCACGTCGCCGGAAACATCCGCACCGAACATAACGGCGCAATCTACACCGTCGAATGCTTTGCCGCCGAGACAAAGCAGGCGTTTGTCAGCCCCTTTACCCTTCACGGCGCTGTGGGACGGTATAAGGGAGCCTCAAGGGATCTGGATCGCAGCTCAAGAAGCATCGACGGTATGGTGCGATACTACAACCAGGACAATCCCCTGCCCTCCGGCGAAGAGGCAACGCTCTCCCGCCTGAAAGCGCCTTTTATGAATTCGGCTCTCCCCGGCGACGCAACTGTACAATAAGAAGGGAGGCAGCGCCAGATGATTCATATCGGAACCATTTCCCCCGCGCAGCCGGGCGGCTACGCGCCGCTGCTGGCGGGCGCGTTCTCCTCGCCCTTCGCCGGAACGCCCGTTTTTCTCGGCCTGGATCTCGGCGGGATTGCCAGCGCCGCGCTGGCGGCGGAGTGCTTTGACGAAACAGCCGTCGTGCGCTGGGTAGCGGTGGACAAGCCGTGCCAGGGGCGCCGGTTCGGCGGAAGGCTCCTCGACGCTTTCTGCGAGGCGGCCTTCTCCTCCGGCGCGCAGGCCATCGACGCCGTCGTCTGCCTGCCGGACGGCGACAGGGAAAAGGCCACCGGCCTTTTCATGACCCACGGCTTTTCCCTCCTTTCGGAAAGCGAAACCTATCGCTTCCCGCTTTCCGCGCTGCTCTCCGGCCCGCTTGCAAACGATCCCCCTCATCCGAATGTGAAGCCGCTGTCGGACGTGCCGCGCAGCGCCGTCAACGCGTTCAACCGGCGCGTCATGGAGACGGAGGGGCTGCTCGTCCCGCCCGTCCGGATGCAGGGGCTGCTCCCGGAAAGCGTTGTCTGGATGGAGAATGACCGCATTGCCGGCTGCGTCCTTGCCGCGCCGTGCGCGGACGGCATCGAGCTGCAATGGCTGTACGGCACAAGCGCGGCGATGATCCGCGGGCTGCTCTCCGGCGCGTGCCGCCTGGCGGCGAGGCGCGTCTCCCCCGACACCCCGATTTTTGCTGCCGCCCTTGTGCCGGAGGCGGCGCCGCTCGTCCGCAGGCTTGCGGGAGCAGAGCTGCGGCAGGAGGCTCCCGTCCTGCATTTCCGGCGGGAAGCGCCGCGGCAAACGGAACAGAAAGGCTGATGCGGCATGACATTGGAAAAGCCCTGGGAAACGGGAGCGCTGCGCGTCTCCGAGGACGGCAGAACCTTCCGCTGCGGCGATCGGCCGTTTTTCTGGCTGGCGGATACAGCGTGGCTGCTGTTTCACCAGCTGACAACGGAGGAATCGTACCGCTACCTGCGCAACCGCAGGGAGCTTGGCTACAACGTCATCCTCGCCGACTTCATCCACACGGCGGGCCAGACAAACCTCGCGGGGCAGCGCGCCCTCATTGACTCGGATCCCCCGCGTCCCGACGCGGAAAGCGGCTTCTGGCAGCACGCGGACGAGGTGATCCGCATGGCGGAGGAGCTTGGCCTCTGGATGGGCCTGCTGCCCGTCTGGGGGAGCAGCCTCGTGGGGGGCGGCGTCCTCAACGAGGGGAACCTCGATCCCTATCTCGACTTTCTGCTCGCGCGGTACCGTGACGCGCCGAACATCGTCTGGATTGCCGGCGGCGATGTGCGCGGCGACGCGAATCCCGCGCTGTTTCGCCGCATGGGCCGCAGGCTCAAGGCCGACCGGCCCGACCGGCTCGTCGGCTATCATCCCTTCGGGCGGACGGACTCGTCCTGGTGGTTCCACGGGGAGGACTGGCTCGACTTCAACCTGTTCCAGTCCGGCCACCGCCGGTACGACCAGACGCAGCTTTCCGTCTGGGACGACGCCGCGCCGGGCGAGGGCTGCTTCGGCGAGGACAACTGGCGGTATGTCGAGAGCGACCGCGCGCGCGTCCCCGCGAAGCCGACGCTCGACGGGGAACCCTCCTACGAACAGATCCCGCAGGGGCTGCACGACCCGTCGGAGCCGTACTGGAACTCGGCCGACGTGCGGCGGTACGCATACTGGAGCGTCTTTGCCGGGGCGGCGGGCCACACCTACGGCCACAATGCCGTGATGCAGTTTTACCGGGATCGATCCTCCCCCGGTGCGTTCGGCGTCCGGGAGCTCTGGTCTGACGCCGTGCACCACCCCGGCGCGGCGCAGATGATTCACCTCAAGCGCCTGATGGAATCCGTCGGCTTTGAAAACGGCCGGCCCGCGCAGGAGCTGCTGGCCGGAGAGCAAGGGGAGCGCTACGAGCGCATCAGCGTCTTTGCGGGAGAGGACTTCGTCCTCGCCTACACGTTTACCGGGCGGGAAATCCGTCTTGCGCTGTCCTCTTTCGCCGGGAAAGGGCTTTCCGCTTACTGGATGGACCCGGTCACGGGACTGCTTTCCTACTTACGGGACGTTCCCGGTGAAGCGGCGGAAACCTTTGTGCCTCCTGTCCGCGAGGATGGCACCGATATGGTCCTTGTCATCCGCTGAAAACGAAGTTTCAAACAAACGAAAACGCCTGTTCCGGCTTGATGCCGGAACAGGCGTTTTTGGGTTCCCAAAAGTTTTTTCACCGTATCCTAAAATGCTTCTTAATTCTGTCGGAGCATACGACCTTGCCTTTAACGGCGATGCTTTCCACATTTTCGATCACGAGGTCATCCAGTTCGCTGTCGATGCCCAATAGTCCATACCCCTTGATTTTTATCCTGACCTGCTTTTCTTTTGATTTCAGCAATTCTTCTTTTTCAAGAGACATCACACCGATAAACCATCTAAAATCCAGATCGCTTTGCTGCTTGCTCATCTCTTCGATGACTGATTTTTTCTCATTCAGCGCTTGTCTTACGGCCTGATTGATAAAATCGCTTCGGTTGGAATAATACCCTTTATCGACAAGCAGGTCAATTTGAGATAGTGTGGCGATGTTCATGTTGACGGACACCTTTTCACTTGTTTCCATACAGACACCTCCGCAATTTACTTTATGCTCCAATTGGAGCATATTTAGAATATCACTAACTGCAGTTTTTGTCAAGATGACAGGCTGCTATGCTTCATCGCTGTGCACCTGTTGTTTCCATGTACTCTGTCACACTTCGCCTCTCTGAACTGCCCGGCATGATCCGATGTTCCCTTTGAGATAATCCTGTATTATTTTTTCTTCAGGTCTTATTTTTGCTTTCTTGGCATAACAATGCTCCCCCTATGCGAGACAGTGTTTTACTTCACTGTCTCGCATAGGGGGAGCTTATCACATTTCAGCCGGGGCCGTTTTTTATTTTTTTCCTCACCATGGCGTCAGCTCCAGGTAGAGGTTGCGGTACTGCATCGCGGAATTCTCCCAGGAGACGTCCTTCGCCATATCACGCAGGACAACCTCGTCCCATCTCTCGCGCTCGGTGAAGTACAGCGTCTTCGCGCGGTTGACGGCGTCGAGGAGGAGGCCGGCGTCGTACCGGTCGAACGTGAAGCCGTTGCCCTCGCCGGTGAAGACGTTGTACGGCTGGACGGTATCTTTCAATCCGCCCGTCTCGCGGACGATCGGCAGCGTGCCGTAATGCATCGCGTTGAGCTGCGTCAATCCGCACGGCTCGAAGCGGGACGGCACGAGCAGCGCGTCGGCGGCGGCATAAATGCGGTGCGCTCTCGCCTCGTCGTACTGGATGCAGGCGGAGAACATCCCGCTGTACGCGCCCTCATAGTAGCGGAAGGTATCCTCGTACTGCCTGTCGCCGGTGCCGAGGACGACGACCTGGGTATTGCCGTCCATCATCTGCGGGACGATGGCGTTGACGAGGTCGAGGCCCTTCTGGTTCGTCAGGCGGGAAATCAGGCCGATGACGAACTTGCCCTCGTCCTTCACGAGGCCGAGCTCCTCCTGCAGGGCAAGCTTATTCTCGCGCTTCTTCTCGATGGCGTCGGAGGCGTCGTAATGAACGGCGACGGCGGCGTCTGTCTTCGGGTTCCACATTCCGTAGTCGATGCCGTTGACGATGCCTCTGAGCTTGCCGCTGTGATAACGCAGATGGTTCTCGAGCGTCTCTCCGTACTCGCTCGTCTGGATCTCCTGCGCGTAGGTGCCGCTCACGGTGGTGATGCGGTCGGCATACGCGAGACCGCCCTTGAGCATATT
>CASFAA010000161.1 GCA_949292505.1 uncultured Oscillospiraceae bacterium
AGGTTGAACGCCAGCAAAAGGCCCGTGACCACGGCGCTCAGATCCATGATGGTGTTGTCGCGCTTCATCACGCGGCGGCAGATGTATTCGCACAGCACGCAGCACGCGATGCACACCGCGATGAGCAGCAGCGCGCGCGGCCCGAACAGGATGACGGACGCCACGGCCGCCGGGACGAGCGCGATGATCACGTCGAGCATGATCTTCTGGGTGGTGGCTCCGCTTCTCAGATGGGGGGAAGCGGAGACGATGAGTTTATTCTCCATTATTTTTTCCCTCCGTTTCGCACCAGCGCCTTGCCGAGCCGGATCGCGTGAACCAGCGGGCGGTGCGCCGGGCAGTTGTACGCGCATGTGCCGCACTCCATGCAGCACATGACGCCGAGCCGGTCAAGCTCCTCCGCGTTCCCGAGCTCCGCGTACTTCTCGAGCTGGGTCGGGATGAGATTCATCGGGCAGCCGGAGACGCAGCGGCCGCAGCGGATGCACGCCGTCGGCTCCGGGAGGGCGGCGTCCTCCTCCGCGAACGCGAGGATGCCGTTGTTCTGCTTGAGGATGGGCTGCTCGTCCGTCGTCAGCGCGATGCCCATCATCGGGCCGCCCATGAGAAGCTTTCTCGGGGGCTTGCTGTAGCCGCCGCAGAAGGCGACGGCGTCGGCGATTCTCGTGCCGATCGGGACGATGACGTTCTGCGGGTTCGCGATGGCTGAGCCGTCGATCGTCACGCGCTTTTTGACAAGCGGCATACCCGTATTGAGATAGTCCGCGAGGAAGGCGACCGACGTGATGTTCATCACGAGGCAGCCCACGTCCGCCGGCAGCTTGCCGAGCGGAATCACGCGGTTCGTGCACGACTGCACGAGCACCTTCTCCGCGCCCTGCGGGTATCTCGCGTGCAGCGGCAGAATGCGCACGCGGTCCTCCGGGTCGTGCGTCGGATTGTCGGCGATTTTGCGGAGCGTCTCGATGACCTCCGGCTTGTTGTCCTCGACCGCGATGATGACGCGGTCAAGCTTCAGGAGATCGCGTACCGCGTAGACGCCCGAGAGCACGGCCCAGGAGTTCTCGAGGGCCTCGCGGTTGTCCGCGGTGATGTAAGGCTCGCACTCCGCCGCGTTGACGATCAGAGTGTCGAGATGCTTGTCCTTCGGCACGTTGAGCTTGACGTGCGCCGGGAAGCCCGCGCCGCCCAGGCCGACGAGGCCGGACTCGCGCACCGCCTTGAGGAAGCCCTCCTGCGTGTTGACGACAGGCGGCTTG
Source organism: uncultured Oscillospiraceae bacterium (assembly GCA_949292505.1). GTDB lineage: Bacteria > Bacillota > Clostridia > Oscillospirales > Acutalibacteraceae > Caccousia. The sequence goes on from CASFAA010000161.1 coordinate 1,260, forward strand.
ACCTCCGGCGAGACGGTCATCTGCCCGTCCGACTGGATGACGACGGCGTCGGCCGTCTGGCCGCCCGGCAGCATCACCTTCGTAACGGCCGTCACTTTGCCGGACACGCTCGCGTGAATCGGCGCGCTGACGAACGCCTCCGCCTCGCCGATCTTTTGCCCAACCTGGACAAGATCCCCGACCTTGACCAGCGGCTTGCAGGGCGCGCCGACGTGCTGCTGCATCGGGATTGTCACCTGTTCCGGGCACGGGAGCACTTTAGACTCGAGCTTTGCCGTGTTCTTGTGGTGAGGAACCGCGGCGCCGCCGTGCGTGCGGAACGGCTTTTCAGGAAATGTCAGTCCCACTTTCATTACCTCCACTCTTTTTTCCCGTCCCGCGGCCTGCGCCGCTGCGGGAAATACTGCCCGCCCCGCGTTCCGCTTTCGCGATTTGCGGGGGGAGCAGCCGGTTAAGAACCGGCGTCGTCACGCGCAGGACAATGCCCGTGACAGCGCCGAATAACACGCCGAAACCAATCAGCCAGGGGGCGTACCACGCCGCCGCGAGCGACGTCAGCAGCGCCGCCGTGAGGAGCTGGCCGGTGTTGTGCGCGAGAGCCCCGGCAATGCCGAGACCCATCAGCCCGAAGCGGGGCCGCTTCAGGCGCGAGAGAAGAAACGTGACGCAGGTGCTCAGAAGCCCGCCGGAGAGGCTCATCAGGAAGGCCACCCCGCCGCGCGTGAGGCCCGCGAACACGCCCTTGACGAGCGCGACGCCGAGCGCCGGCAGCAGCCCGAGGCTCTGCACGGCGAACAGCACCGCGATATTGGATAAGCCGAGCTTCGCACCGGGGGGAAGCACGGGCAGCGGCGGCAGAAGGCTCTCGAGAAAGGAGAGCGCAAGCGCCAGCGCGCCGAGCAGCCCCGTCACCGCCACGCGGCGGGCGGCGGACGGCTCAAACTGTTTTGCTGCCATCGAAATCCCTCCTAGCCCGTCATCGCGTCCGCGCCGGGGGAGCCTCCCTCGAGGCGCACCGAAATGCGCGCCGGGAGGCAGACGGCGGCCTGTCCGGCCTTCGTGAGCTTGCCTGAGCGCACGCACGTCTGGTCGGGGCAGTCGGAGCTGAGAAAGGAGATCTGCCCCGGCTCCGCGAGGAGGACGACGCGGTACGCGCCGCCGAGATCGATTTCCTCCGGCTCTGTAATCCTGCCGAGATCAATGCGCTGTACCTCGGCGCCGTTTTCCTCAATCACCGCAACGCACGAGCCCGACTCGCCGCCGCTCTGCCAGAGCAGCAGGCCGGCGGCGAGCGCCGCCGCAGCCAGCACGAGCACGAGGTCCGCCGGGCGAATCAGCCTTCGCTCCATCGCGTCACCCCGCGAGCTCGAAGGAATCGAGCGTGAGGGAGAAGGACGGGAAGCCGTCCGTCACGGTGACGGCGCGGTCCTCCGTGATGAAAATCCCCTCCGCGCCGTGCGCTTCAAGCAGCGCCTGCCCGTCCTCGAGGCCGAGCAGGAAGGCGGCCGTCGCGAGCACGTCGCTCAGCGCGCCGCTGTCCTTCGAGTACACCGTCACGGACACAAGGCCGTTGTTCTCCGGCCAGCCGGTGTTGGCGTTGATCAGGTGGTGATAGGTGACGCCGTCCGCCTCCCGCGTCTTCTCGTAGGAGCCAGACGTCGAGACGAAGCCCTCCGCGATCTCCATCACGCCGAGGATCTCCTCGCCGTCCTCGGCGGAGTACGGGTTGCGCACGGTGATCGACCAAAGCGTGCCGTCCGGCTTCGTACCGAACACGCCGACGCTTCCGCCCACGGCGGCAATCGCCGCGGAGACGCCGGACTCCGCGTAGGAGGCCACCGCCTCGTCGCAGCCAGCGCCCTTTCCCGCAGAGCCGAGGTCGACGCCCATGTAGTGGTATTTGAGGGACGCGGAGGCTTCCTCCTCCTTGACGCGCAGCTCCTCGTAATTCACATACGGCAGGAATTCGTCGATCGTCTCCTGTGCGGGGGGCGTGAAGACATCCTCGTCGAAGTTCCACAGCTTCGAGATGGGCAGCACCGTCGGGTCAAAGACGCCGCCGGACTCTTCGGCCACATCGAGGCAGAGCGAGAGCAGGGAGGCGGTCTTCTCGTCGACGGTGATCCATTCGCTGCCGGCCTCGTCGTTCAGCCGCGCGATGTCGGAGTCCTCCACGCGCCAGGAGATCAGGTTTTCGAGCTCCGTCACGGCCTGCAGAGCCGCGTCGGACGCCTCCTGACCGTTCGGGCCGTACACCGTCTGCTGCATGAGCGAGCCCATCGCGTAGCCGGTGGTTTCCAGACGGTTGCTCTGCTCGCTGATTCTGCTCCAAATCAGCACGATGGCGAGGAGCAAAACGGCGAGAATGACGGCGAGAATCAGCGATAGCCTCTTTTGCTGACGAAGCGTCAGCTTGCGGATAAAACTGCGCATAGGTACTCCTTCCGACAGGGCATGACAAATGAACAACTTTTTTTATTATAGCATGATTTCCGAAAAAGTTAAGAGAAATTTGCAGGCCGTTCGCCGTGATCCTGCGAAAAACGGGGGTGACTTTGCCGCGAAAAAATGGTACAATAGGCGGCGGAAGACTGCGCGGATGTTTTCGCGCACAGAGAGGAAGGATTTGACAAGATGTCTTTGGAAACCGTTCAGGAATATCTGGGCGCGCGCGGCCTCAGCGACCGCGTGCAGACCTTTGACGTGAGCAGCGCGACGGTGGAGCTCGCCGCCGCGGCCCTCGGTACCGAGCCCGCCCGCATCGCCAAGACCATTTCGCTGCGCCTCGGCGACGGCTGCCTGCTGGTGCTCGCCGCGGGGGACGCGAAGATCGACAACTCCCGCTACAAGGCCGCGTTTCACACGAAGGCCGTCATGCTGCCGGCGGACGAGGTGCTCGAAAAGACCGGTCATCCGGTCGGCGGCGTCTGCCCGTTCGCGAACCCTGAGGGCGTGCGCGTCGTCTGCGACGAGTCTCTCCGCCGCTTCGACGTCGTCTACCCGGCGGCGGGCACGGCGAACTCCGCCGTCCGGCTGACGTGCGGCGAGCTGTTCAGCGCCTCCGGCGCGGAGGCGTGGGTCGACGTCTGCAAGGGCTGGCGCGAGGAGGAGCACGCGGGATGAGAATGCGCAGCAAGCCCTGGGCAAAGCCGGAGCTGGACGCCTGCCCCTTTTTCGTGCGCACGCCGGAGGAGCAGAAGGGCCGCTGGCACGAGTGGTTCCCGGAAAAGCGGCCGGTTCATCTCGAGCTCGGCTGCGGGAAGGGCTATTTCATCGCCGGACTCGCCCCGGCGCATCCGGAGCTCAACTATATCGGCGTCGACCTCAAGGACGTCGTTCTCGCGCCCGCGAAGCGCGTCGTGGAGGCCGCCTTCGACGGCAGGCCCGTCGCGAACGTCGCCCTGACGGGCCACGACATCGAGAGGCTGCGCGAGATCATGGATGAGCGCGACCGGGTCGAGCGGATTTACATCAACTTCTGCAACCCGTGGCCGAAGCCGCGCCACTGGAAGCGCCGTCTGACGTACCCGACCCGCCTCGACGATTACCGCCTGCTTCTCCCACAGGACGGCGAAATCTGGTTCAAGACGGACGACGATCCGCTTTTCCGCGACACGCTCCGCTATTTTGAGGCCGCCGGCTATGAGGTCTACTGGATGACGCAGGACCTCCACGCCGACCCGATCGACGACGAAATCACCGTCATGACGGAGCACGAGCGGATGTTCTCCGAGCAGGGGATCCCCATCAAGGCCGCGAAGGCGAGAGTGCTCCCTCGCGGCGAAAAGAAAGCCTCCGAATAAACGAAAACAGCCCGCCCGGCGCTCTCTCTGCGAGAGCCCGGACGGGCTGTCATTTGTGTCAGCGGATTTCGATGCGCTGGGAGACGGGCTTCTGCGCCGACTTCTTCGGCAGGCGAACGGTCAGCACGCCGTTCTCATACGAAGCGCTGATGCCCTCTGCGGCGACGGCGGAGATGTCGAAGCTTCTGGTGCGCGGGCCGCAGCGGCGCTCGCGGCGCAGATAGGAGCCGCCCTGCCCGCCGCACTCGCCCTTGTGGGCGGCGGAGATGGTCAGGCGGTCGCCGTCGATGTCGAGATGAATCTCGTCCTTTGCAAAGCCGGGCAGCTCGGCGAGCAGCTCGAAGCGGTCGTCAAACTCGAGGATGTCCGTGCGGCACGGAGCGGCGCTTCCCTCATTGTGCGCGGCGTCGCGGCCCAGGTCGTCAAAATAGCGGAACAGATCGCTGGTTCTGTGGTCGAACGGGGAAATCAGATCAAACATCATAACTTACCTCCAAAGCAGGCGCCGTGCGGCGCGTTTTTTCTTATTTGGATGGGGGCTTACCCTCGCCCCCTCGGAACAGTTTTCAGTATACGGTTTGATTGTGAAGGAATTTCGCGAATTTCATGAACAGACTGTGAAACTTTAGCACTCAACAAATATGAGTGCTAAAAGAATGAAGAAAACGCCTTTGCAGAGCCGTTTATACGATTTATCACCCAAATTTTACAAAGGCAGGGGTGGTAAGTCCCGGCGATTTGATTTATACTACTCTTATAAGATTTGCGTCACAGGGAGGGATTTCCATGCAGCCTGTCAACCGCATCTTTCTGATTGTCCTCGACAGCCTCGGTATCGGCGAAGCGCCGGACGCCGCCGATTTCGGCGACGCGGGCAGCGACACGCTCGCCTCCGTCTGCGCGAGCGCCTGCTGCGCCGTGCCGAACCTCCGGAAGCTCGGCCTGTTCAACATCGACGGCGTCGCCTGCCGCCCTGCCGCCGCTGAACCGCAGGGCTCGTTCGCCCGCCTAACGGAGTCGTCGAAGGGGAAGGATACGACCATCGGCCATTGGGAGCTCGCCGGCCTGCTCTCGCCGAGGCCGCTGCCGACGTACCCGCATGGCTTCCCGCCGGAGGTGATACAGGCGTTTGAGAAGGCCACAGGCAAAAAGACGCTCTGCAACCGCCCGTACTCCGGCACCGAGGTCATCCGGGACTACGGCGAGGAGCAGCTGCGGACGGGCGCGCTCATCGTGTACACCTCGGCGGACAGCGTCTTTCAGATCGCCGCCCATGAGTCGATCGTCCCCGTCGAGGAGCTGTACGGGTACTGCCGCGCGGCGCGCGCCCTCCTGCGGGGCGAGCACGGCGTCGGGCGCGTGATTGCCCGCCCGTTCGCGGGGGAGTGGCCGTTTGTGCGCACGCCGCGCCGCCACGACTTCTCGCTCGAGCCGCCCTCTGAAACCATGCTTGACCGCCTGAAGGCTGCGGGGCTCGACGTCCTCGCCGTCGGGAAAATTCACGACATCTTTGCCGGGTGCGGCGATACGGAGCACGTCTTCACCTCCGGGAACACGGAGGGCATCGAGAAGACGCTTGCCCTGACAAAGCGTCCCTTCCGCGGCCTTTGCTTCGTCAATCTTGTCGATTTCGATATGCTCTACGGCCACCGAAACGACCCGGACGGCTACGCGCGGGCGCTCTCCGAGTTTGACAGCGCCCTTCCCGCGCTGCTCGGCGGCCTCGGGGAGGGGGACGCGCTGATGATCACCGCCGACCACGGCTGCGACCCCGCGACCCCGTCGACCGACCACTCCCGGGAATACACGCCGTGGCTGATTGCCGGCCCAGCGGCGAGAAGCGGCGTCAATCTCGGCACGCTGCCCACCTTCGCCGACGTGTCCGCCACCGTTCTCGACGCCTTCGGCCTCCCGCCGCTCGCCGGGACGTCCCGCGCCGCTGCGCTGTTTCGCTGAACGCATCCATCCATAAAACGAACCGCCTGAAAGGAGACGACGCTCATGTCCACCCCGCACAACGCCGCTGAACCCGGCGCCATCGCCAAAACCGTCCTGATGCCCGGAGATCCGCTCCGCGCGGAATTTGTGGCGAAAACGTACCTCGAGAACCCCGTCTGCTTCAACACCGTCCGCAATATGCTCGGCTTCACGGGAACGTACCGCGGCAAGCCCGTGTCCGTCATGGGCAGCGGCATGGGAATGCCGTCCATCGGCATCTATTCCTATGAGCTGTTCCATTTTTACGGCGTCGACCGCATCCTCCGCATCGGCACGGCGGGCGGCATCGCAGACGGCGTGCAGCTGCGCGACGTGATTGTCGGCGTCGGCGCGTGTACCGATTCCAACTACGCCGCCCAGTACCGGCTTCCCGGCACGTTCGCCCCGATTGCGAGCTTCCGCCTCGCGGAGAAGGCCGTACAGGCCGCGCGCCGCCTCGGCGTCCCCGTCAAGGCGGGGAACGTGCTCTCGTCCGACCTCTTTTACGGCGACGACGAAGGCTCCCTCGCCGCGTGGAAGAAGATGGGCGTCCTCGCCGTCGAGATGGAGAGCGCCGCGCTCTACATGAACGCCGCGAGAGCGGGGAAGGAGGCGCTCTGCCTGCTCACGATCTCGGACTGCCCGCTGCGCGGCGAGTCCCTTCCCGCGGCGGAGCGGCAGACCACCTTCACGCAGATGATGGAAATCGCGCTGGAAACGGCGGAATAAGGAGGATAACGTGATGGAGCTGGACATCATTCTGCGCACTGTCGATCACACGCTGCTCGCGCCCGCGGCGCGCCTTTCGGAGATCCGCGCCCTGTGTGACGACGCCGTTCGCTATCGCACGGCGAGCGTCTGCATCCCGGCCTCGTATGTAAAGGACGCGAAGGCGTTCGTCGGGGACGCTGTCGCCGTCTGCACCGTCATCGGTTTCCCGAATGGCTATGACACGACGGCGTCGAAGGTCTTCCAGGCCGCGGACGCCATCGGAAACGGCGCGGACGAGATCGACATGGTGGTGAACCTCGGCTGGGTCAAGGACAGCCTGTTCGACCGCGTCCTTGAGGAGATCCGCGCCGTGAAGGACGCGTGCGGCGCGCATATTTTGAAGGTCATCGTCGAGACGTGCCTGCTCACAACGGAGGAGAAAGTCCGCCTGTGCGAGATTGTCACCGCGTCCGGCGCGGACTTCATCAAGACGTCCACCGGCTTCTCGACGGGCGGCGCGACGTTCGAGGACGTCGCCCTCTTTGCCGAACACGTCGGGCCGAACGTGCGGATCAAGGCCGCGGGCGGGATTTCCACCCTCGCAGACGCGGAGCGCTTTCTCGAGCTCGGCGCGTCGCGGCTCGGCACAAGCCGCATTGTCCGCCTCGTGAAGGAGGCGGAGCAGGCATGACGGGGGAGGAGGCGCGCCGCCTGGCGCAGGCCGCTCTCAGAGCGCGGGACAACGCGTACGCCCCATATTCCCGCTGGACGGTCGGCGCGGCCCTCCTCGCAAAGGACGGCTCGCTGACCGTGGGCTGCAACATTGAGAACGCCGCCTACGGGCCGACGAACTGCGCGGAGCGCACGGCCCTCTTTTCCGCCATCGCGCAGGGGAAGCGCCGCTTTCTCGCCGTCGCGATAGCCGGCGGGCGCGAGGGGGAGCAGCCGCGCGATTTTTGCCCGCCGTGCGGCGTTTGCCGGCAGGCGCTTGCGGAATTCTGCGGGCCTGAGTTGGAAATTCTGCTCGTTCGGAGCGCGGAGGAGACGGAGCTGCACACGCTCGGCGAGCTGCTGCCCCTCGCCTTCACCCCGGCGAGCCTTGCGCAGGGAGAGGAGGAAGCGCTGTGAGAATGTACGACATTATCGCGAAGAAGCGCGACGGCGGCGAGCTTTCCGACGAGGAGCTCGCGTTCTTCGTGAAAGCCTATGTGCGCGGCGATATCCCCGACTATCAGGCGAGCGCCCTGCTCATGGCCATCTGCCTGCGCGGGATGACGCCGCGCGAGACGGCGCGCCTGACGCTCGAGATGGAGCACTCCGGCGACACGGTCGACCTGTCCTCCCTCGAGGGCGTCAAGGCCGACAAGCACAGCACCGGCGGCGTCGGCGACAAGACGACGCTCGTCGTCGCCCCGATCGCCGCGTCGCTCGGCGTGCGTATGGCGAAGATGAGCGG
>CASFAA010000162.1 GCA_949292505.1 uncultured Oscillospiraceae bacterium
CCTCCGCCTCCAGACCCGAATCCGCCTCCGCCGCCGCCGAAGCCGCCGCCTCCAAACCCGCCGCCCCCGGAATGCCCTCCGGACGACTTACTCTGCATCGCATTGATGGCGTTCTGCGCCGCGCGGCTCGCGTTTTCCATCGTATTCGCCAGCCGGTATTCAAACAGTCCCGGACCCCGGTGATAGTACATCGGCCGGTAATACATCCAATACAGGTACGAGCTCCGCGGGAACAGCTCCGGCGACCCTTCCGCCGCCCAGACCTGCGGATAGGCCTTCTTCAGCTGCTCCGCAACCTCCTCGGAGATGCCCATCATCGCCGCGTACACGAGGTATTCCTCCCACAGCGGGAGCTGGAAAACCCCGTATTCCTTCATGTTCGAGAAGTCCAGCAAATACCGTTTCAGCCCGTTCCATTCGCCGAGCTCCGTTTCGCCCGCCTCGCTCAGCCTCGTCTTGCCCGCGCTGAGCACAAACAGCAGAATCGCCCCGACAATCAGTCCCGCCGACGCGACCACCGACCAGCCGTCTGTCATCGCAAACAGCACGAACGCCAGCAGTACCGCGAGCACGCCGAGCAATCTCGCTATCCGCACGATGCCCTGCTCTCTCTCAAACCAGCCCCGGTGCTCAATCTCCGTCTGGCACAGGTTCAGGAAGCGCTCCATCGCGTTCTGGTATTTCTGCGGGCGGCGCTTCGCGTACGCCTCAAGCCCGTCGAGCGAGAGCGTGCCGTCCTGCGCGTGGCGGTAGGCGGCCTCATACAGCAAATCGTACAGGCACCGCTCGTTCATCGTCAGCGGCTGATGCGCTTCGTCCAGAACGTGGATGAGCACATCGTCGTCCTTGTCCTTCGTGTTCGCGCCGTACGGGTTCTCCTCGAACGCTATCCAGCCCTTCCTCGCGAGGTTCATCATCGTGGCCGCCGCGACGAGGCTCCTGATTTTCCCGGACCGGATGCCCCCGTCGTAGTAGTAGAACAGGCTCGCCGCGCCGCCGGGACTCGTCTCGGACGGAATTTCTCTGTAGTAGTCCGGGCTCTCCACACGGTGGCGGCGCTTCTTCACCCGGCACAGTACGCCGAGCCCGAGTCCCGCGAGGACGCTCACAGCCGCCGTCACGATGGACACAATCGTCCAGAAGCGTTCCCGCGCCTTTTGGGCCTCCCATTCGTCCGCCCATTGCTGCTCCTCCGCCGAAATCTTCTCGAGCGCGCTGCCGGATTGCACCCGCACCGCGTCCGGGAACAGGGAAGAGGGCGCGCAGATCCGCGTCTCAATGAACGTCTCCGCCGGGACGTCCTGCGCCGTCATCGTGACGCGGCTTCCCGACTCTATCGTCAGATAGCTCTCCGCCGTGCAGTGCAGCCAGCCGCGCAGCTCATCCTGCGCCGCCCCGTCCGGCAGCGTGACCGCCGCCGTGAACGACTCGATCGGAATCGTGAACTCGCTGCCGATGAAGCCGTAATACAGCACGCCCACATCGTCATACCGCTCCACCGCGTTCGTGACGGTGTACGACAGCGTGTAGCTCACCTCGCCCTCGTTCGTCGGCGGGATGTACCAGCCGAGCTCCGTCTCGGAGCGGGAGGCGACAATGTACGACGTCTCCGCCGTTTCCTGTGTGTCGCGCAGCGAGCCGAACGTCCCCTGCGCCGCGTAGACCTCGCCCGTCTCGTTGTCGGTGACGGTGAAGTCCTTCACCTCCTGCTCGCTGCTCGCCGGGAACGTCTTGTACAGGTTGCGGTACGACCGCCCCCTGTCATAGAGCGCAAGGTCCCACTGCTCCGAGACGCGCAGATCCCCGTTCTCGAGCACCTCGGCCTCAATCGTAACCTCGTGCAGAAGCTGCTCCGCGTCCGAGCTTCCGGAGTCCGCGCGCACGCCGTAATACACGGCCGCGACCGCGAAGATCACCACAAAGAGGAGAAGGAATGTCCTGATTGTTCCTTTCATACGCGCTCACCCGTCCGCTCAGAATTTGACAACGGGCGCGCTGCACTCGTTGTCGTAGACCTGAAAATACTCCTTCGGCTCGAAATGGAACATCCCCGCGATGAATTTCGACGGCATCCGCTCGATGGCCTCGTTGTACTTCATCACCGTGTCGTTGTAGAACTGCCGCGAGATGGCGATCTTCTTCTCGAGGTCGGCCAGGCGCGCCTGCAGGTCGAGGAAGTTCGCGTTCGACCGCAGCTCCGGGTAGCGTTCCACGGAGACGACAAGGCTGCGCACGGCGCTGTCGAGCCGGGCGTTCGCGTCGATCGCCTCGCGCTTCCCGTCCGCCTGCATGGCCGCCGTCCGCAGCCGCGTGACGTCCTCGAGCAGCGATTTCTCTTGCGCCGCGTATCCCATGACCGTCTCCACGAGGTTCGGCAGCAGGTCGAAGCGCTGCTTGAGCTGCACGTCAATCTGCGCCCAGCTGTTGTCCACGCGCGCCGAGAGCTTCACGAGCTTGTTGTACCCGGAAACGAGCCCAATGACGAGTGCGAGCAGGACGGCGATGACGACAATAATCAGAATGGCGAGAACAAGCAGAATTGTGTTTGGCATGGTGCAAGTCTCCTTTTTGCGGCGGCTTTCTGCGTCCGCCGGGAATGGGGGAAGGGGTGAAAAAATCGCCGGGCGGGCAGCCCGGCGATTTGTCAGGATTCCTTCTCAGCCTGCTGCGTTTTGTTTTTTATCTGATAGCAAAGCGTCATCAGGCTGTCGTTGAGGTGGACGTTCTCGACGATAACGTCCGGGAACTGGACGGCCACGTCGTAGTGGCTGAAATTCCAGAAGCTGCGGATGCCGAGCCGGTAGAGCCGCTCGCTGATTTCGCTCACGGCCTCGCGCGGGACGCACAGCACCGCCATCACGGGCTTTTCCCGCTCGCAGAAGCGCTCGAGCTCCTTCACGTCGAGAATCTCAATCCCGTTGATGCGGTTGCCGATTTTGAACGGCGAGCTGTCGAATATCCCGGCAAGCGAGAATCCGTCCGCCTGAAAGTTCATGTGCGAGGCAATCGCCTGCCCGAGGTTTCCCGCGCCGACGAGAATCGCCTTGTACTGGTTCTGCAGGCCGAGAATCTCGCCGATCTCCCTGCACAGCTGGTCGACGATGTAGCCGTATCCCTGCTGGCCGAAGCCGCCGAAGCAGTTCAGGTCCTGCCGGATCTGCGACGCCGTCAGCCCGAGCTTGTCGGAGAGCTCGGTCGAGGAGATGCGCGTGACGCCGTCCTCCTGCAGATGGCTCAGAAAGCGGTGGTAGCGCGGCAGGCGGCGAATCACCGACATGGAGATATTTTCACGTTTAGGCATGGATACCGGAGCCTCCTATCTGTTTTGCTGCCCGTGACTGACAACAAAAAGCGGGGTCACAGCAGCGCCTCGAGCCGTTTCGCGACTTCGCGCAGGAATGCTTCCGTGTCGACCTTCGTCTTGTTGGGCAGGGAGGAGAGGGGAATCAGGTCGCCCGTCATCACGCCGTCCTCGATCGTCTGCACGGCGGCTTTCTCGAGCTTATCGGCGAACGCGCAGAGCTCCGGCGTCCCGTCGAGCTCGCCGCGCTTATGCAGCGCGCCCGTCCAGGCAAAGAGCGTCGCCATCGAGTTCGTGGAGGTCTCCTCGCCCTTGAGGTACTTGTAGTAGTGGCGCGTCACCGTGCCGTGCGCGGCCTCGTACTCGTACACGCCGTCGGGGGAGACGAGTACGCTCGTCATCAATCCGAGGCTGCCGAACGCCGTGGCGACCATATCGCTCATGACGTCGCCGTCGTAGTTCTTGCACGCCCAGATGAAGCCGCCCTCGGAGCGCACCACGCGCGCGACGGCGTCGTCGATCAGCGTGTAGAAATACTCGATGCCGGCCTTGTCGAACTTCTCCTTGTACTCCGCGTCAAAGATTTCCTGGAAAATGTCCTTGAAGCGGTGGTCATATTTCTTCGAGATGGTGTCCTTCGTCGCGAACCAGATGTCCTGCTTCGTGTCGAGGGCGTAGTTGAAGCACGCGCGCGCGAAGCTCCCGATGCTGTCGTCGAGGTTGTGCTGCCCCTGCACGACGCCCGCTCCCTTGAACTCGTGAATCAGCTCGCGCGTCTCGGTGCCGTCCGGCGCGGTGACGACGAGCTCCGCCCTGCTGCCCGCCGGGACGATGCACTCCGTGTTGCGGTACACGTCGCCGTACGCGTGACGCGCGATGGTGATGGGCTTCTTCCAGCTCGGGATGAACGGGACGATGCCGTTCACCAGAATCGGCGCGCGGAACACCGTGCCGTCCAGAATGGCGCGGATGGTGCCGTTCGGCGACTTCCACATCTCGTGCAGGTTATACTCCTTGACGCGCGCGGCGTTCGGCGTGATGGTCGCGCACTTGACGGCGACGCCGTACTTCTTCGTCGCTTCGGCGCTCTCCACCGTCACGCGGTCGCCCGTCTCGTCGCGGTGGCGAAGGCCGAGGTCGTAATATTCCGTCTTCAAATCCACATAGGGGGTGATGAGAATGTCCTTGAGCATTTTCCAGATGACTCTCGTCATCTCGTCGCCGTCCATCTCCACGAGCGGCGTTTTCATCTGAATTTTATTCATGGCACAGACCTCCCGAAAGTTGATAGGGAACGCGGCTTCTCAGTTCTCGGAGCCGTTTTCGCGCGTATAATTGAGCAGGCCGCCCGCGAGCACCATCTGCTGCTGGCGGGAGGAGAGCACGGGACGCGCCTTGAAGGCGACGCCCTTCGTCCTGTTTTCGACCGTCACGTCGGAACCGGCCTCGATCTCCGCGCGGACGTTCGGCAGCACAATCTCGTCCATCTGATCGATGCGGTCATAGTCCGCCTCGTTTTCGAAGACGAGCGGCAGGATGCCCGCGTTCGCGAGGTTCGCGCAGTGGATGCGCGCGAAGCTCTTGACGAGCACGGCCTTCACGCCGAGGTAGAGCGGCACGAGCGCCGCGTGCTCGCGCGACGAGCCCTGGCCGTAGTTCTGCCCGCCGACGACGATGCTCGGCCCGTTGTCGCGGCAGCGCTGCGGGAAGTCCTTGTCGCACACGCCGAAGCAGAAGTTCGACAGGTACGGGATGTTGGAGCGGTACGGCAGGATCTTCGCGCCCGCCGGCATGATGTGGTCGGTCGTGATGTTGTCGCCGACCTTGAGCAGCGCCTTCACGGAGAGGCTCTCCGGCAGCGCCTCAGTCACGGGGAACTCCTTGATGTTCGGCCCGCGCAGGATTTCGACGGAATCCATCTCGTCCGCCGGGGCGGGCAGCGCGACCATGTTGTCGTTGAGGAGGAACCGCTCGGGGAGCTTGACCTCCACGGCCTCGCCGAGGCAGCGCGGATCGGTCAGGACGCCCGTCAGCGCGGAGACGGCGGCCGTCTCGGGGCTCACGAGGTAGACCTGCCCGTCGGCGGTGCCGGAGCGGCCCTCGAAGTTGCGGTTGAAGGTGCGCAGCGAAACGCCGTGCGAGTTCGGGGACTGCCCCATGCCGATGCACGGGCCGCACGCGCACTCGAGCACGCGCGCGCCTGCCGCGATGATGTCGGCGAGCGCGCCGTTTTCGGCGAGCATATTGTAAACCTGCTTGCTGCCCGGCGCAATCGCGAGGCTCACGTCGGGATGCACCGTCTTGCCCTTGAGAATCGCGGCGACGTGCATCAGGTCGAGGTAGGAGGAATTCGTGCACGAGCCGATGCAGACCTGGTCGACCTTAATTTTGCCCACGGCCTCCACGGTCTTCACGTTGTCCGGGCTGTGCGGGCAGGCGACCATCGGCACGAGGGAGGAGAGGTCGACGGAAATCTCCTCGTCGTAGACGGCGTCCGGGTCGGAGGCGAGCGGAATCCAGTCCTGCTCGCGGCCCTGCGCCTTGAGGAACGCGCGCGTAATCTCGTCGGAGGGGAAGATCGACGTCGTCGCGCCGAGCTCCGCGCCCATGTTCGTGATGGTGGCGCGCTCCGGCACCGTCAGCGTCGCGACGCCCTCGCCGGCGTACTCGACAATCTTGCCGACGCCGCCCTTGACGGAGAGAATCTCGAGCACCTTGAGGATGACGTCCTTCGCCGAGACCCACGGGGAGAGCTTGCCCGTCAGGTTGACGCGCAGCATCTTCGGCATGGAAATGTGGTACGCGCCGCCGCCCATCGCGACCGCGACGTCCAGTCCGCCCGCGCCCATCGCGAGCATTCCGATGCCGCCGCCCGTGGGGGTGTGGCTGTCGGAGCCGATGAGCGTCTTGCCCGGAATGCCGAAGCGCTCGAGGTGCACCTGATGGCAGATGCCGTTGCCGGGGCGCGAGAAGCGGATGCCGTGCTTCTTCGCGACGCTCTGAATGAAGCGGTGGTCGTCCGCGTTCTCAAAGCCGGTCTGCAGCGTGTTGTGGTCGATGTACGCGACGCTCAGCTCCGTCTTCACGCGCGGCACGCCCATCGCCTCGAACTCGAGGTACGCCATGGTGCCGGTCGCGTCCTGCGTCAGCGTCTGGTCAATCCGCAGGCCGACGTCCGCGCCGACCGTCATCTCGCCGCTCACGAGGTGGTTCTTGATGATTTTCTGCGCAATGGTGAGTCCCATGTGGGATTCCTCCTGTTCCAAAATAAAGTAAGGCTGAGAGACTGTGAAAATGCATACTATAAAGAATACTTTTTTATTATCGGTCAAAACTGCCTCTTTGTCAATCGTTTGACGAACTTTTTCCTGTAAGTTTGACGAAATATTCACAATAAATTCAGATTTCTGACGGATTTGCCATGCGCATCCCGCCCCGCCTGCCGCGAAATCGCGTCCGCCGCCGCGTTCCCGGGAAGAAAGACGCTTGAACCGCAATCCCCGCAATGGTATAATAAAGCAAGTCCCGAAGCCCCGCTCGCCTCGGTGTTCTTTTCATTTCCCCCGATTTCCCTTCTGCTTCCTATATTTGCATGATATTTGGGGAAGACTAGCCTCCAAAACCAATTTTGGAGGTGCACAGAAGATGAAAACAGCGAGAAACGGGGAGAGACCGGAGGACGAGGGCGCGGAGGAGCAGCTGCAGCGCATCGCGGACGCGGGCTCCGTCATCACGGGAAGCGGGCGGACGATTCACTGCCTGACGGTCATCGGGCAGATTGAGGGGCATAACGTATTGCCGTCGCAAAACAAGACGACGAAGTACGAGCACGTCATCCCGCAGCTCGTGGCGATCGAGGAGGACCCGGGCATCGACGGCCTGCTGATGATTCTGAACACGGTGGGCGGAGACGTGGAGGCCGGTCTCGCGCTGGCGGAGCTCGTCGTCGGAATGCGCAAGCCGACGGTGAGCCTCGTGCTCGGCGGCGGGCATTCCATCGGCGTCCCGCTCGCGGTGGCGGCGAAGCACAGCTTCATCGCGCCGAGCGCGACGATGACCATCCACCCCGTTCGCATGAGCGGCCTGATGCTCGGCGTCCCGCAGACGATGGACTACTTCCAGCGGATGCAGGAGCGGATTACGAGCTTCGTGACGGCGAATTCGCACATCTCGCCCGAGCGGTTCTACGAGCTCGCCATGAACACGCAGGAGCTTGTGATGGACGTGGGCACCGTCCTCGACGGGACGGACGCGGTCGGCGAGGGCCTCATCGACTCGCTCGGCTCGCTCTCCGACGCGCTTTCGTGCCTCTACCGCATGATTGACGCGGAGAAGAAAAAGGGAAGAAAGAAGAAAGCCTCCCCGAAGGGGGAGAAATGAAGAAGGGGCGCGCCGCGCCCTTACATACCGTGAAGGGAGACCATACCATCATGCAGGAAATACTCGAAGCTATCGTGCAGGGCGTCGTGCAGGGCGCGACGGAATTTTTGCCCGTCTCAAGCAGCGGCCACCTCTCGCTCGCGCAGCATTTCATGGGCGTGCAGAATACGAGCCTGCTGTTCAACGTGATGCTGCACCTCGGCACGCTGGCCGCCGTCGTGCTCGTCTACCGGAAGCTGATTTGGCGGCTTCTCAAGGCGCTCGTCTCGCTCGTACGCGACCTCGTTACCGGGAAATTCCGGTGGAAGCATATGGATCCCGACCGGAACCTGCTCGTCATGCTGTTTTTCGGCCTGCTGCCCCTGTTCCTTCTGTTCCTGCCGGTGCCGGGGACGGGCATGAAAATCAAGGATTACGCCGACCTCTGGGGGACGGACTCCTCCATCCTGATTGAGGGCTTCGCCCTCCTCGCCACGAGCGTCCTGCTCCTGCTCGGCCACTGGAAAAACCGGCAGACAGCCGAGAAGGCGGAGCGCAAGGCCGCGAAGAAGGGCGGACGCCCCGTCGTCGGACGCCGCCGCTTCCAGCTCCCCGACGCCCTCGCCGTCGGCGTGACGCAGTGCTTCGCCGCCGTCTTCCCCGGCCTGTCGCGGTCGGGCTCGACGCTCTCCGTCGGGCTGCTGCGCGGCATCAACCGGCAGGCGGCGCTCGATTACTCGTTCGTCCTCGGGATTCCGGCCATCGTCGCCGCCGCCGGGCTTGAGCTGCTCGACGCCGTCAAGGCGCAGGAGGCCGTGTCCGTCGCCCCGCTCGTCGTCGGGATGCTCGTCTCCGCCGTCGTCGGCTTCTTCGCCATCAAGCTGCTGCGGTGGATGGTCTCGAGCAATAAGCTGATTCCGTTCGTCGTCTATACCGCTGTCCTCGGCATTGCCGTCGTCGTGATTGCCATTATCGAGGCGAACACGGGCGTCAACATCGTGACGGGAATGCCGCTCTGAGCCGTGTGAGAACTGAGGAAATCGAATTCCTGAGCACATAAACGCGCCCGGAGACGTTCCGGGGGACGCGAAAAAAATATCGTCCGGCTTTCTGCCGGAGGGGAGAGAACATACAGCTATGGCGGAAAGAAAAAAGACTTCCGGCGCGCAGAAGACGGCTTCGCGCAAGCCGTCTGCCGCTTCCGGGCGGGACAGCGCCGCGGCGAAGCGGAAAAGCGCCGCTTCCAAATCAAAAAGCGCCTCGCAGGCGAGGAAAAAGCCGATGACAAAGGCCGAGAAGGAGCAGCAGCGGCTGCGCGAGCTCGAGCACATCAGGCAGCGCAATCAGGTGATGGCCGTCGTGCTGTTCGCCGTGGCCATTCTGATGGGCTGCCTCGTCCTGATTCCGGGCGAGGCCATCTGGCTGTGGGTGCACGACCAGCTCATGGGCCTGTTCGGCGTGTGCGCCATCTTCTGGCCGATTCTTCTGCTCTATATCGCCGTCGTCACGGCGCTTGACCGGCACGACAGCAAGATGAGCATGAAGATCCTCTTCATGGTCGTCATTATCGTGCTGCTGTGCGCCGCCGTGTACGTCTTTGGGAACGAGTTCCGCGAGGTGTCCTTCGGCGAGGAGCTGATTGCCCTCTACGACGACGGCAAGCTCCGCCGCGGGGCAGGCTTCTTCAGCGGCCTGCTCGGGATTCCGCTCGTCGCGGGACTCGGCTCCATCGGCGCGAAGATTGTGACGATTCTGCTTCTGTTCGTCGCCGTCATGATTCTCACGGGCACGAGCCTGATTAAGCTGTTCCGCGTCGTCACGAAGCCCGCGGGAGCCGCGGCGGCAGCCGTCGGCACGGCGAGAAACCGCCTCCGCGAGGAGCGCGAGCGCCAGATGGAGAACATCGACGTCTCGCTCGACAGGGAGGAGGAGCTCCCGCAGCATCCGGTGCAGTCCGCGGGCCGCGCGAAAAAGAGCGAAAAGCTCGAGGAGCTCGAGAAGGTCTTCGACATCCGCGGCGGAAAGAAAAAGCCGGAGCCCGCGGCGGAGGAGGGTAAGGCGGAAAAGCCCGCCGTGTCCGACCCCGTCGCCGCGGTGACGGCGGCGCAGCAGCTCTCCTTCCCGGAGGAAAAGCCGAAGAAGACAGAGCAGGCCCCGCCCGAGGGGCCGATCGGCACGCCGGTGCCGTTCGCGAAGCCCGAGGAGAGCCCCATCGCGGAGGGAACGTACCGCTTCCCGCCGGTGACGATGCTCGAGCAGTCGAAGGAGCCCGATCAGGCCGACGTGACGGAGGAACTGCAGACGAACGGCAGGATGCTCGTCGAGGCGCTGAAAAGCTTCGGCGTCCAGACGAAGATCGTCGACATCTGCCGCGGGCCGACGGTCACGCGGTATGAGCTCCAGCCCGCGCCGGGCGTGAAAATCAGCAAAATCACGAACCTCGCGGATGACATCGCCATGAACCTCGCCGCGACGGGCGTGCGCATCGAAGCGCCGATTCCCGGCAAGGCCGCCGTCGGCGTCGAGGTGCCGAACCGCCGCACGTCCGCCGTGCGGATGCGCGACCTGATTGAGAGCAACCCGTTCCAGACGGCGAAAAGCCGCCTGACGGTCGCGCTCGGCCGCGACATTGCGGGCGACGTCACGGTCGCCGACCTCGCGAAGATGCCGCATCTGCTCATCGCGGGCACGACGGGCTCCGGCAAGTCGGTGTGCATCAACTCGATGATCATCAGTATGCTCTACAAGAGCTCGCCCGAGGAGGTGCGCTTTCTGATGATCGACCCGAAGGTCGTCGAGCTCGGCGTCTACAACGGGATTCCGCACCTGCTCGTGCCGGTCGTCACCGACCCGAGAAAGGCGGCGGGCGCGCTCGGCTGGGCCGTCACGGAAATGCTCAAGCGGTACAAGATTTTCGCCGAGAACAACGTGCGCGACCTGCAGGGGTACAATGCCCTCGCCGAGTCGTGCCATTACGAGACGGAGGACGGCCAGCCGATGCTGCATATGCCGCAGATCGTCATCATCGTGGACGAGCTCTCCGATCTGATGATGGCCGCGCCGAACGAGGTCGAGGACTCAATCTGCCGCCTCGCGCAGATGGCGCGCGCCGCCGGAATGCACCTTGTCATCGCGACGCAGAGGCCGTCCGTGGACGTCATCACCGGCCTGATTAAGGCCAATATCCCGAGCCGCATCGCGCTTACGGTGTCCTCGCAGGTCGACTCGCGCACCATCCTCGACATGGGCGGCGCGGAGAAGCTGCTCGGGCGCGGCGATATGCTGTTCGCCCCGATCGGCAGCCAGAAGCCGATCCGCGTGCAGGGCTGCTTTGTCAGCGACGCGGAGATCGAGAGCATCGCGAGCTTCCTCAAGTCCGCCGCCGAGCACGAGTACGACGAGACGATCATCGACGAGATCGAGAAGAACGCCGTCGCCGAAAAGAGCCACGGCAAGGACGAGGACGAAGCGGGCGATCAGGACCCGATGATGGCCGAGGCGATTCAGGTGGTGGTCGAGGCCGCGCAGGCGTCCACGTCGCTGCTGCAGCGCCGTCTGCGGCTCGGGTACGCGAGAGCCGGGCGTCTCATCGACGAGATGGAGCAGATGGGCATCGTCGGCCCGCACGAGGGCAGCAAGCCGCGCCAGGTGCTGATTACCTACCAGCAGTGGCTGGAAATGAACATGAGAAAGGCCGACGAGGCCGAGATTGCCGCCGCGAACAAGGCGGCGAATGAGAACAAGTCATAAACGCTCCCGCTTTCGCGCACACTATCCCCAGTACGTTTGAGAAGCGGGAGGAATGTGTGTGCGAAAATTTCGTGAGCTCGGCGCGTGGACGCGCGCCGTCGTGACGGGAGCGGCCTGCGGGCTGCTCAACGGCCTGTTCGGCGCGGGAGGCGGGAT
>CASFAA010000163.1 GCA_949292505.1 uncultured Oscillospiraceae bacterium
TTCCTCGACCCGCCGCTGCATGAGTTCCTCCCCACCAAGGAAGAGGACATCAAGGAGATCGCCGACGAGCTCGGCATCACCGTGGAGCGCCTGCACGAGGTTATCGCGAGCCTGCATGAGTTCAACCCGATGATGGGCCACCGCGGCTGCCGTCTGGCTGTCTCCTATCCGGAGATCGCCGAGATGCAGACCACGGCTGTCATCAACGCCGCGATCAACGTCACGAAGAAGGGCCAGTACAACATCACGCCTTACATCATGATTCCGCTCGTGGGCGAGGTCAAGGAGCTCAAGTTCGTCAAGGACGTCGTCGTTGCTACGGCGGACAAGATCATCGCCGAGTCCGGCCTCGACATGAAGTACAAGGTCGGCACGATGATTGAGATTCCGCGCGCCGCTCTGACCGCCGACGAGATCGCTCAGGAGGCCGAGTTCTTCAGCTTCGGCACCAACGACCTGACCCAGATGACGTTCGGCTTCAGCCGTGACGACGCCGGCAAGTTCCTCGACTACTACTACGAGAACAAGATTTACGAGTCCGATCCGTTCGCTCACCTCGACCAGAAGGGCGTGGGCAAGCTGGTGAAGATGGCTGCCGAGCTGGGCCGCAAGACTCGCCCCGACATCCACCTCGGCATCTGCGGCGAGCACGGCGGCGACCCGACCTCCGTCGAGTTCTGCCATGGCGTCGGCCTCAACTATGTGTCCTGCAGCCCGTTCCGCGTGCCGATCGCACGTCTGGCCGCTGCGCAGGCCGCTGTCAAGGAGCTCCGCAGCAAGTAAGCTGCTGACGGCTCCGGCCGGCATGGTCCGGCTGTGACAGGTTTCTCTTACAAACAGAGCTCCCGCGTATTCCCTCCCGGGGATGCGCGGGAGTTTTTTTGCGCTTTTCCGCAGAAGATACAGATTTCATCCTCGCTTCGCTCAAATTCCCATTCAGCCGGAAGCTTACATCCTGGGAAAATATGTGGTATAATAGAAACGGAAGACCAGGGCGCGGGCTTCGCAGGGCATGAAGTGCTCACCCGCAGGGAAAAGCTGCGAGCCGCAGAAAGCCCTGAGCGCGGGCTTTGCAGCGCATGAAAGCACACAGCCCGGCGACCGGAGGGAGCGTGCGCGAAATGCCCGCCGCAGGTGCGGAATGCCCACCGCAGAGAAAAGCTGCGAGCCGCAGAAAGCCCTGAGCGCGGGCTTTGCAGCGCATGAAAGCACGCAGCCCGGCGACCGGAGGGAGCGTGCGCGGATTTGCCCACCGCAGGGAAAAGCTGCGAGCCGCAGAAAGCCCGAGCGCGGGCTTCGCAGCGCATGAAAGCACGCAGCCCGGCGACCCGGAGGGAGCGTGCGCGAAATGCCCACCGCAGGGAAAAGCTGCGAGCCGCAGAAAGCTCTGAGCGCGGGCTTCCCAGTGCACGAAAGTACACAGCCCGGCGACCGGAGGGAGCGTGCGCGAAGTGCCCACCGCAGGTGCGCGAAATGCCCGCCGCAGGTGCGCGAAATGCCCGCCGCAGGTGCGCGAGAGGAAAGGTGGATGGAATTGGCTAAGCATCAGGTGAATGAGTTGGTTGTTTACGGTTCGAGCGGCGTATACCGCATCGCGGAGATCTGCAAAAAGAAGATCGGGAAGGCAGACGCGGAATATTACGTGCTCAAGCCTGTCTACGAGCGCGGGGGCTCGACGGTGTACGTCCCGATCGGCAGCGAGCAGCTCGAGGGAAAGCTGCGGCCCCTGCTGTCAAAGGAGGAGGTAGTGCATCTCATCCATTCGCTGCCGACGATGCAGGTTCCGTGGATCGAGAACCAGGATGCGCGCCGGGCCCGCTATAAGGAGATCCTCCACGACGGCGATCGCACCGCCATGATCCGCGCCATTCGCGCGCTCCATCTGAAACGCCGCGAGCAGCAGGCCGTCGGGAAGCGCCTCTATCTCGTCGACGAGCATTTTCTCAAGGACGCCGAGCGCCTCCTCTACGACGAGTTTGCCGCCGCCCTTGACATGGAGCCAAAGCAGGTTCTCCCCTACATTCTCGAGCAGCTGCAGATCAGCTGAGTTTTCTCATTGCGCATTGACTTTATCCGCAAAAGACTTTATAATAAAGGAAGCGCGCAACGAGCGCTTCCTTTTCTCTGTCTCCGTAGCTCAGCAGGATAGAGCGTCCGCCTCCTAAGCGGAAGGCCGTGGGTTCGAATCCCGCCGGGGACGCCACCAGGCTGTGCCTGGACGCACTTCGCGTCCTGCGCCCGGCCTTTTCTTTTTGCCTCAAAGCTCGCGGCTGGGGCTGATATCTGTTCTTCTATTGCCCCAATTCACCAGGCTGTGCCTGGGTCTCCGCTGCCGCTCCGGTCGGTGCTAATTCGCTCCCCACCGGGGAGCCGCACCGCACTTCGCGTCCTGCGCCCGGCCTTTTCTTTTTGCCGCAAAGCTCGCGGCTGGGGCGGAAGCTATTTTGTCGCCGCTGCTCAGAAACCCCCTCTTCGTCTTGTGTGAACGAAGAGGGGGTTTTCTGTGGAATCCCTCGCCGGGGCGGGAGCAAGCGGCGTTTCCGCGTTACTCCAGTTCAAACGCGCCGGTATAGAGCTGATAATACTGGCCTTTCTGTGCGATCAGTTGGTCATGATCCCCGCGCTCGATAATGCGTCCCTGCTCCAACACCATAATGGCGTTGGAATTCCGCACTGTGGAAAGGCGATGGGCAATGACAAACACGGTACGGCCTGCCATCAGAGCGTCCATCCCCTGCTGCACGATTGCCTCGGTACGGGTATCGATGGAGGAGGTTGCCTCATCCATGATCATAACAGGCGGGTCCGCCACGGCTGCACGGGCAATGGAAATCAGCTGGCACTGCCCCTGAGACAGATTGTTGTTATCACCGTTGATCATGGTCTGATACCCATTGGGAAGACGCGTGATAAAGGAGTCGGCCCCGGACAGCTTGGCCGCGGCGATGCACTCCTCGTCTGTGGCATCCAGCTTGCCGTATCGGATATTATCCATGACGGTGCCCGTAAACAGGCTGACATCCTGCAGGATGATGCCCATGGAGCGGCGCAGATCGGTTTTCCTGATTTTTGTGATGTTGATGCCGTCGTACCGGATCTTCCCGTCCGCCAGATCATAGAAACGGTTGATGAGGTTGGTGATGGTCGTCTTGCCCGCGCCGGTCGCGCCCACAAAGGCGATTTTCTGTCCGGGCTTTGCATAGAGCGAAATATCATGCAGCACCAGTTTACGGCCGTCATAACTGAAGTCCACATGATCCAGCACCACATTTCCCTGTACTCTGGTATACGTCAGGGTACCGTCGTGGTGCGGATGCTTCCAGGCGTAGATCTTGCCTTCGGCGCATTCTGTCAGCTCGCCGTTCTGCTCCGTGGCCTTCACGAGCGTGACATAACCTTCATCCTTTTCCGGCTCGTTGTCCATCAGCTCAAAAATGCGGCTCGCTCCGGCAAAGCCCAAAACCGCGCTGTTCATCTGCTGGGCAGTCTGGGTGATGGAGGAGGTAAACTGGCGGATCAGTCCCAGGAAGGAAATCAGCGTCCCCAGCGTGGTAGAAAGCATCCCGCTGCCGAACAGAGCCATTGCGCCTCCAATAATAGCCACCACCAGATATTGCAGATTGCCGAAGCCAGACATAACAGGCATCATCGCGCCCGCGGCTCCGTTTGCCCGCAGGGTATTCATATAGAGCTCCTCATTGAGTTCCTTCAGACGCGCTTTGGCGGCCTCCTCATGACAAAAGACCTTCACCACTTTTAATCCGCCGAACATTTCTTCAATATAGCCATTCACCGTGCCGGTAGAATCCTGCTGCCTGGCAAAATACTTTCCGCTGTAGCGGACCACAAGCCTTGCCACCAGCACCATCACGACGGACAGAATCACAACAATACCGGTAAGAATCAGGCTGAAGCGGAGCATAAAGCAGAATGCAAAAACAATAGTAACCAGAGACGAAATCATCATGGGCAGGCTTTGCGCGATAAACTGACGCAGCGTATCGGTGTCGTTGGTATAGACGCTCATGATGTCGCCGTGCGTGTGGGAGTCAAAGAAGCTGATCGGGAAGGTTTGCATCTTGACAAACAAGTCGTCGCGAATCCCCTTGAGTACCTTTTGCCCGATTTTGGCAATGATTCGGTTATAGAACAGCGTTCCCAGAGCGCCGATGAGATAAACTGCCGCCATAATAAGGACGACGCGCAGAAGTTCCCCAAACAGGTCCTCCCCTGTATTCAGCATCTCCAGAATATAGTCGTCGATAATAATCTGCATGAAGGAGTTGCCCAGCATTGCGGCAATCACACTGACGAGAATGCAGACCACAACAAACGCAAATTCCTTTTTGTGGCGGGACGTAATGTATTCCATCAGCCTCGCCATAGTTCCTTTTCCGGCCTTATTCATCCCGGCTGCCCCCCTTCTGCTGGGAATCATAGACTTCCTGATAGATTTTGTTGGTCTTGAGGAGCTCCTCGTGGGTGCCGATGGCGTCGATTTTCCCGCCGTCCATCACGATAATCCGATCCGCATCCTCCACGGAAGAGATTCTCTGCGCGATAATGATCTTTGTGGTTTCCGGAATATAGGAGCTGAACGCTTTCCGGATCAGAGCGTCCGTTTTGGTGTCTACCGCACTGGTGGAATCATCCAGAATCAGAATTTTCGGATGCTTCAGCAGGGCGCGGGCAATGCAGAGCCGCTGCTTCTGCCCGCCGGAAACGTTGGCGCCTCCCTGCTCGATGTATGTGTCGTATCCATCCGGAAACGCGGTGATAAACGAGTCCGCCTGAGCCAGTCTGCATACCTCCTCCAGCTCCTCGTCGGTGGCGTCCTTGTTGCCCCAGCGCAGATTCTCCTTGATGGTTCCGGCGAAAAGCACGTTTTTCTGCAGCACCATGGCCACAGCGTCACGAAGCTGTTCCAGATCATACTCCCTGACATCCCGGCCGCCGACCGATATGGTTCCGACGGTCGCGTCGTACAATCGGGGAATCAGCTGCACCAGAGAGGACTTGCCGGAGCCCGTTCCGCCGATGATGCCGATCGTCTCTCCCGAGCGAATATGCAGATTGATATCGGACAGGCAGAGGTTGGAGGGGTCCCCCACATAGCTGAAGCCGACATGATCGAATACGATTTCACCGTCCCGAATGCTTTTTTCCGCATTGTCGGGAGTGACGATGCTGGACTTTTCGTCGAAGATCTCCTGAATGCGGCTCACGGATTCGCGGGATATCATCAGCATCACATAGATCATGGACAGCATCATCAGCGACATCAAAATCATCATGGAGTAGCTGATGAGATTTTGAAGCTGGCCTGTCGTCATGGAGACGCCGGCAACTATCGTTCCATTCCCGGAAGCAACAATGGCCTTGGCAGAAAACCACGCAATCAGGGTAAGGCAGGAATAAATGCCCATCTGCATCAAAAACGGGTTGAAGGCGATGGTCGTCTCTGCTTTCGTAAAGTCCTTCCGGATGTCTTCGGAAATCTTTCCGAATTTCTGCACCTCATACTCTTCCCGGACGAAGCCCTTGACGACCCGAATACCGTGCAGGTTTTCGCGGACAACGCCGTTGAGCCGGTCATACGTTTTAAAAACGCGATGGAAGACAGGATGCGTTACGCGGGCAATCGCAGTCAGGCAGACGAAAAGGATTGGGATAAGCACAATGTAGGCAAGCCCGATCTGCCAGTTGGTGAAAAAGGCCATGACCAGCGCGCACAGTATGGCAATGGGCGCTTTCGCCGCGACGCGCAGGATCATCATGATGGCATTTTGCACATTCATCACGTCTGTGGTCATGCGGGTAACCAGACTGTTGGTGGAGAATTTGTCAATATTGGTGAAGGAGAAATCCTGAATGCGGCTGAACATTTCATTCCGTAGATTTTTTGAAAGGCCGGCAGCCGCCTTGGTGGAGGTCAGTCCGCTGACCGTGCCGAAGATCAAACAGATCAGCGCCACCAGCAGAAGCTGCAGGCCATATCCCCATATGGTGGCCATGGTCGTGTCGGAATTGGAAAGCTGATCGATCAGGCGGCCGATGATGATGGTCAGGCACAACTCGCCGATTGTCTCCAGCACCACCAGCACCGGTGTCAGAATCGCGTCTTTTTTGTAGCTCTTGAGATATTTGAGTAATTGAACCATATCCTGTGTTGCCTCCTTTTCTTGATACAGAGAACGCGGCCATCGCTATTCGAGGACTTTGCTCTCTGCGCTTTTGGTATTCTGCAGGATAACCTGCAGAGACTGCTCCGTGGTTTCCAGGTCGTTTGAAGAGATTCCGGCACAGAGCGTGCGGTCAAGCGCGGATATGTACTGCGTGATACAGGGTTCCAGCTGCCAGGCACGCCGTGTGAGGGAAATCTCCTTGCGCCTGTTTGATTTTCTGAACAAAAAAATGCCTTCCCGCAAATGGGAAGGCATTTTCATTCCTATCGGTTTTTCAGGCTCACCGCACCGGGCAGACGCCGTTGGCGCATTCGGAATCGCCGATGTCAAGCTCGGACTCCTCGTGCTCATACTTGGAAATAAGCGACGGGTTGAACGGCTTCATGGCCTCCTTGCGGCGCAGATATTCTTCCTCCGTGATGGCCTCATACGGCAAAAGCTCATAGAAGCTGTCGTCATAGCTGAGGAAGGAGAGGGCGACGACGCCGTCCCAGTTCTCCCAGACCCAGTTCTCGACGGCGTCCCACTCGTTGTCGCGGACGTGAACGGTGATGGAGCAGTTATGGTCGACGTAATGCTCCATGAACATCTTATAATTCTCGAGCTGCTCCACGGCGGAGACGTCGGCCTTCACGCGGCCGGCGGGAGCCTTGACGGGAAACTCGACGACCTTCGTCTTGCACGTCTCCGGATCCTGGCCGACCTCGGGGAAGACCGGGTAGCCGAGCTCCTCGCAGACGCGGCAGAGCGGATCGGTTGCCGTGATGCGCACGCGGCGGACATAGTACGGGGAATGCGAATAGTGGACGCCGCTCGAGACCGTCGGCAGCAGCGAGAGCGTGCCCTCGGGCTTAACCGTCGTGACGAGCAGCGGCTCGCCCTGGCCGAGCTGGCAGGCGATCTTCGCCGCCGCCTCGTGCGCCGCGGCGCGGAGCTTTTCGAGCAGGGCGATCTGCCCCTCGCGGGTGAGCTGCACGGCGTTGACCATATCCTGCCAGCCGGTCAGCGAGCAGCCGAGCAGGCGGTCGCGCTGCTGCACCTTGTTCCAGCGGTGCATTTCGAGCTCGCGGCACGTCATGCGGTAGCCGGCGCGGGCCGAGAGCCGCTGCGCCGCGAGAAGGGCCTCCTCGTCGAGGACGCCGTCTTCGACAAAGGCCATCACGTTGACGGTCGTGAGATTGCACATCCCGTGGCTGTCGAGCAGAATCTCGCCGCACGGGTTGCAGCCGTTGAAGTTCGGGCGGCGGCGGCGTCCGGCCTCCTCGTTGACCCAGCCCGGCTCGCCGGAATAGCGCATCTGCTGCAGATGCCAGTGCAGCTGCTCGCGCGTCGGCTTGCGGCGGTAGTAGATGGAGTTGTTGCTCATCTGGCGGTGGGCGATGGATTTGTCGATCTCCCAGCGGCCGTTGACCTGGCGGTAAAGATTGCTCTTCGCCTTGATGCAGTCCTGATCGTCCTGATCGATGAGGCCAATCTCGGACGTGCGGCGCACGCCGCCGGAGACGACGTTCTCGCCGATGAT
>CASFAA010000164.1 GCA_949292505.1 uncultured Oscillospiraceae bacterium
AGCGCCGACAGGAGCGCGTCGATCTCGTCCGACGCGCACGTCCCGTAAACGCGCATCAGCCCCTCATAGCCCGGGATGCCGGAGTCGTCTGCGAGAAACTGCAGCTGCACCTCGCTGAGGTTGACGCCGCGGTCCGTCGGATGGATGCCGGGCACGGTCACGAACGCGGAATCGTCTGCCGTCCACGAGGCTTTGGGCTCCCGGACGCCGAGCGCCGCGAGCGCCTCCTCCATCGACATCCCCCAGCGCAGCCCCTTGACGGCGGGCGTCCACAGAGCCGTCTCCTCCTCGGCCGGAGTTTCCTCCGCCCTGGAGGATTCCTCCGGGGATGTGCTGCTTTCCGGCTCCGACGGTGTCTCCCGCGATACGGCATTCCCGCTCTCCGCCGCAGGAGACGTCCCGGTATCGGGCGCTTCCTGGCAGCCCGTAAGCGCAGGCAGGGCGAGAAGGCAGAAGATCAGCAGAAGCGTAAGCGTTCGTCTTTTCATGAAATATTCCTCCGTTTTGCAGGGATCGGCTTGGCGTCCTCTTTTTCTCATTTTATCAAAAGGATGCAGGAAAGTAAATGCGGAAGGCTGCGGTTTTGTGCCGCAGCCTTCCGCTTTAACCGGCGTCGCCGGGGGACGAGTCCTCGGAGGGGGAGACGGAGAAGACGCGCTTGTAGGCGCGGCGGAAAACCTGCGGCGAATTGTAGCCGACCTGCTGGGCGATTTCGCTGAGGGGGAGCTTGTGCTCGCGGATCAGCTCGCGCGCCCGCTCGGCGCGGAGGCGCTCGACGTACTTTGAGAAATTCTCCCCGGCGCCCTGCTTGAAAATGCGGGAGAGATACGGTTCTGTGATGTGAAACGCGGCGGCGACGGAGGTGAGGGAGAGCTGCGGATCGGTGAAATGCTCGTTGACGTAATCGAGAATCCGCCGCACCTGTCCGTCTCCGCGGGCCTCCTCATGCGCGCCGTACGCGTCCGCCGTGATGAGGAAGCACTCGCGGAGCCGCTGGAACAGCTCCCACGGAGGAGATTGTGAAGCGTCGTCAAAGAGGGCTCCGCTTCGCTCAAGAAGCTCCTGCTTGTAAGAAGAGCACTCGTTGACGAGACGCATCAGCGTGCCGTAAAGCGCCTGCAGGAAGGACATGGCATATTCCCCGTTGGAGGCGAGAACGCGCTTGTTGTAGTGGGCAATCAGGTCGAGGAGCGCTTCCGCCATAGCGGGACGGCTGTCCTGCACGGCGGCGATGAGGCGCAGCTCGAGGCTCAGGGGATAATAAAATACATGGCGGCTTTCCGGTTCATCCTCGGGAGGCCAGCAGACAATTTTCCCATCCTGGGGCACCGGCTCCCAGTTTTCGAGGAAGGAAAAGGCGGAGGGAATCTCCATCAGCCGTTCAACCGGATATGCGGAAAACTGAATGTCGCTCTGTACAGCCTGCGAGAATTGTGAGATGATATCGTGAGCGCTGCGCTCGAGCTCCTCGCGGAAGGAGCCGCGGCGCGATTCGTCAACCGCCGCCAGCAGCACGCTGGTGCTCAGATCGAGATCACCGATGCCGACCAGCCCCGGGATCCGGGCTGCAAGCACCTCCTTGAGCAGCTTCTTGTACGCGCAGGCCTGCGCCTGGGGCGGCTTTTCGATCTGCCATTCGAGCAGTGTGACGAGCATAACGCAGTAGAGCGGAGCGTCAAGCGGGAGCTGCACGTCAGCAAAGCTGCGCTGGATCTCCTCCTCGTCGTGGAAGCCGCCGCTGAGAAGGGTATAAAACAGGGCGGTGCGCTGGTCGTCCATCTGCTGGTCGACGGCCTGCTGCAGCGTCTTGTTCTTCTCAAGAAGGCGCTCAATTCCGCCCGGCAGCTCGCCGGGGGAGACGAGCTGGTTGTTGCGCATGAGAAGATTCGTGATGGAAATGACGGGCTTCGCCGTTTTAGCCGCAAAATAAAAGGCAAGGAGGCACCCCGCCGCAAGGGAAACGCCGATCATCACGAGAAGGAAAAGGCGTACTTCGCTGCTCGGCGCGAGAATCACGCTCTGCGGAACGGCAGAGAGATACGTCCACCCGTATTGTCCGCTGTGCAGGTACGAGACCAGCATGGTCTCGCCGCCGATCGACTGCAGGAAGGAGCCCTGGCTCCCGGTGCACCGGCTCTGGTCGAGCTCGGAAAAATCGAGGCCGCCGGGGTTATCCTGCATGACCAGCTCGCCCGCCGCGTCGAGGATGCACAGCATCCCGCCCTGATCGTACCGAATCGACTGGAAGGGGGAGAGAAGCTCTTCCTCATCGAGATAACAGAGCACCTTGCCCTGATAGTACGGCGCGTCTCCCATCGGAATCGACTGAATGTAGATGACGCAGCTGCTCTCCGCGTCGCGATGGAAAACGGTGGCGGAGGGAAGAACGGCGGAGGCCGGCCCGCCGTTGAGATACGTCTCCTCCCACGTTTCGCAGGAGACTCCCTCCAGAGAAAAGAAGCAGGGATAGTACCATTCGAGCGAGAGGGCGCTCGTCACGGAGTCGACGAGCACGCCGCTCTGAAAGGCGTACAGCTGGATGTTCTTTATAATGCTGTTGGCGACCGTGTATGTCTGGAGCTGCTTCTGCGCCTTGAGAACATCGCTGACAATCGTCATATCCACTTCGAGAGGCTCCAGATCGAGAAACTGCAGAACATCCGGGTTCTCTCCGATGTAATACACCACGTTGCTGACGTCCGCCAGCGCGCGTTCCACTACGTCTGCGCTTGACTTGAGCGCCATGAGATTCTGCTCGGAGGCGTTTTCGTGCAGAATATTTTCTACCTGCGAGGAGCTTACGCTCTGACTGATGACAGGAACGGCTGTGACTGTCAGAAAAAAGATAAGATACCGAAGCAGAATCCTCCGGCTTGTCCGGCGAAGCGTGTTCAAAATATTTCCTCCCAAAAAATTGTAAACGGCGCGAGGGGGTCCCTCGGATCAAAAATGCACACAATTTCGTGTTTTTTCTTATTAACCAGTATAGCATAAAAAACTCATGGAGTTTTCATTGAATTTAGGAATAGCGGCCTGTTTTTCTTATCTTTTCCGGCAAAAATCGTTCCATGAAGCTTTTTAACCACAAAAAACAAGATTAGCCTCTTTATTTTGTGCGTTTTTTGAGCAATGATAAAGCTGCAAACACGAACCGGCGCAGGACGCGCCGGCAAAGCAAATTTACAAGCGTTCCGTCCGGAAGAGAGGCCGGAACGAATCCGGAAGTAAGATGTACAGGTCATGCGGCCGGAGAGTCACACATAAGGAAGGCGGTCGATACGGATGAGCACAGCGGTTCGGAGCAAACAGAAAAAACGGGGAGGCGGGGTCCTGCAAAGATGGGTGTTGGCCCGGTCGATGTGGCAGCTGTATCTGCTCGCCGCGATCCCGCTGGCTTTCATCATTATTTTTAATTATCTGCCGATGGGCGGCATCCTCATCGCTTTCAAGGATTACA
>CASFAA010000165.1 GCA_949292505.1 uncultured Oscillospiraceae bacterium
CCGAGCCGGAGCAGAGGTCGGCGATCGCAAGGCCCGCGCCGTCCCCCGCGGCGGGGCGCTCCCGGCGCAGGCGCGCCGCGCCCTCGCGGACAAGAAGCTCCGTCTCCTCCCGCGGCACGAGGACGCCCTCGCCGACGGCGAGCTCCATATCGAGGAACGGCCACACGCCGAGCAGGTATTGCAGCGGCCTGCCCGCGGCGCGCTCGTCCGCGGCGGCGAGAAACGCGCGCGAGGGCTCCTCCCCCGCGGGCTCCGCGCCGCGCAGGATGAGCGCCTGCCGGTCAAGGCCGAAATATTTCTGAAACAGGGAAATCGCGTCGAAGGCCGGGGAATCGACCCCTGCGGCAGCGAGGCGGCGGCGTCCCTCGCGGTACGTCTCCTCGAGCGTCATTTGCAGCAGCCTCCGACGATGTCCTCGCCGTTCTCCGGGATGACGTCCCGCATGGCGGCGATGGCGACCTCGATCATGGAGTCGTCCGGCTCCTTCGTCGTCAGGCGCTGCGTCCACAGGCCCGGCGCGGCGATGATGCGCGTCGCGAGGTTATCGTACCGCCCGCAGACGCGGATCAGCTCATACCCGATCCCGACGACGGCAGGGATGCACAGAAGCTTGACCGCCGTGCGCAGGAAGGGGTTCGTGAACGGGATGAAGAAACCGACGATGATGCCGAGCAGCAGCATGATGATCATGAAGCTCGTGCCGCAGCGCGGATGGAAGCGGCTGTGGCGGCGGACGTTCTCGACGGTGAGCTCCTCGCCGCTCTCGTAGCAGAAAATGGTCTTGTGCTCCGCGCCGTGGTACTCGAAGACGCGGCGGATATACGGCATCCGGGCGCACAGGAGGATGTACAGAAGGAAGATGAGGATGCGCATGGCTCCCTCGGCGACGGAGCGCCAGCCCTCGATCCCCGGCCCGGCAAGCAGCTCGAGGCCATTGTACAGCAGCGTCGGCAGGAAGAAAAACAGCACGACGGCGAGCAGCACGCCGAGCACCGTCCCGGCGGCCATGATGACGTTCATGATCTTGTCGCCGAACTTCTCCTGCATCCAGCGGTCAAATTTGCCCGGCTCCTCCTCGTCGTCCTCGAGGCCGGATTTCTCCGCCGACGCGCCGAGGGCGGAGAAGCCGATGCGCATGGAGTCGATGAAGGTCGCGATGCCGCGCAGGAAGGGAATGCGCCAGACGGCGTACTTGTCCCGCAGCGAGGAGACGGTCAGCTCGCTGACCTCGATGGAGCCGTCCGGCAATCGGACGGCCATGCTCGTCTTTTTCGGCCCGCGCATCATGATTCCCTCGATGAGCGCCTGGCCGCCGATGGTGGTGATGCGCTTGACGTTTTCCTTAGGCATTGGGTTCCTGTTTCCTTTCGTCCCCCGCCTCGGAGAGGACGGGGATGGTGATGGTGACGGCCGTGCCGACGTTCTCGTGGCTCTCGATCTCGAGCGAGCCGTTGTGCAGGCGCATGATCTCGTCCGCGAGGGCGAGGCCGATGCCGGAGCCGCGGATCGTCTGGTTGGCCTTGTAGAATTTCTTCTTCACGTTCGGCAGATGCTCGGCGGGGATGCCGCAGCCGTTGTCGGAGATGACGACGCGGATGACGCCGTCGGCCTCCGCGGCGGCGACGCTGATCGTCCCGCCCTCCGCCGTGTATTTGAGCGCGTTGTCGATGATGTTGACAAAGACCTGCCGCAGGCGGTTGACGTCGCCGAGGACAGGCGACAGCATGGCGGGCTCCTCGTAGAGGAGGAACTTGCCCTCGCCGCGCGCGCGGTCGCTGAACATATAGACGGCCTCGCCGAGCTCGGCGAGGATGTCGATCTTCTCCATGGTGAGCGTCATGCGGCCGTTCTGCATCCTCGAGAAGTCAAGCAGCTCCTCGACGATGCCGGAGAGGCGTTCGCTCTCCCGGATGATGATGCCCATGCCGCGCGAAAAGGTCGTCTTGTCGTCGTCGCCGACCTCCGTGATCGTCTCCGCCCATCCCTTGATGGCTGTCAGCGGCGTGCGCAGCTCATGGGAGACGGAGGAGATGAAATCGTTCTTCATGCGCTCCGCCGTGCCGAGCTCGTCGGCCATGTCGTTGATGGTGTCGCACAGCGCGCCGATCTCGTCGTCGTTGCTCTTTTCAATGCGGGCGTCGAAGTCGCCCTGGGCGATGCGGCGCGCCGTCGCGCCGATCTGGCGGATCGGGTTCAGGATGCTCTTTAGGAAGAAATAGCTCGAGGTGAAGACCATCAGAATGATGACCGCCCCGGCGGCGGTGAGCATCCCGACGACGGCAAGGACGCGCTTGTCGGCCTCCTCGAGCGAGACGACGTAGCGGATCGCCCCGACGAAGCTGCCGTAATTGTTGCGGATGACGCGCGTGACGGCCATAACCTTCTCCCCGCTGGTGAGGCTGCCCGTCCAGGTGCCGTAGCCCTCGGGACTCGTGAGCGCGCTCTGGTAATCGGGCATCGGCTGCGTCTGGTCGGGCGCGAAGCCGACGGAGGTGATGAGGATCTTGCCCGAGGAGCTGAAGACCATGAGCTCCATGCTCTCCTTCTCCGGGAAATTCTCAACGTAGGTGCGCGCCACGGCGCTGAACTCGCGCGAGGAGCGCCGCCCGTAGTCGGCGAAGACGTTCGTCAGCTCGCCGGAGCGCCCGTCGAGCGACGCCTGGATGCCGCTGTAAATGGAGCCGCGGATCACGAACGAGAGAATCACGATGAGCGTGATGAGGATGAGCACAATGACGCCGACGCTGTTCAAAAGCCAGCGCCGCGCGATGCCCTTCATGTTGGTGATGCTTCCCCCCGCCATGGCCGCGCCTCCTTTCCTGCCGTTTTTCCGCGATAGAATCAGGCTTCCCACTTATAGCCGAGACCCCAGACGGTGATGATGTGCCGCGGGTTGCTCGGTTCGTCCTCCACCTTCATACGCAGGCGGCGGATGTTCACGTCGACGATCTTCTCCTCGCCGAAATAGCCCTCGCCCCAGACGTGCTTTAAGATATCGCTGCGGTCGAGCGCCGTCGTCGGGTTGCAGAAGAAATATTCCATGAGCTGGAACTCGACCTGCGTAAGCTCAATCGGCTTTCCAGCCTTCATCAGCGAGCGGTTGCGCAGATTGAGGACGAACTCGCCGGAGCGGATCTCCTCGCGGAAATTGTTCTCGTTGCGCATCTGTTCGAGCGCGACGCGGCGATACACGGCGTCGACGCGCGCGACGAGCTCGCTCGGGCTGAACGGCTTCGTGACGTAGTCGTCCGCGCCCATCATCAGGCCGCTGACCTTATCCATCTCCTGCGTGCGCGCGGTGAGCATGATGATGCCGATCGAACCGCTCTTTTCACGCAGCTTGCGGCAGACGGCGAGGCCGTCGTTCTCACCGGGCATCATCACATCGAGCAGCGCGACGTCGATGCTGCCGTTCTCGCGCTCGTAGATCCGAAGCGCCTCGTCTCCCGTGCCGGCCTCGAGCGTGTCGTACCCGGCCCGTTTCAGATTGATGACCACAAATTCGCGGATGGCCTGCTCGTCCTCCGCCACCAGAATTTTTTTCATCGTTCCCCTCACTCCCTGGCGCAGCCCGTGCGGCGGCGCCCGTCTTATTCCTGCGTCAGGAGCTTGAAGCTGTTCCTGACGTCGTTCTCGCTCATGGCCAGGCTGTTGTCCGGAGACGGGATGCGCCCGGCGTAGACCAGGTTGTTGTTGTCGAGGATCTTGAAATACTCGCCGTTCGGCTCCTCCTCGGCCCACTGCTTCGCAGTGAAGACGCGGATCTCGAGCAGCCGGTCGCCGGCGCGGCCCTCGGAGAGATTGTCCCCGTAGGTAAGCCAGCGGCGGAAGGTGAGCGTACGGCTCGAGAGATCCTGCTCGGTCGTGATCTGGTTCTTCCACATATCGGGAATCAGGAACCAGTAGCCGTCGACGCTGTTCGTCACCATGCTCATCACGCGGGAGACCGTGTTCGTCTCGGCGTCGTACTGGTGCCAGTCGGTCAGATACGCCGTGTCGGGCGGGGACGACGCCGTGACGCCCGGGAGCAGATTCACCATCGGCAGCTCGAGAATCTTGTCGCCATTGACGTCGCGGCTGACGACATTCAGGCTGCGCGTGGTGATCTCGACCGTCTGCGTCGCGGGATCGAAGAACGGGGAGACAAGCGCCCGCTTGCCCTTATCCCAGTAGACAACCTCTGTGATGTAGGAGTTCGCGGCCTTGCTGCCGTCGAGCAGCACGCCCATGCGGTTTTCGCCGATCAGGCCGCCCGCCGCGCTGACGATGCTCGTCACGGCGGAGTCGATGGGACACGAGCTGAGAATCTCGATGGCTCCGCTGCGCAGGCGGAACAGCCTCGCCTGCGCGGGCTGATCGCCGACGGTCACCGTCGCCGTGAAGATCTCCTCAAAGCCGTCGCCGTCGAGGTCGAGGACGAGCAGCTGAGCGTAGCTCTGGTCGAGCACCGTCTCCTCGAGCTTCGTCCCGTCCTCGCTGAGCGAGTAGACGCTCACGTTGCTCACGCCGCTCTGGCCGCTGCCCCAGCCGACGACCGTCTCGGGCAGGCCGTCTTCGTTGACGTCGCCGAACATTACCTTGTCGACCTGCGAGGCCGATGCGGCGAACGAGCCCATGCTCGTCCACACGCCGTCGCGCTTGCCGATGAACATGATGTTGACGCCCGTGGAGGACGCCTCCGCCTTCTGGTAAAAGGCGATGGCCTCCTCGACGCCGTCGCCGGTGATGTCCTGCATCACGATGGCGGAGCGCACGTCGCCGGAGGCGGGATATTTAAAGGTAAAGCCTTCGCCGGCCGCCTTCTCAATCACCTCGTGGATGCCCGTCTTGTCGCCCGTGGGGCGCGGCGGGCGCATGAGCGCCTCGGTGTCGTCCGAAAAGAGGACGCCGCAGCCGCCGAGCGGCGTCATACACAGCGCCGCCAGCGCTCCGGCCAGCAGCCGTTTCCAGATTGTCATCGCGTCCTCCTCCTTTCTCCCGCGCTCCTACAGTTACAGTTTATTATACCATTCCCTGAAAGAAAAGAACAGTTTCAAAACTGTAAATTCTCAAAAGC
>CASFAA010000166.1 GCA_949292505.1 uncultured Oscillospiraceae bacterium
ACGTCTCAACGGCGCACGTTCCGACGCGGTAGAGGACGAGCACCTCGCCGGTTTCGTAATCCGCCGGGTCGCAGGACACCCCGGTGCACGCGGCGGCCGGCTCCGCGGCGAAGACGGCCTGTGTCCCCCAGCAGAACAGCAGTGCGAAACTCATGGCGAGCGCAAGAAGTCTTTTTTTCACAGGAATCCCTCCAGTCCGGCCAGTGCAAACCAAATTTAAAGATATTCTACCGTGTTTCAGTGAACGCAGCATGAACGCACCGAAAATTATACTGAAATGCAGCCGTCACGAAAGGCCGAGCAGCCCGCCGAGCCAGTCCATCCCTTCCTGCAGGAGGCCGGCCGTCCCATCTGCGTTGACGGTGAGGAAGAGGGTCATCCCGCCCTCCGAGACCTCGGCGCGCGTTACCTCGAGGGCGGCGAGCGTCCTGTCGCCGCCGAGAAGGACGAGCGGCAGCTCCGCCGGGAAGGAGAGGCGCGTCCCCGCGATGGAAACGCCGTCCGGCAGCTCCGCGGCGACGCGGTCGGCCAGCCACTGCGGCGGAATTGGGATGCGGCCCACCGCCACGCCCGTCAGCTCGGCGGTCAGGCGCTTCTCCGACGCGTCCGCGGTGAGCAGAAACTCCGCCGTGACGTGCAGCGTCAGGCCGTTCCATGAGACGGGAGCATAGACCGTCAGGCGCTGCTCCCCGTCCGCCCGGACGCGAAGGGACTGCGGGTCGAGCCAGGAGACGGGCGTCTCCTCCAGCTGCGCGGCGATCAGGCCGCAGACCTGGCCCTCCGTCAGCGAAAAGCCCTCCCCCGAGAGCACGCAGCCCGCGGCGGTCAGGACGGCGTCGTCCCCCGCGGGCTCCGGCTTCGACCCGTCAAAGCCGGGGTCGGCGAGAAAGAGCCCCGCCGTCACCATGAGGGCGGCTAAAACGAGAAGGAGGACGGCGGCAATGACCGGCGTCTTCCCCTCTCCTCTGGTACTTCCGTCGCGCATTGCGTCGTCCTCCTTTATTTGTGCTTTATTTGAGCTCCACAACCGTCACGCCGGCCTCGCCCTCGCCGTACGCGCCGAGGCGGAAGCTCTTGACGAGCGGGTGATGGCGCAGATGCGCCTGAATCGCGGCGCGCAGCCTGCCGGTGCCCTTGCCGTGGATGATCGTGACCTGGTGCACGCCCGCCATCGAGGCGCTGTCGAGGAAGCGATCGACGTTCATGACGCCCTCCTCGACCATCTGGCCGCGCAGGTCGATCTCCATCGCGCCGCGCCCGGCGGAGTCAAGCTGCTTCGTGACGTTGCGGGAGCGGGCACGCGGATCCTTTTTCTCCTTTTCCGGCTCCGCAAGGCGCAGGTTTTCCATCGGGACGCGCGTGCGGATGATGCCCGCCTGCACGAGGACGGGGCCTTTGCCGTCCGCCGGAACCTCAAGCACGCTGGCCTTCTTGTTGATGTCATATATGAGCACGGTATCGCCGGGGCGCAGCGGACGCGGCAGGATGTACTCGCCCTCCTCGGCGCGGCGGCGGCGAACCGGGTCGGCCTCCTCCTCGAGGCGCTTGATGCCGCTCTTGAGTTTGGCCTTCTGCTCGGCGGAAAGGAGCTTGTTCTGCTTTTTGCGCTCCTCCTCGGCCTCGTTGAGCATCGCGTCGACCTGGGCGCGCGTGCGGGAGATAATCTCGGAGGCGCGCTGGCGCGCCTGCTCCATCTCCTTCTCCGCCTGCTCCTCAAGGCGCTCGAGCTTGTGGGAGGCTTCTTCGTTCGCCCGCTGGGCGGCGAGCTTCTGCGCCTCGGCTTCGGCGCGCTCCGCCTCGAGCTTCTGGCGGCTCTCCTCGAGGCTCTGGACAATGTCCTCGAACCGCGTGTTCTCGCTCGAGACGAGCTCCTTCGCACGCTCGACAATCGACTCCTCCATCCCAAGGCGCAGCGAGATCGCGAACGCGTTCGAGCGGCCCGGGACGCCGATGAGGAGGCGGTACGTCGGGCGCAGGGTCGCGACGTCGAACTCGCAGCAACCGTTCTCGACGCCCTCGGTCTGCAGGGCGTATGCTTTCAGCTCAGCGTAGTGCGTGGTGGCGGCGATCCGCGCGCCGCGGCGGCGGAGCGCCTCGAGGATGGAGGTCGCGAGCGCCGCGCCCTCGATCGGGTCGGTGCCCGCGCCGAGCTCGTCGAGGAGGACGAGGCTTCTGGCGTCCGTCTCCGCGAGGATGCGGATGATGTTCGTCATGTGGGCGGAGAAGGTGGAGAGCGACTGCTCGATGCTCTGCTCGTCTCCGATGTCGGAGAGCACCTTGTCAAAGACGGAAACACTGCTGCCGTCCGCGACGGGCAGCAGCAGGCCGCACATCGCCATGAGCGTCATGAGGCCGATCGTCTTGATCGACACCGTCTTGCCGCCCGTGTTCGGGCCGGTGATGACGAGTGTGTCGAAGCCGAGGCCGAGCTGAATATCGGTCGGGACGACCTTCTCCTTCGCGATGAGCGGATGGCGGGCGCGCTTGAGCTCAATCTTCCCCTCGTCGTTGACCTCCGGCATGGTCGCCTTCATCTTGTAGGCGAGGTTCGCCTTCGCGAAGATGAGGTTGAGCTGCACGGCGGCCTCATAGCTCGAAATGATGCCGGAGGCGAAGCCGCCCGCCTCGGCGGACAGCTCGGCGAGGATGCGCTCAATCTCCGCCTGCTCGCTCGAGAGCAGGACGCGAATCTCGTTGTTCGCCTCGACAACGGCCATCGGCTCGACAAAGACCGTCGCGCCGGACGAGGAGGTGTCGTGCACGAGGCCGGGCACGTCGCTGCGGCACTCCGCCTTGACGGGCACGACAAAGCGGCCGCCGCGCATCGTGACGATCGGCTCCTGCAGGAATTTCTGGTAGACGGGCGAGCGAATCATCTTGTCGAGCTGCTCGCGCGCGCGGGCGGAGGCGTTGCGGATCTTGCGGCGGATGGAGGCGAGCTCCGGGGACGCCTCGCTCGCCATCTCCTCCTCGGAGATGATGGAGGTGTTGATTCTGTCCTCGAGGTATTTGTTCGGCATGAGGGCGTCGAAGCGCCAGTCGAGGACGGTCTTGACGCCCTCGCTGCGGGCACGCCACTCGACGACGCCGCGCAGGACGCGCAGGACGCCGGCGACGCGCAGCAGCTCGCCCATCGTGAGCAGGCCGCCGGCCTCGGCGCGGCGCAGGGACGCCGTCACGTTGCGCAGGCCGCCGAAGGACGGGGAACCGAAGCGCGCCATCATGGCGTGGGCTTCATTCGTGTCGTCAAGGCGGCGGCGCACCTCCCGGAGAGAGGAAGCGGGCTCGAGCGCGCGCGCCAGCTCGGCGGCGTCGTCGCAGGCCGTCTCCTCGGCGAGGAGGGCAAGGATTTTGTCCAGCTCGAGAGAGCGGACGTTTCGTTTCATCATATCAGTCATATGTTCTGCTCCCAAAAGGGCTCCGCGTCACTGCGGCGAGAGCCCGTGAAAAAAGTCAAGAGTCTGGAAGCCGCGCTCGAGCGTACACAGGGTGTACCGCTCGCTCACGGCGGCGAGAGCCTTAAGGCCCTCCGGCCTGAGGGAAAAGGAGAACAGCTTCTCGAAATCGGCGTAGATCGTGTGGCGCAGCGCCGTGAGCACGCCGGGCGAAAGCGCCATCGCGCCGACAGGCTGCTGCGCGGCGCAGGAGGCGCAGCAGATCGTCCCCTCGCGCGGGAAAAAGAGCATCGGGTCGGCCTCGTAGCTGCCGCACTCCCGGCAGCCGACGAGGTCCGGCATATAGCCGGCGAGCTCGAGCATCCGCATCTCCACCACCGCCTTGAGCAGCAGCGGCGGCTTCTTCCCCTTCGAGAGGAAATGCAGGGCGTTGAGCACAAGGCGCAAAAAATCCCCGGCCGGCGCTTCCTGCGGAGCCAGCGTGCGGGCCAGTTCGCAAAAGTACTGGGCCAGGGCCAACCGCTCGACGTCGCGGCGCAGGTCGAAGAACAGCTCGACGGGCCGCGCGTCGTCAATCACATACTTCTCCCGCCCCTTGTAGAGCGTCAGGCGGGAATAGCAGAAGAGCTGCGTCGCGCTCGCCTTCGTGCTGCCCACCTTCTTGGCCTGGCGGGCGAAGGCGCGTACCACGCCCTCGTCACGCGTGAGGATGGTCGCCAGGCGATCGCTCTCCCCCACGCTCTGCTCCGCTATCACGAGCCCGTCTGTTTCCAGCGTCATCCGATTCCTCCAGGGCCTGCAGGAGAGCGGGCAAAGGCTCCCCGCGGCACTGCGCGTACCGCAGGTAGTCGCCCACGCGCCCCGTCAGCGCGAAGCGATCCCAGGCCGATCGTTCATCCATCTGTCACAGCTCCTTTCGCGTGCGAATTCTGTTTTCAGTATTCGCACGCGGCGGCGGGCTATGTCAGGAAATTACTGTTTTGTGCAATTTTCCGCAGAGGAAAGCTCACAGGTCGAAATCCGTCTTATCGTAGCCGAGGCTGCGGAGAATGGCCTCACGGTTGCGCCAGTCCTCCTTAACCTTAACCCAGAGTCGAAGATTGATTTTGCAGTCGAAAAAGCGCTCCATATCGGCGCGGGCGTAGCTGCCGATCTTCTTGAGCATCGAGCCGCCCCTGCCGATGATGATGGCCTTGTGATTCTCCTTCTCGCAGTAGATCGTGGCCTCAACGTCGGTGATGCCGCTGCCGTCGCCGCGCTCGCGCATTTTTTCCACCGCGACGGCCGCGCCGTGCGGAATCTCCTTGTCGAGCAGGCGCAGCAGCTTCTCGCGCACCATCTCGCCGGCGAGCACGCGCTCGGGCTGATCGGTGAGGGTGTCCTCGTCGAAGAAATGGCCGCCCGGCTGGCAGAGCTTCTTGAGCTCGGGCAGCAGATCGGAGCGCACGCCGCTGCCGTCCTGCGCCGAGACGGGCACGACGGCCTCGAACGGATAGAGGGCGTTCCACTCGGCGATCTGCGCCATCAGGGCGGACTTGTCCGCCAGCGTGTCGATCTTATTGATCGCGAGGATGACCGGGATCTTCTGCGCGCGGCAGCGCTCGAGGAGATCGTGGTCGGCGTGGGACACGGGGGAGGACGCCTCGGTGACGAGCAGGCAGGCGTCGACGCCCGAGACGGACTCCGTGACGGAGCGCGCCATGTACTCGTCGAGGCGGCTGCGCGGCTTGTGCAGGCCGGGCGTGTCGAGGAAGACGATCTGATCCTCCCCCTCGGTCAGCACGCCCATGATGCGCGTGCGCGTCGTCTGCGGCTTGCTGCTCACGATGGCGACCTTCTGGCCGAGCATCCTGTTGAGGAGAGAGGACTTGCCGACGTTCGGACGGCCCACGATCGCTACGAACGCGCAGCGTCCCTCTCTC
Source organism: uncultured Oscillospiraceae bacterium (assembly GCA_949292505.1). GTDB lineage: Bacteria > Bacillota > Clostridia > Oscillospirales > Acutalibacteraceae > Caccousia. Next base: position 5,318 of record CASFAA010000166.1, read on the forward strand.
TGATCTTCTGTCATCATATAATCCTGAGGCAAAGCGTTATTCTCCTTTGTTGTGGTAATCAAACGTCCCGTCTTTCCCGCCGCGCCCCGGAAGGGCGATAAAGCAGACGGAGGCCGCCGCAGTCAGGAGAAAGACGACAAGGCGGGGCGGCGCCTCCCAGAACCAGGCGGCAACGGCGGGAAAACACTCGGGCCTCCAGAAAAGGGAGACCCCGACGCAGACGGCGGCGAGGGCGCACAGCAGAACCGCCCCCGCCGCCAGATCCTTGACGGCGCCGATGCGCCGGTCAAAGCCGGGAGAGGCGAAATCGCACAGTCTCTCCGCGGCCGTGTTGAACACCTCGGCCGAGAGCACCGCTCCGCACGTCAGAAACAGAACGGCGTACTCCGTGCGGCCAAGCTGAAAAAACGTCGAAAAGAACAGGACGTAGCCCGCGGCCACCGTGTGGATCCGCAGGTTCCGCTCGCGCTTCATGCAGCGGAAGACTCCGCGCACGGCGCAGAGCAGGCTTTTATGGAACGGGTAGCTCATTCGTCGCCCAGCACATAGCTGCTCGTACTCGGCAGACCGAGCTGCGACATGACCTGCTCTTCCTTCTCGCGCATCCGCACACGGTCGAGGCCGGAGGTCTCGTGGTCGTAGCCCAGCAGATGGAGCATGGAGTGCGCGGTGAGATAGCCGACCTCGCGCTCGAGCGAATGACCGTAGCGCTCCGCCTGCTCAACGGCCTTCTCCATGGAGATGACAATATCGCCGAGAATCTTCGCGCCGGTGTCATGGTTAACGTCGTACTCGCCGTTCTCGCCCATCGGGAAGGAAAGAACATCAGTGGGCATATCCTTGTCCCGGTACTGGCGGTTGAGCTCGTGGATCTGCTCGTTGTTGACGAACGTCACGCTGATCTCAGCGGGGCCGGAGAAGTTTTCCATGCGCAGGACGGCGTTGCAGCAGCGCCGCACCAGCATCCGCAGGCCGGTCGGGATCTTGACGTTCTTCTGCTTGTTGTCGATGACTACTCTGATTTTTTCCATAATTCCGCGTCCTCCGTTTACTGTATTCCTGCCTGTCCGCGCTCAAAAGTCCGCCGTCCGCGTCAGACAGAATTGGTTGTATAGCATGAGCCTCTTCAGCAGAGCAGGGCGGCAAAGACGGCGCTCAGCGCCTCTCCTCCGCCTTCTCGTAAGCCTTGATGATGTCCTGCACAAGGCGGTGGCGCACCACGTCGCGCCCGTCAAAGCGTACCTGGGCGATGTCCTTGACGTCCCGCAGGATGCGCATGACCTCCTTGAGGCCGGATTTGCGGCCGTCGGGCAGGTCGATCTGCGTGACGTCGCCGGTGATGACCATTTTCGAGCCGAAGCCGAGACGCGTCAGGAACATTTTCATCTGCTCCTGCGTCGTGTTCTGCGCCTCGTCGAGGATGATAAAGCTGTCGTCGAGCGTGCGCCCGCGCATATAGGCGAGCGGCGCGACCTCGATGTTGCCGCGCTCGACGTATTTCTGGTACGTCTCCGCCCCGAGCATATCGAACAGGGCGTCATACAGCGGCCTGAGATACGGGTCAACCTTCTGCTGCAGATCGCCGGGCAGGAAGCCAAGCTTTTCGCCCGCTTCCACGGCAGGGCGCGTCAGAATGATCCGGTTGACCTCCTGCGCGCGGAAGGCTGTCACCGCCAGGGCGACGGCGAGGTACGTCTTGCCTGTTCCGGCAGGCCCGACGCCTATGGTGATGGTATTCTCGCGGATCGCCGCGCAGTACCGCTTCTGGCCGAGCGTCTTCGGCTTGACGGGCTTTCCCTTGCTCGTGATGCAGATGCAGTCCCCTGCGAGGGCCGTGATCTTTTCCTCGGAGCCCTCGCGCACGAGGGAAATGCAGTAACGGACATTCTGCTCCGTCAGCCCCTCGCCCCGGTTAAGCAGGCCGAGCAGGCTTTCAATCGCCCGCACGGCCAGGGCGACGTTCTCCGGCTCGCCCGATACCTTCAGCTCCGCGTCGCGCGCCACAATCGACACGCCGAATTCGGAGCTCAGCAGGCGCACGTTCTCGTCGAGGCTCCCAAAGAGCGCAGCGGCCTGCTCCATCCGTTCCATATCTATCCTTTGCTCAAACATTCCATCGCTCCCAAATGCGTTCTGACAATCTATCCAAAAGCCCCGAATTCTCCGCACCGTTTTTTAGGCAGAGAAGAAAGGAGGGAAATATTGTATAGTGTTCACAGAAAATTCATCAAATATTATTCAATTTGATTATCCTGATTATAGCACATTTTTTGCGGTTCGTCATCTGCTTTCCCCCTAAAAATATGATGAATTCCGCGCCGTCAATTTGGTGAATTTACAAGGATCTCCGCCTCGCGCGCGATATCCTCCTCGCACCTTGCCGTGAGCGTATAGCGCAGCACGCCGCCGGATTCCTCGACCTGCTCCTGCGAGGAAAGGATCCTGAGGCTCTTGAGCGCCTCCTGCTGGCGCTTCACCTCCTGCCGCGCGGCTTCGAGCGCCTCCTCCGGCGTGAGAATCCGCTCGCGGGAGGCCGTCTCCGTCCAGACCTCCTCGAAAAGGGAGACGGGGAGCTCCACCCCGTTGACGCGCAGGGCGGTGAGGATCCTGCTGCAGTTCCAGCCCTCCCCGGGCGCTTCCGCGAGCGTGAGCGGCAGCCGCAGGCCGAACAGCCGGAGGCTTCTTCGCGAAACGGTATTGCCCGTCTCCTCCGAGAGCGTTTCCGTCATCGGAATCGAGGCGGTAAACGTGCGGGTGGTCGACGCGATGACGCGTCCCGCCGCGTGGCGCAGCGAGACGTTGCCGAAGGTGTCCTCGACGACGCCGCTGATGAGCAGCTGCCCCGCCGTGACGGCGTCGCCCTCCGCCGCAAGCGCCGTTCCGTCGTACGTCTCAAAGAGAAGAATCTGGCCGGAGACGTCGGCCTTCACGTTCGACGGCTTCTGAAAGGCGCTCATGTCGGGCTTCTGCACGCCCTCGGCGAGCTCGATGTAGGCCGAGCTGCCCTGCGTGTTGACGGTCATCCACGAGACGTTCGGGAAGCGGAGCATCAGCTCCTGCTCGGCGCGGATCGGATCGACCTGACTTTTCCACGCGCCCGGGACAAGGCCGATTTCCTCGCATGCAGCGCGCAGCTCCTCCTCGGGAATGGTCTGCAGGCCGCTCACCTGGACGCACCAGATCTGCTGAGAGAGGACAAAAAGCAGAAGCGCGCCGAGCGCCGCCCCGGTGGGAAGCCCCTTCCTGCGGCGCAGCCACATGGTGGAAAACGGCAGGCCGCGCTTCTCGAGGATGCGCAGGCCGCACTGCGAAGCCCTCGCGCACGCGGGAAGCTGCCGATAGGAGCCCGCGCGGATCCACGCTCCCGGCGTCTCGCCGGATTCCATGCCCCATAGGGCGATTCCCTCGCGGGCGCAGCGGTTGAAAAAGCGCTCCGGCGAGCCCGTCACGCGGAAGCGGACGGAGCCCCAGAACCATCTGGCAAGCTGCACGAGCATCGCGCTCTCCCCCTTACGTCAGGAAATCCATGCCGAGCAGAAAGCCCTCCACGACGAGGGAATCCGCCGTCATACACCGGATTTTCAGGTTTCTCCCGCGGAACCGCACGGCGAGCTTCCCGGCCCGCACACGGACGACGTCGTCCCCGTACTCGAGGATGCCCTGCGAGCCCTCGACGACGGCCTGCCGGTTCCCCAAAAGCTCAATATGACAGCCGCCCACCGCGTGGTGCAGGAGCGTCAGGCCGCCTCTGTGCTGTGTGTTCTGTTCCTCCAACGCGCGTCACGCCTCCTTTGCGTCCCGTCCTTCGGCGGGGGCGCTTCTCCATCGTATGCGCGGGGAAAGATATGTATGTATGCGGCTCTTTCCGCATAAAATCCGCGTAGGAGGAGGGATGACAATGGATCGGAAAAAGGAGCTGCTGCGATCTGCCGCGCTGCTTCTGTTCTCGCTCATCTGCGGGGCGGCGCTGTCGCTCGCGCCGGAGACGGCGGCGCAGGGCGCGGCGGCGGGGCTCGACGTCTGCCTCGGCGTGCTCGTCCCGTCCCTGTTTCCGTTTCTCGTGCTGAGCGTATTCCTCGTCCGATCGGGAGGGGCCGCGCTGCTCGGCCGCGTGTTTGACCGGCCGTTCCGGCTGCTGTTCCGCCTGCCGGGCTGCTGCGCGCCCGTCGTCCTGATGGGGCTCGCGGGCGGGTACCCGGTCGGGGCGCGGGGCGCGGCGTCGCTCCTGCGCGAGGGCGGCGTCAGTGAAAGCGAGGCGAGGCGGCTGACGGCCTTCTGCGTCAACGCGGGACCGGCCTTCGTCCTGAGCGCCGTAGGGGCGGGAATGCTCCGCAGCGCGCAGGCGGGCGCGGTGCTTCTCGTCTCAGGGCTTGCGGCAAGCCTTCTGCTCGGCCTTCTGCTGCGTGGGCGCGGCGGCGCGCGGAGCACGGAGCGCCGCCGCCCTGTCCGGCCTCCGGAGAAGGCCGGACAGGCGCTGACGGCCTCCGTCTCGGACGCGTGCCGGTCGCTCGTCTCGATGTGCTGCTTTGTGGTGCTGTTCTCCGTCGTGTACGCGTACTTCGCGCCGCTGCTTCCGCCGGGGAACGCGCGGGCCGCGCTCGCCGCCGTCCTCGAGGTGACGAACGGCTGCCGCGAGCTGACCGCCTCCGGCGCGCCGCTTTGGGCGTTTGCCGCCGCGCTCGGCTTCGGCGGCCTGAGCGTGCAGCTGCAGATTCTCTCCCTGCCCGGCGTACCGCGCGTCTCCTTCCCGCAGTTTCTGCTCGCGCGGCTCGCCCACGCGGCGATAGCGGCGCTGCTCACGGCGCTTTTGACGCCGCTGCTGCCCGTCCCCGCACAGAGCGCGGAGCCCGTGCTGTCCAACGCAATCGGGCAGCCGTCCGCGGCGCTGGCCGGATCACCCGCCGCCGCGGCGGCGCTGCTGTTCGCGTGCACGGTGTTCCTGCTCTCCGGCCTGACGCGGTACGACGCGTTGCGGCGAAAGGCGTAAAAAAGCTCCCGTCCGGCTGAGACGGGAGCTTGTCTATTACAGATATTTCTGAATGGCCTTCTGGAATTCCTCGATGGCCGCGGTGTCGCCGTGCTCGACAGCGTGCGCGATGCAATGGGCGATGTGCTCGTTGATGATCTCCTTGCCAAGGCCGTTCAGCGCCGACTGGGCGGCGGAGAGCTGCATCAGGACGGCAGAGCAGTCCTCGTCCGCCTCGAGCATCCGCTTGACGTACTGCAGATGGCCGATCACGCGCGACAGGCGGTTAATCTGCCGCTTCTTCTCCTTCGGGTCGTGCACATGGCTGTGCGCGTGGCGCTGCTCCTGTTCCATGGGCGTCTCTCCTCCTTTCGGCCCTCCGGGCGTATCGATTTCTTTATAAAATACCACAAATCGCCGCTTTTGAAAACCTCCCCCGGGGGTTTCGCCGGATTTCCCGGCCACGCGGTGAAAAATCCGATCCCCCTCCCCGGCTTCCCCGCGGCGCGGCGGCGCGGTATAATAGCGCGGTGAACAGGGAGGGGTTACGGTGACAAGTCAAATCACATCGCGCGCGAACGGCGGGCTTCGCGCATACCGCAAAAGCGTACGCCGCAGGCGCGGCGTCCTCGCTGCACTGCTCGCCGCCGTGCTCGTGCTCTTCGCCGCGTCCGTCGCGGCGGGGACGTCTTCGCTCTCCGTGCGGGAGGCGCTGCTTGCCGTGTTCGGCGGCGGGAGCGAGCAGGCCCGTCTCGTGGTGTGGAGCATCCGGATGCCGCGCGCCGCGGCCGCGGCCGTCGCGGGAGCTGGGCTGGCGGCGGCGAGCTGCGTCATGCAGAGCTGCCTGAAAAACCCGCTGGCCTCCCCGTCGACGCTCGGCGTCTCGTCCGCGGCGGCGCTCGGGGCGAACCTCGCCATCATCGGTCTCGGCGCGGGCACTGTCACCGGGGCGTCAGGAGCTGTCGCCATTCAAAGCCCGTATCTCGTCGCCGTGTGCGCGTTCGCGTGCTCGCTCGGCGCGGTGGGGCTGATCCTCGCCATCTCGCGGCTGCGCGGCTTCTCCCCCGCGTCGATTGTGCTGACCGGCACGGCGCTGAGCGCGCTGTGCTCCGCCGGGACGACGCTCCTGCAGTATTTCGGCGACGAGACGCAGATCGCCTCCGCCGTGTTCTGGACGTTCGGCGATCTCGGCCGCGTCTCGTGGAGCGAGAATGCGATTCTCGCCGCCGTGACGGCG
>CASFAA010000167.1 GCA_949292505.1 uncultured Oscillospiraceae bacterium
CTGCCCCATCAGGTAGCGGATATTCGCCCGGTTCTTTTTCAGCGCTTCCTCGTTCCACTCCGTGCTTCCATCCTTTTTTGTCTTGCTGCACCGATTGAAGATGGCCTGGACATTGGTCTCGTTCAATTCCATAGGCTCAAAGCTCTCATAATTTATCATTTCCCCATTCTTAAATCCCACACCGCAATCCTCCTCAAGCGCCGGAACAGCGCAAAATTTATAACAGTTCTATTATAAAGCCCACCGCGTCAGAACGCAATGGAGCGATAAGCCAGGCATCTTTACACCGTATAAATGAAAAAAGCCTGTTTTATAATGCCTTCAATAGATGGGGCATATTGCAGAGAGCAACAAATCCTTTTTCGGCATTTATCCATTGTCACCGGCTCCTGCTGTTGCCCGGCCAGTATGTCCCTCATGGTTTGGAGCATCGCAGCGGCGGCGGCTTCTCCCGGCTGTTCGCCGCTATCCATAGCTTTCTTAATATCCCGCAGGATTGCAAGGAACACATTTTTGATTTTTTCAAGTTCCGCTTCATGTTCCCCCAGCTTTTGGGCGTTCAAAAGCTGCAAATCCTGCTTTGCTTCCGCCCGGTGTTCCGGGTGTTCTTTCATCAGGTCAGACAGGGAAGCCGTTGTCATCTCGATAATCTGGAGATGTGGCTTTCCTCTTTTTCCTTGCCCTCTCCCTGCGCCCACCTCCTCCCCCGCATACGCGCCCTTCCCCGCGCATATAGATGGGACAAACGAGAGTTGGGGGAGGCGCTGCCATGAAGGGCATCGTAGAAGAGAGAGCCGTCGAGCTGGGGACCTACATACTGGAGCACGGGGCGACGGTACGCGCCGCCGCGAAGAAGTTCGGCATCAGCAAGAGCACGGTGCACAAGGACGTCGCGCAGAGGCTCAGGACGATAGACCCGCCTTTGTACCGCGACGTCAAGCGCGTGCTCGACGTGAATAAAGCGCAGCGCCATATCCGCGGCGGCATGGCGACGAGAGAGAAGTACAAGCGCCTCGGCGCGGGGCGGAGGGGATAGGCCGCGGCGGAGAAATGAGCCAAAGGAGGGCTAAACGTGAAAGTTTCGCCCGCCTTTTCAAAGGCGGTGGGGGGTCGGGGGCGCGGTGTGCCAGTGGCACACGAATTAGCGCCGACCGAGCCGGCAGGCGAGACCAAAGCCCCCGCGCGCTGAGCTGATGGTGATCAAAAACCGCGAAGCCCTGAAAAAGCCAGGAAAAACAGCGCAGCGTCTTTTTCCGGACGGCGGCGCACAATAGTCCTTTCCTGCAAAAAGCCCGTTCTCCTTCGCACCCGGCTGTCCGTTCTCGTATAGCCGCGTGTGTTCCAGCTAATTAACGTAATGAAAGGCTCTGCCGGTTTCGATTTACCGGCAGAGCCTTTTTAGCTTATTCATAAGGGCTGAGTGAAGAAAAGCGCTGCGGTGCGCCGCCGTCCGGGGGAAGACACTTCGTTGTTCCCCCTGGCTTTTCTTTGGCTTCGCGCTATAGGAGTACGAGGGGTACGCGGCCTTTTGAAAAAGGCCTGTATGAGATAGCTTCACTTTCCCAATCCTCAGCCTGCTCAATACCCCGCGTTCTTCTGCAGATACGCCACGCCGACCGCTCCCGGCCCCGAATAAACGCCGATCACCACGCCCAGCTCGTGATGGTCGTACTGCGTCATCCCCGTCTCCATCTCGAGACGCCGCACAAACGACGCGAGAAGATCCGGGCACTGCGCCGAGCACAGACTCGGCGCGCAGGTGCGGTCCCATTCCTCGTCCATGCGCTTCGCCATGTAGTCGTACGCCGCCTGGTTCCCGCGCACCTTCTTCTCAATCTCGATTTTGCCGTCGATGATGCGCAGAATCGGCTTCACCTGCAGCAGCGAGCCCACGACGGCCGCCGTCATCGGGATCCGCCCGCCCTTCTGCGCGAATTTGAGCGTCTCGAGCGCAATGCGGATCACCACGCGGTGCTTGAGCTCCTCGATCCGCTCCGCGATTTCCGCGCCCGTGCAGCCCTTGTCGCGCATCCGTACCGCTTCCATCACCAGCGGGTACAGGCCGAACGACCCCGTCCCCGTGTCGGGAAGGTATATCTTGCGCCGTGGGAAGGTGTTGCGCGCAATGCACGCCGACTGGTACGTCCCGCTCAGCCGCGGCGTCAGAAACAGGCCGACAATCTCGTCGTTCTTGTCCGCCAGCGCGTCGCGGAAAATGTCCATGAAGACGCCCGAGCTCACCTGGCTCGTCGTCGGAAGCTCCCGGCAGACCGCGAGACGCGCAAAAAATTCCGGCGGGAGCAGATCTACCCCGTCGCGGTACTCCCCCTCGCCGAAACGAACCGTCAGCGGCGCGACAATGACGCCGAGGCGCGCGGCTTCCTCCTGGGGAATGTCCGAGGTGCTGTCGACGATGATCCTGACCATACGATCCTCTCCTTTTCCCGGCGGCGGCGAGCGCCTCTCCGCGTGAAATGGTTTTTAATACTATATGCAGAAAGTATTATAGCATTCTTCTCCCGGTTTGTCCAGAGAGACGGCTCGCCGCGCGGTCCTCCGGGGAAAATTTTCATGAAAAATTCACCACTTTGACCGGCCTCTCCCGTATAATAAACAATGGGTTCCCGCGCAGCGGGACAACAGCAACAGGACGGAAAAAAGAGAGGGGAATGCCGTATGGCGTCTGGAAAAATATTGGTCGTCGACGACGACAGAAACATCTGCGAGCTGCTGCGTCTGTATATTGAGAAGGAGGGCTTCGAGGTCGTCATCGCGAACGACGGGCGGCAGGCGCTCGAGCTCTTCGAGGCGGACAAGCCCGACCTCATCATGCTCGACATCATGCTCCCGGAGCTCGACGGCTGGCAGGTCTGCCGCGAGATTCGAAAAAAGTCGCAGTGCCCCATCATCATGCTCACCGCCAAGGGCGAGGTCTTCGACAAGGTGCTCGGCCTCGAGCTCGGCGCCGACGATTATGTGGTGAAGCCCTTTGAGGCCAAGGAGGTTGTGGCGAGAATCAAGGCCGTGCTGCGCCGCTTCGGCAAGAACGGCGACGACCTCGTCAAGGAGGTCCATTACGACAAGCTCTCCATCAACCTGACGAACTATGAGCTCAAGGTCAACGGCAAGGCTGTCGACACGCCGCCGAAGGAAATGGAGCTCATCTATCACCTCGCGAGCAACCCGAACCGCGTCTTCACCCGCGACCAGCTCCTCGACGAGGTGTGGGGCTTCGATTACTACGGCGACAGCCGCACCGTCGACGTGCACGTTAAGCGCCTGCGCGAGAAGCTCGAGGGCGTCTCCGACAAGTGGGCGCTCAAGACCGTCTGGGGCGTCGGGTATAAATTCGAAGTGAAGGAATAAGTATGCAGAAATCGCTGTTCCGAAAATATCTGAAAATCACCTCCTTTACGATACTCGTCAGCTTTTTTCTCCTCGGTCTCGTGATGCTCGCGTTCTCGACGAGCAACTGGCAGGAGGAGAAGCAGCGGCTGCTCGAGCGGAACGCGGACAGCGTCGCGTCCATCGCGGCGGAGAGCATGATCAAGGTCTCCGACGGCCAGTACGTCATCACGCGCGAGCAGGGCGACCGCCTCCAGACCTTCATGACGGCCTTCGCGGAGAACATCGACTCCGACGTCTTCATCACCGACCTCTCCGGCAAGGTGATCGCCGCCGCGTACGGCAGCGGCCTGGATCCGGAGCTCACGGATCTCTCCGAGGAGCTGGTGATGAGCGCCGTCAACAACCAGTACATCGGCCAGACGACGATGAACGGGATGTACGACGCGCCGTGCTACGTCGTCGGCGTGCCGATCGCGTACACGCCCGAGGAGGGCGCGAAGGTGTACGTCGGCGCGGTGTTCGCGTCGTGCAGCTTCCGTTCGTTCTCCGATTACCGCGCCAATCTGATGCAGATGTTCATCCTTGCCGCCGTCGCGGCGTTTATGGTCTCGTTCTGCATCGTATGGCTGTACTCGTACAGCCTCGTGCGCCCGCTGCGCGACATGGCGTCCGCGGCGCGCAGCTTCGGCGACGGCAACTTCACCCGCCGCGTGCCTGTGACGGGCAACGACGAAATCGGGCAGCTTGCCATCGCTTTCAACAACATGGCCAGCTCCCTCGCGACGAGCGAGAGCGTGCGCCGCAATTTCATTGCGAACGTCTCCCACGAGCTCAAAACGCCGATGACGACGATCGCCGGCTTCATCGACGGCATCCTCGACGGCACCATCCCGCCCGAGAAGCAGCGCCATTATTTGCAGATCGTCTCCGACGAGGTCAAGCGCCTCTCGCGGCTCGTCCGCACGATGCTCGATCTCTCGCGCATCGACAGCGGCGAGCTTCACCTGCGCCTCGCGCGCTTCGACCTCATGCAGACCATCTTCTCGGCGCTGCTCTCCTTCGAGAAGCCGATCGAGGAGAAGCGCCTCGAGATTCGCGGCCTTGAGGACGCGGAGAGCCTTTTTGTCGACGGCGACCCCGACATGATCCATCAGGTGCTGTATAATCTGATCGAGAACGCCGTCAAGTTCACGAACGAGGGCGGCTATATCCAGATCGGCGTCAGCGACCGGGAGGACCGCACCGTCGTGCGCGTGCGCAATTCCGGCCCCGGCATCCCCGCCGACGAGGTTTCGCTCATCTTCGACCGCTTCTACAAGACGGATAAGTCGCGCAGCAAGGACAAGACGGGCATGGGCCTCGGCCTGTACATTGTGCGCACCATCGTCCGCCTGCACGGCGGCGAGATCACCGCCAGCAGCGTGGAAAACGAATACTGCCAGTTTGAGTTCTGGCTTCCGAAGGCCGGGCTTGCCAAGGCCGACGAGAACAGCGCCGTTCCCCGCGACGGGAACGGCAAAGACCAGAAGAATTGAGGAATGAACATGGACGAACAAAACAAGTGGACGCCGGACGAAGCTCCGGCGGAGCCGGAGGCTTCCGGGTCGGCTTCTGCGGAGCCTTTTGTCGGGTCAGGCGCCCCCGAGGCGGCTGTCCCCGCTTCGGAAGCGCCTGGCGTTTCCGCCTGCGGCGCGTCTGCCGCGGAACCCACGGAACCCGTGAAGCCCGCGGAAGCCGTAGAGCCTGTCACGGCGGCAGGCGTGACGGAGGAGCCTGCGCCGGTGGAAGCGATTCCGGAAGCGGAAGCCGTCCCTCCGGGGGCGGAGGACACGGTGCTGGAGCCTTCTGAGGAAGAGAATGCTGCGGACGGGCCCGTCTCCGGGGAGCCTGCGCCGCAGGAGACGGACGAGTGGGACGCGCCCGCCCCCGAGGACTGGGGGACGCCGCCCCCGCCGCCGCGTCCCATGCCGCAGCCGCCTCAGCCGTCCGCCGCGCCGCACACCGTCGCGTGGACGACGCCGGGCAGCTTCGCGGCGCAGCAGCAGGCGATCCGTCCGCCGTACGGACAGCCGGGCGCTGCGCCGTATGGGCAGAGCTATGGGCAGCCGTATGCCCCGCCGTACGGGCAGCCGTATGCGCCCCCGGCGGGCGCGCAGCGTCCGGCAGACCGGAGTGTGCCGCCGCCGTACGGACAGGGGTACGGGCAGCCGTATGCGCCTCCGGCAGGCGCGCAGCCCCCGGCCGGGCAGGGCGCACAGCAGCCTTACGGCCAGCCGGGCGTGCCGCCGTATGGACAAGGGTACGGCCAGCCGTACGCGCCGCCGGTACAGCCGCCGGTGCAGCCCCCGCAGCCGCCGTACGGGCAGGGCTATGGCCAGCCCGCGCCCCTGTTTCCGCCCACAGGCTTCGGGCAGTACGGCGCGCAGCCGCCGAAGCCGCCGCGCCGCCGGATGCGCACGGGCGTGCGGGTATTCCTCGTGATTCTCGGCCTGATTGCGCTCGGAACGCTCGTCGGGGTCGGCGTGTACGCGGTGCAGCGCTCCGCGGCGAACATCAGCCTGGACGATTTCCCCGGCTATTCCGACGCGGACGATTTCCCCTCGTTCCCCTCGTTCCCGGATGGCGGCGGCGATGACGGCGGTGGTTCCGGCGACGATCCGTACGCATATGACGAGGACGGGGAGGACCCCTTCGAGGGCTTTGAGCGCCCCGAGGTGGTCTACAGCGGCCGCGGACTGACGGTCGAGGGAAAGCCGGAGGGCGATCCGCTCACGGCGGTGGAGATCTATGAGCAGAACGTCGACTCGGTCGTCGGCGTGTATGCGGAGTATGACGGCGAGGCAAGCGAGGGCTCCGGCATCGTGCTGACGAGCGACGGCTATCTCGTGACGAACGCGCACGTCGTCTTCTACACGCTGCAGAGCGACGTGCTCATCAAGCTGCACGACGGCACGCAGTACCGCGCCGTCGTCATCGGCTACGACCAGAACGCCGACCTCGCGGTGCTGCGCGTCGATGCGCAGGGACTTCAGCCCGCGCGCTTCGGCGACGCCTCCGAGCTCAAGGTGGGCGAGGAGGTCTTCGCGATCGGCAACCCGGGCGGCGAGCGGTACGGCAGCACGCTCACGGGCGGCTACGTCTCCGGCCTCAACCGCGAGCTCGAAAAGAGCGCCGCGAACGGCCTGACGTACATCCAGACGGACGCGGCAATCAACCCCGGCAACTCCGGCGGCCCGCTGATGAACGCGTACGGCCAGGTCGTGGGCATCAACTCGAACAAGGTTGTCTCGACGTACTATGAGGGCATCGGCTTTGCCATCCCGATCAGCTCCACGGCGGACATGATCAGCGATCTGATGATGCAGGGCTACGTCTCGGGCAGAAGCCGCATCGGCATCACGGGGCAGACGGTGACGCAGACGCAGTCGCAGCTCTCCGGGATTCCCGTCGGCGTGCTGATTGTCTCCGTCGGCGACGACAGCCCGCTCAAGGGCATCGCCTATGCGGGCGACGTCATCACCGAGGCCGACGGCAAGACGATCACGTCGCTCGACGACCTGTACGCGGTGCTGCGCACCCACTCGGGCGGCGACCGCATCACGGTGACAATCTACAGCGCCGGCGACGCGAAGACAAAGAGCAGCTCGACGCAGTACACCATCGAGCTGCTCGCCGACACCGGCGAGACGCAGAACTGACCTATTTGAGGAAGGAAGGAACAAGCAAATGATTCGCATCGGTATTTTTGGATACGGAAACCTTGGACGCGGCGTGGAGTGCGCCGTCGCCCAGAATGACGATATGGAGCTCTGCGCCGTCTTCACGCGGCGCGGCCCGTCCGGCGTGCAGATCCGCACCCCCGGCGTGCCGGTCGTCGCGGCGGACGAGCTTCCCGCGTGGAAGGACAAGCTCGACGTGCTGATCCTCTGCGGCGGCAGCGCCACCGACCTGCCGGAGCAGACGCCGCGCTGCGCTTCCCTGTTCAACGTGGTCGACAGCTTCGACACGCACGCGAAGATCCCGGAGCACTTCGCCGCCGTCGACGCGGCCGCGCAGGCGTCCGGACACACGGCGCTCATCTCGTGCGGGTGGGATCCGGGCCTCTTCTCGCTCAACCGCGTGTACGGCGAGGCCGTCCTGCCGGAGGGCGCGAGCTACACGTTCTGGGGCAAGGGCGTCAGCCAGGGCCATTCCGACGCCATCCGCCGCATTGCGGGCGTGAAGGACGCGCGGCAGTACACGATCCCGGTGGAGAGCGCGCTTGAGGCTGTCCGCGCCGGGAAAGCGCCCGTCCTCACGACGCGCGAGAAGCACACGAGAGAGTGCTTCGTCGTCGCCGAGGAGGGGGCCGACCTCGCCCGCATCGAGCAGGAAATCAAGACGATGCCGAACTACTTCGACGAGTACGACACGACGGTCCACTTCATCTCCGAGGAGGAGCTGCAGCGCGACCATGCCGGGATTCCGCACGGCGGCTTCGTCCTGCGCAGCGGCAGGACCGGCGTGAACCGCGAGAATACCCACGTCATCGAGTACAGCCTCCGCCTCGACTCGAACCCGGAGTTCACCTCGAGCGTCCTCGTCGCCTGCGCCCGCGCCGTCTCGCGCCTCGCCGCCCGCGGCGACGCCGGCTGCAAGACCATCCTCGACATCCCCCCGGCCCTCCTGTGCCGCGAAAGCGGGGAGGAGCTGCGGAAAAAGATGCTCTGAAGCGATTTGTTGTTTGTATGAAAAAAAGGGCTTCCCCCGAGTGAACTGAACCAGTAAAAACGGACAATAGACAAAAAGCCCCCTGTGTAGGAAAATAAACCTATACAGGGGGTGTTCGTATGTCAAAAAGGAAATACACGCACGTTCAAGAGTTAGAAGGAGAAATTCTTGCCATGCGGAAGGAAGGGGCGACGCGGCAGGAGATAGCGGACCGGTTTGGGTTGAGCAAGGCACAAATCAAGGGATGGATCAACCGGTATAACCGCAAGCAGGCAAAATTGGAAGCAGGGATCGTGCCGCGGACCAAGGGGAGGCCAAGGAAAGATGCCGCGCCAAGAGATGTGGTCAGGGAGCAGGCGTATGAGATTGAACGGTTACGGATGGAGAACAAATTGCTGCGGGATTTTCTGCGATTCACAGGAAGGAAGTGAGGCCAAAGGCAAA
>CASFAA010000168.1 GCA_949292505.1 uncultured Oscillospiraceae bacterium
CGCCAGCGTGCCGGCATGCAGCCCGAGCAGCCGCGCCGGAGACGTGCTCATCAGCCGGATGAGCTCCGTCATCGTCAGGAGGCCGGGCTTCACAAGGAAGGTGATGCCGGCGGCGAGGGACGTCTCCATCCCGATGCTGCCATTCGGCGCTTTGGCGAAATCGGCCTTCTCCTCGGGCGTATGCGGCGCGTGGTCGGTCGCGATCGCCTGCAGCGTGCCGTCGCGCAGCGCCTCGATCACCGTAAGGCGATCCTCCTCGGTGCGCAGCGGCGGACTCATGCGCTTGTCCGCATCGCGATCCCGCAGCTCCTCGTCCGTCAGGGCGAAATAGTGCGGAGCCGTCTCGCCCGTAACCTGGACGCCGCGGCGGCGCGCGTCGCGGATCAGGGCGACGCTCGTCTTTGTGCTGACGTGGCAGATGTGCACCGGCACGCCGTACGCGGCGGCGAGCGCAATCTCGCGGGCCGTGCCGCAGTCCTCCGCCGCGGCGGGGACGCCCGGCACGCCGAGTTCGCGGCTGACGGCTCCCTCGTGCATCAGTCCGCCCGCGGAGAGGAAAAGATCCTCGCAGTGGGAGACGACGGGGACGCCGAGCTTCGCCGCGGCGCGAAGCGCCTCTGCCATCTTGCGGGAATCGACGACGGGGCGTCCGTCGTTGCTGAAGGCGGAGGCTCCCGCCGCGCGCAGCGCTTCGAGGTCGCAGAGCTCCGTGGCGTCGCCGAGCCCCTTCGTGATGGCGGCGGCGACATAGACGCGCGCGTCGGCGCTTTCCGCCTTTTCGAGAATGTACCGCACCGTCTCCGGCGTATCGATCGCCGGCTTCGTGTTCGGCATACACAAAAGGCTCGTCACGCCGCCCGCCGCCGCGGCGCGGCAGCCGGTGAGGATGTCCTCCTTCGCCGTGAAACCGGGGTCGCGCAGATGGACGTGCATATCGACGAGGCCGGGCGCGGCGCACAGGCGGCGCCCGCCGTCGATCGTCTCAGCATCCCGCGCGTCGATCCGCTGCCCGACGGCACGGACGGCGCCGTCCTCTATGAGAATATCGGAGACCGCTCCGTCCCGCCGGGACGCGGGGTCGTACACCTTCATGTTTTTCAGCAGGATTCTGCTCACCGTATCACAACCTTTCCCGTGACGCTGCGCCCCGTGTCCGGGGCTGTCCTTTCATTATACAATAGCGCGGCCCGCTTTACAAGGCTTCCGGCGGGAGAAGTCAGCCGAGGACGAACAGCTCCGTCAAAGCGAGAAGCTCCCGCGCCGCGCAGGCCGGCAGGAGATAGAACGGCGTCTGCCCGGAGACGGCGTACGACGCGATCCCGGCGCGCGACGCGAGGGTGTTCGCACGGAACTCATGGTACTCGTCCGTGACAATCAGCATCGGCTCCGGCAGAGAGTTCTCTTCCATGACAGCCTTGGAAAACGCGATGTTCTCCTCGGTGTCGGAGGACGCGTCCTCGAGATAAATCCGCGCGCTGTCGACGCCGAGGGCGACAAGGCCGTCCCGGATGGCCTCCGCCTCCGAGATCTCCTCCCCCGCCCCCTGCCCGCCCGAGGCCACGACGGGCAGCTCCGGGTGTTCGAGCAGATAGGAGGCGGCGCGGTTGATGCGCGCCTGCAGGTCGGCGCTCGGTACCGTGCCGTTGACCTTGCTGCCGAGGACGACGACCGTCCCCTCCGCTTGGGGCGGCGCATTCGCGGCTCCGGCAGCCATGCAGCCAAAAAGGACGAGCGCATAGATCACGGCAGCGCCGAGGACGGCGAGGAGCGCGGGCGGAATCCAGCGTCTGCCCCGCGTCCCGCAGGCGGCCCGGAGCCGCGGCCAAAGGCGCGCGCCCGCGATCAGCACGCCGCCCGCCGCGAGTCCGACCCAGGTACCGAGGCTCCACACGCCGAACAGGACGGCGGCCAGCAGGTACACGGCGCAGATCGCCGCGCCCGCCCAAAACACAAATTTTCGCATCCGCAGCCTCCTTTTGCAAGTAAGTTACTAAGAGCATAACAGAAGTTCGTAAACTGGGTGTGAATAGGGGGGGAAATAACGCGAAAACCCGGCGCGGTTCGCACCGTGCCGGGTCTTATGGGCAGAATGGAAATCAGTATCTGCTGCGCGCCACGTAAGTGGTGTGCAGCAGCTCGTGCGCCTTGTGGCTGCCGGGCTCGCCGAGGAACTCCTCGTAGGCCTTCTTGATGAGCGGATTCTCGTGGCTCTTGCGCAGCGGCATATTCTCGTCCTGCGTATAGAGCGCCTGCGCGCGCAGGGCGCGCAGATCCGTGAAGTTGCGGACGCTGGAGGGCTGGATCGGCTGGCCGCCGCCGTTGACGCAGCCGCCGGGGCAGCACATGATCTCGATGAAGTGGTAGTCCGCCTCGCCGTTCTTCACCTTCGTGAGGACCTCGTTGGCATTCTTCAGACCGCTGACGACGGCAACCTTGACGTCCATGCCGGCAATCTTATAGACAGCCTCCTTGATGCCCGCGCCGCCGCGGATCTCCTTGTACTCGATGTTCTCGACGCTGCGGCCCTCGAGGACGTCGGCGGCCGTTCTGAGCGCGGCCTCCATAACGCCGCCGGTCGAGCCGAAGATGACGGCCGCACCGGTGGACTCGCCCATCGCCGGGTCGAACTGCTCGTCGGGCAGGGCGGTGAAATCGATGCGGCAGAGCTTGATCAGGCGGCCAAGCTCGCGCGTCGTGAGGACGATGTCGGTGTCCGGGATGCCCTCGCCGGCGCCCTCCATGTCGTCGCGGTGAATCTCAAACTTCTTCGCCGTGCACGGCATGATGCTGACGACAACGATATTCTTCGGGTCGATGCCCTCCTTCTCGGCGAACCAGGACTTGATCATCGCGCCCGTCATCTGCTGGGGCGACTTGCAGGAGGACACGTTCGGCAGAAGCTCGGGGAAGTAATGCTCGCAGAACTTGATCCAGCCAGGCGAGCAGGACGTGATCATCGGCAGGACGCCGCCATTCTGCACGCGGCCGAGGAACTCATGCGCCTCCTCCATGATGGTGAGGTCGGCGCCGAAATCGGTGTCGAACACCTTTTTAAAGCCGATGCGGCGCAGCGCGGCGACCATCTTGCCCTCGACGTTCGTGCCGACGGGCATCCCGAAGCACTCGCCGAGCGTCGCGCGGATGGACGGGGCCGTCTGCACGACAACGTACTTCTCGGGGTCGCTGAGCGCGGCGAGAACGTCGGCGCACTGATCCTTTTCGGTGAGCGCGCCCGTCGGGCAGGCGACGATGCACTGTCCGCACGAGACGCACGCGACGTTCGCGAGCGGCTGCTCAAACATACAGCCGATATGGGTATCGAAGCCGCGGCTGTTCGGGCCGATGACGGCGACGTGCTGGTTCGCGCACGCGGCGACGCAGCGGCGGCAGAGGATGCACTTGGAATTGTCGCGGACGAGGTGCAGCGTACTGTCATCGTAGGTAGAGTCGGGCATTGCGCCCTCGTAGCTTGTGGAATCCTCGACGCCGAGCTCCTGGCAGAGCGCCTGCAGCTCGCAGTTCTGGCTGCGCTTGCAGGTGAGGCACGACTTGTTGTGGACGGACAGCAGCATCTCGAGCGTCATCTTGCGGGACTCGATGATCTTGGGCGTGTTGGTGTAGACCTCCATGCCCTCGTTGACGGGATAGACACAGGACGCGACGAGGGAGCGGGCTCCCTTGACCTCGACGACGCACATACGGCACGCGCCGATCTCGTTGAGATCCTTGAGGTAGCACAGCGTCGGAATATCGATCCCGGCGCTCTTGGCGGCCTGCAGGATGGTATAGTCAGCCGGCACCGAGAGGGGCATGCCGTTGATTTTTACATTAACCATATTCATTTGCTCTGGCAGCTCCTTTCTTATCTCTTGGCAATCGCGCCGAACTTACATTTCTCCATGCAGGCGCCGCACTTAATGCACTTCCCGGTGTCGATCACGTGCGGATGCTTGACGGTGCCGGAAATGGCGCCGACCGGGCAGTTGCGGGCGCAGAGCGTGCAGCCGCGGCACTTCTCGGGATCGATGACGTAGTTCGTCAGCGCCTTGCAGACGCCGGCGGGGCAGCGCTTCTCCGTCACATGGGCAATGTACTCGTCGCGGAAATATTTGAGCGTGGAGAGCACCGGGTTCGGGGCCGTCTGGCCGAGCGCGCACAGGGAGTTCTCCTTGAGATAATAGCAGAGCTTCTCGAGGCGGTCGATGTCCTCCAGCGTACCGTTGCCGCTTGTGATCTTGTTGAGGATCTCAAGCAGGCGGCGCGTGCCGACGCGGCACGGCGTACACTTGCCGCAGGACTCGTCGACGGTGAACTCGAGGAAGAATTTCGCGATGTCCACCATGCAGGTGGTATCGTCCATGATAATCATGCCGCCGGAGCCCATCATCGCGCCGATGGCAAGCAGGTTGTCATAATCGATCTTGACGTCCATCTCAGACGCCGGGATGCAGCCGCCGGAGGGGCCGCCCGTCTGGGCAGCCTTGAACTTGTGGCCGTTCGGCACGCCGCCGCCGATCTCCTCGACGATCTCGCGCAGGGTGGTGCCCATCGGGACCTCGACGAGGCCGGTGTGCTTGATCTTGCCGCCGAGGGCGAAGACCTTCGTACCGGCGGAGCGCTCGGTGCCAATCGACCGGAACCACTCGGGACCGTTCAGGATAATCTGCGTGACGTTCGCCCAGGTCTCGACGTTGTTGAGAATCGTCGGCTTCTGGAACAGGCCCTTGAGCGCCGGGAACGGCGGACGGGGCCGCGGCTCGCCGCGCTTGCCTTCGATGGAGGTCATCAGCGCCGTCTCCTCGCCGCAGACGAACGCGCCCGCGCCGAGACGGAGCTGGATATCGAAGTTGAAGCCCGTGCCGAAGATATCGTTGCCGAGCAGGCCGTACTCGTGCGCCTGATCGATGGCAATCTGCAGGCGCTTGACGGCGATCGGGTACTCCGCGCGGACGTAGATGTAACCCTGGGACGCGCCGATGGCGTAGCCCGCGATGGCCATGGACTCGAGCACGACGTGCGGGTCGCCCTCGAGGATGGAGCGATCCATGAACGCGCCGGGGTCGCCCTCGTCGGCGTTGCAGCAGACGTACTTCTGATCGGCCTGGTTCGCCGCCGCGAAGCTCCACTTGAGACCCGTCGGGAAACCGGCGCCGCCGCGTCCGCGCAGGCCGGACGCCTTCATGATATCGATGACCTGCTGCGGCGTCATCTCGGTGAGCACCTTACCGAGGGCCTGATAGCCGTCGACCGCGATGTATTCGTCAATATTTTCGGGGTTGATCACGCCGCAGTTGCGCAGCGCGATTCTTCTCTGCTTGCCGTAAAACGTCGTGTCGTTGAGCGACTTGACGGAGTTGTCGTCGACCACCGTCTCCTGATAGAGCAGGCGCTTGACGATGCGGCCCTTGAGCAGGTGCTCCTCGACAATCTCGGGGACGTCGTCGGGCTTGACCATGCTGTAGAACGCGCCCTCGGGATAGACGACCATGATCGGGCCGAGCGCGCACAGGCCGAAGCAGCCGGTGCGGATGACGTTGACCTCTTTCTCGAGGCCGTGCGCCTGGATTTCTTCCTTCAGGCGCTCAATGATGAGCTCGCTGTTCGAGGAGGTACAGCCGGTACCGCCGCAAACGAGTACATTAGAACGATACAATACAGCCGCCTCCTTACTGTGCGTTCGAGCCGATGGTGTACTCCGTCACCACGTTGCCGTTGACAAGATGGTCGTTCACAACGCGGACGGCCTTTTCGGCGGTCATTTTGACATAGGTGGTTTTCTTGTCGCCCTCGATCACCTCGACGACGGGCTCGTACTGGCAGATGCCGATGCACCCCGTCTGCGTGACCATAATATCCTGCAGGCCGCGCTTAGCGACCTCCTCTACGAAGGCGTTGAGCACCGGGCGGGCGCCGGCGGCGATCCCGCAGGTGGCCATGCCGACCTGCACGCGGACGGACGCTCCGCTCTCGGCGCGCAGTCCGACCTGCGCGCGGGCCTTGTCGCGGATGGCCTGAAGCTCAGCTAAAGACTTCATCGTTACATTTCCTCCTTCAGTAATGCGGTCTGTTCCTCCAAATATCCGGCGATCCATTCCGAGACCTCCGGGTCGTTCAGGGGGACGTCCTCCCCGAGAATCTGCCGGAGCTCGCGTGTGTCCATGGTGAATTCCCTGCCGTCCCGGGTTCGCCGGAAAACGAAATCAAGCGTCGGGTTGCAGGTGACGAGCAGGCGAACTGTCCCTGAGATATCCCCCAAAGGGATCATATCGACGTGCGACGGGACGAACACAGCCGAGAGAACCGTTCCCTTCCCCTTCTGGGAACGGATCGAAAAGCTGCCTCCCGTCATCTCCGCCTCCATTTTGAAGAGCGGCACGCCCAGGCCAACCTTACGCGTCGTGCGGGTGGTGTAGAACGGATCGATCACGCTTCGGACCTGCTCCTCGGTCATGCCGCAGCCGTTGTCCTCAAGCGTTATCGTGAGCCTGTCCGCCGCAAGGTCCTCCTCCACCGTCAGGGTAATCAGCGACGCCCCCGCGGAGATAGAGTTCTGCGCGACGTCCATCACGTTCAGCGCCAGCTCACGCATCGCCGTTCTTGTACTTCTCGAGGATGCCGTCGACCTCCTCGGGAACGAGACGGCCATAGACCTCGTCGTTGACCGTCATGACGGGCGCGAGGCCGCACGCGCCGATGCAGCGGCAGGCCGTAAGCGAGAACATCCCGTCCGGCGTGCACTCCTCCGGCTGGATGCCGAGGTTCTTTGTGATGGCGTCGAGCACGTTCGCCGCGCCCTTGACGTAGCACGCCGTGCCGAGGCAGACGGAAATGTTGTACCGCCCCTTCGGCGTGAGCGAAAACTGCGAGTAGAAGGTCGACACGCCGAACACTTCCTCAAGCGAGACGCCGAGGCCGCGGGCGATCATCGTCTGCACCTCCACCGGAAGATAGCCGTAGACCTCCTGCGCTTCCTGCAGGCAGGGCATGATGGCGCCCTTCTCGTCCTTGTGACGGGCAATAATCGCATTCAGTTTTTCCTCCTGCTCCGGCGTTCCGCTGAAGGGCAGGTTGCTGATACGTTTCTGCATTCTTTTTCCTCCCTGATTCATGCAATGCGTTGGTGTTGCGAATTTCGTAAAACGGAATTGCGGCGCCGTTTAGGGGAAGCAGCCACATTCCGACTCATTTTACATGGTACAGTATAACATACCCATCCCGTAAAATCCAGAACTTTATGTAAGAATTACTCAAAAGAAGCGGAGAAGTTCGTTAATCTCTTGACAATCGAAAAAACAAGAAACACTGTCCCATTCAATACAAAACACCGGAATTCTTCCAAATAAGCAAATAAATTTTCATTTGACTGCCGAAATCTTCAAATTTCTTTGAATTTTTCCAATTTGAAAGAAAACTGTGTTGTTAATTGTTTAACAATATTTGGAATAAAAAATAAATAATATGCACTTTTTATTCTTTTTTCATTTATTTTGATTCTGTTCCCAGGAAAGGCCGTCGGCCGTCCGGCCGGGGCGGTGCCAGGGGACGAGGAGCTCGCCGTTGAGCACGGCGATCAAAGAGCGCGCCGAAACGTCCGGCAGGTCGAGCCAGAAGAGCGGATCGATCATATTTTCCAGATAGTGCGCGTCGGAATCCATGGGGAGGACGAGTCCTTCGAGCTCCGGATGGACGCGCAGGAGCGCGCGGGCGTCGCCTGCGGGACTGATTTCCGCCGCGCAAAAACCGGGCTCCGGCGGGATTGCGCCTAGGCTCGCGATGAGGCTGTAGGAGTCGCGGTCGACGTGCGCGGGAAACGCCGCGCCGCCGAGCGCGCGCGCCTGCGCGGCCGCGTCCTCCGCCGTGAGAAAGGACGAGGCAAGCAGCATCCGCTCCTCCTCGCCGATCGGCTCGTCCGCGGCGTTCAAAAGAAGCTGCCGCCCGAAGATCTCCGGGCGGTTTTTGAGCGGCGGGCTGTTCTGCACAACAAGCTTTTCAAACTCCTGCGCGGCGTCAAGCTCCGGAAACAGGCACACGACGTGCGCCTCCTCGGCGGTGCACAGCTCCATGCCGGGCACAACGACAAGACCTGCGGCGCGGCCGGCCTCCATGGCTGCTCCGGCGTTGCCGCAGGCGTTGTGGTCCGTGACGGCGATCAGCTGATAGCCCAGCAGCGCCGCCATATTGACAAGATTGTTCGGCGTCATGTCGTCGCTGCCGCACGGCGAGAGGCATGAGTGCAGGTGGAGATCGCAGAAAACCCTCACGCCGTCTCCCCCAAAAGCGCCGCAACGCGCAGCGCTGTCCGGTACGCGCCGTCCTCGACGCGCAGGACGGGAATGTCCTCCATCCCCGCGCGGCGGCGGGCGTCCTCGTCAAGCGCGGCGTTCTCCGTGAGGATGATGCACGCGCCGTCCTTGAGCGAGCAGACGGCGACGGCGTTGAGGTTGCCCATGACAGTCATCCAGGCAGCGCCCTCGGGCAGGCGCGCCATCACCCAGCTGAGCAGGTCGCCGACGTAGCCGGTTTCCGCCTCGCGCGTGAGATCGCCCTCGACGAGGATTTCGGCGTGCAGGCCGTCTGCCAGTTCACGAATGGTCATTTGTCCTTCCCCCTTCCCTCTTCTCCGCACGCGTGACCGCCGATCGCGCCGAGCGCGTCGGCCATCGAGCGGATACGCTCGCGCAGCACGAAAATGCAGTCGCTCTCCTGCGCCTCGCCGCGGACGACGTCCTCCGCGAGCGCGCGGCACGACGGCGCGCCGCACGAACCGCAGTCGAGGCCGGGGAAGCCCTCGCAGATGCGGTCGATATCCGACATCATCTGCAAAGCGCGCTCCATATCGTCCGAAAGCTTGAGCACGGGCGCGTATTCGAGTTCAGACTCCCAGCACAGCTCGCCCGGCACCTCGCTCGGGAGGTGGTTGCGCGAGACGGGCAGATAGCGCCGCAGACGCTGGAGCCTCGCCTTCGCGACGTAGGCGTTTTCCACCGAGAGGACGCCGCCGACGCAGCCGCCGGCGCAGGCGTTGAGCTCGATGAAATCCAGCTCGCGGATGCGGTCGTCCTCGAGCTCCTCCAGGACGCGGATCACGTTCTCGACACCGTCGGCGGCGAGGTATTTGTCGTTGAGCAGGGCGGCGCTCTCGCCGCCGCTCGAAGCCCAGCTCACCCCGATGACGCCGGAGTTCTGCAGCGGCTCCGTCTTGTCGAGGTGCTCCATCTTCTCCGTCAGCTTCGGGAAAATCTCGCTGATAGCGATCGCCCCGTCGACCTCGGAGCGCTCGAAGGTCAGCGGCGCGCGGACGTCCGTCACCTTGGCCGGGCAGGGCGTCAAAAAGAACGCGCCGATCTGCTCGCGCGGCAGGCCCGTCTTCTTCTGCGCCTCGTCCTTCGCGAGCCGCGCCGCGTACTCCATCGGGGAGGCAAGCGGCAGGACGTGGTCGCACAGATCGGGGAAGCGCACGCGGATCAGCCGCACAACGGCGGGGCACGCCGAGCTGATGATCGGGGAGCGCAGTCTGCCGTCCCGCATGAGGCGGCGCGTCGCCTCGGACACAAGCTCCGCGGCGCGCGAAACCTCGAACACGTCGTCAAAGCCGAGGCGCTTGAGGCCGGTGAGGACGATGTCGATGTCGTCGAGATTGTTGAACTGCCCGTACAACGTCGGCGCGGGCAGGGCAATTTTATAGGCAAAGCCGTCGATCACCGACAGCGGGTCATATTGGGCGCGCTTCGCGTGGTGCGGGCAGACGCGGATGCACTCGCCGCAGTCGATGCAGCGCTCGGAGATGATGCACGCCTTGCCCTCGCGCACGCGGATCGCCTCCGTCGGGCAGCGCTTGATGCAGTTCGTGCAGCCCATACATTTGGAGCTGTCAAGCGTTACGGAATGAAAAAAGCGTTCCAATGAGGATTCCCCTCCCCTGCGGCTCCTCAGGCAAAGACGGTCATATAGAGGGTCGTCC
The DNA here is from genome assembly GCA_949292505.1 of uncultured Oscillospiraceae bacterium. Taxonomy (GTDB): domain Bacteria; phylum Bacillota; class Clostridia; order Oscillospirales; family Acutalibacteraceae; genus Caccousia. The sequence goes on from CASFAA010000168.1 coordinate 9,962, forward strand.
CCTCTCCCACCTTCGTGTCGATGCGGAGCTCGTCGGTATATTTTTTCATGTTCGGCAGGCCCATGCCGGCGCCGAAGCCGAGATTGCGCACGTTGTCCGGCGCGGTACTCCAGCCCTCCTGCATCGCCTTTCCGACGTCGGGGATGCCGGGGCCGTGGTCGGTCAGGACAATGCGCACCTGCTTCGGGTCGATGTCGACGGTGGCCTCGCCGCCTCCGGCGTGGATCACCATGTTGATCTCGCCCTCGTACATTGCGATCGCCACCTTGCGGATCGCCTCGGGGTTGTAGCCAAGCTGCTTGAGCTTTCGCTTCACGTCGCTCGAGGCCTCGCCCGCCCGGGTAAAGTCGTCTCCCGGCACTTCATAGCGCAGCGTCAGTGTGCTCATTTCTCCTCACACTCCCCGCGCAGCCCTCCGGCGAACAGCAGCCCGCAGGCGGTAAACATCCGGTAGCCTGTCTTGAGCACAATGATGTCGCGCGTGCGGGCCAGATCCTTGATGGACTCGTCGATGTCCTTGCCCCGGACAAAGACGACGCAGCGCATATCCATCATCTCCGCCGTGCGGATGACCTGCGGATTGCACAGGCCCGTCAGGAGCAGCGCCTGATCCTTGACGAAGGCGAGCACATCGCTCATCATGTCGCTGCCGCAGGCCGTCTTGATCTCCGTCTCCATGTCTCCCTCGACCAGAACCGTGGCGTTCAGAATGCGGACAACCTCATTTACCGTCATAGTGGTTCCTCCATTTTGCAGAATATCGCCAGTTTTTCTCTTTCCCCGGCTGATTTTCTGGCGATCTGTGTTGGTATTCATTATATCATAAATCCGAAAAGAGACAAGGAAAATTTGCAGAGCGGAATTTGTACTGTTTCATCCAATATATCTTCAATATATATTGACAACAACATGAAGTCGTGATAGCATTTCAATAGAGTCCAATATATCATCATGATAACAGGAGGAAAAAGTATGAAACAGGCATGGCTGCTGCGGCCGTATCCCAACAACGTAAAAAGACTCGACGAATTCCGCAGGGATGAGGTAACCGCGATCGGCTGGGCGGAGCTCGGCGATCTGAGCGGACTGACGCGGGAGGAGATCAAGGCGAAGCTGCAGGCGGGGCCGTTCCTGCTCGCGGGAACGCGCCTCGGGAACTCCTACGCGACGGTGGACATTTTCGTCAACCGGATGCAGAAGGACGACCTCCTCCTCGTGCCGGACGGGGACGATATTTTCTTCGCCCGGGTGGAGAGCGGCTACTTCTTCGAGCCGGGCAGGCAGGACGACGGCTATCCGCATCAGAGGCGCGTGACGTGGCTGCGCAATACGGCGCGCAGCGCGCTCTCTATGGATCTGCGGATGTCTCTCAAATCCCAGCGCACGGCGGCGGATCTGACGAAGCATCTGCCCGAGATCGAGGCGCTCGCGCGGGGCGAGGAGAACCCGGCCGGGGACGCGCGGAAGACGATCTCTGTCAGCTATCCCCTGCGCCGCGATTTCAGCGTGCGCTTCGAGGTGCCGGAGAACCTCACGAAGGGGGAGGCGAAGCGCCTCGCGTCGTTTTTCGAGGGGCTGTATTTCGAGGAGGAGTAAGACGAGCGCGCAGCAAAAAACGCTCCGGCGGTCAAAAAACCGCCGGAGCGTTTTGCGATCAATACTTCTGTGGGAGCTCGCCTTAATACGCCTTGCCCCAGTACACCATGCTCTTGGCAGGCTTCCCGCAGCAGACGCAGACGTCGGAGAGGTGCTCCTGCTCGAAGGGGATGCAGCGCGAGGACACGCCGGCGTCGTCCTTGAGCTTCTGCTCGCAGGCCTCGTCGCCGCACCACATGGCCTTGATGAGGCCGGGCTTGTTCGCGGCGATGTCGATGAGCTCGTCGAGCGTGCGGGCCTCATACGTCATCGACTCGCGGCGGGCGAGCGCCTTGTCGAACATCTGCTGGCGCACGATGGAGAGCTGCTTCTGAATCGCCTCCTCGAGGTTGTCGAGGGAGACGAAAATCTTCTCGCGGTCAGTGCGGCGGACGAGCACGCACTGGTTCTTCTCGATGTCCTTCGGGCCGATCTCGAGGCGGAGCGGCACGCCCTTCATCTCGTACTGGGCGAACTTCCAGCCGGGACTCTGCTCGCTGTCGTCGAGCTTGACGCGGAAGGACTTCTTGAGGCGATCGCGCAGCTCGGCGGCCTTGTCGAGGACGCCCGGCTTGTGCTGGGCGATCGGCAGGACGACGACCTGAATCGGCGCGACGGCGGGCGGCAGGACGAGGCCGTTGTCGTCGCCGTGGGTCATGATGATGCCGCCGATGATGCGGGTGCTCATGCCCCAGGAGGTCTGATGCGGATACTGCGGCTTGTTGTCGCGGCCCTGGAAGGTCACGTTGAAGGCGCGGGCGAAGCCGTCGCCGAAATAGTGGCTGGTGCCGCTCTGCAGCGCCTTGCCGTCGTGCATCATGGCCTCGATGGTATAGGTGGCCTCCGCGCCGGCAAACTTCTCCTTGTCGGTCTTGCGGCCCTTCACCACCGGGATGGCGAGCTGCTGCTCGCAGAAATCAGCGTAGACGCGGAGCATCTGCTCCGTCTCCTGCATGGCCTCCTCGGCCGTCTCATGCATGGTGTGTCCCTCCTGCCAGTGGAACTCCACGCTGCGCAGGAAGGGGCGGGTCGTCTTCTCCCAGCGGACGACGCTGCACCACTGGTTGTACAGCTTCGGCAGGTCGCGCCAGGAATGGATCACGCGGGCATAGTGGTCGCAGAACAGCGTCTCGGAGGTCGGGCGCACACAGAGGCGCTCCTCGAGTTTCTCGGAGCCGCCCATCGTGACCCAGGCCACCTCGGGCGCAAAGCCCTCGACGTGGTCCTTCTCCTTCTGCAGGAGGCTCTCCGGGATGAACAGAGGCATCGACACATTCTCATGCCCCAGCTCCTTGAAGCGGGCGTCGAGGAAATG
>CASFAA010000169.1 GCA_949292505.1 uncultured Oscillospiraceae bacterium
CGCGAGCGAGGACATCGGCCTTGCGGACAGCCGCGCGCTCGAGCTCACCGTCGCGGCGTACCAGGCGTGCCATTTTCTCGGGATGCCGGAGTGCAATGTGCACCTCGCGCACGCCGTCATCTATCTCTCGCTCTCCCCGCGGTCGAACGCCGTCTACAAGGCGTATGAGCGGGCGAAAAAGGACGCGCTTTCCATGCTCGACGAGCCGGTGCCGCTCGTTATCCGCAACGGCGTGACGGGCCTGATGCGCGAGCTTGGATACGGCGACGGCTACCAGTACGCCCACGAGACCGAGGACAAGGTCGCCGGCATGGAATGCCTGCCGGAGTCGCTGCGCGGGAAGCGCTACTACGAGCCGACGGAGAGCGGCAGCGAATCGCGCGCAAAGCGCCGCCTCGAGGAGGTCACGGCGATCCGCGCCCGGCTGCGGGAGGAACAGGGAAAGAAATAAGCGATAAAAAAACCGCCGTCCCTCGCGGAACGGCGGTTTTTCGGGCTTTTTTGAAAAAATGTGGGGGTTAAATTACTTAACCTCGACCTCAGCGCCAGCCTCGGTGAGCTTCGCCTTGATGGCCTCGGCGTCGTCCTTGGAAACGCCTTCCTTAACGGTCTTCGGAGCCTCGTCAACAACAGCCTTGGCTTCCTTCAGGCCCAGGCCGGTCAGCTCGCGGACAACCTTGATGACCTGGATCTTGTTGGCGCCGGCAGCCTTGAGGACGACGTCGAACTCGGTCTTCTCCTCAGCGGCCGGAGCAGCAGCGGCAGCCGGAGCAGCAGCGACGGCAACCGGAGCAGCGGCGGAAACGCCGAACTCTTCCTCGAGAGCCTTGACGAGCTCGGAGAGCTCGAGAACGGTCAGGGACTTAACGTCTTCGATCAGCTTAACAACCTTATCAGACATGGTGGAATACCTCCGTTATTTTTAATTTTAATAAATTTCAGGTAACTGCTGGGCAGGTAAGCGCGGGCGATTACGCCTCGGCGCCCTGCTTCTCGGCGATGGCGTTGAGCGCCACAACCAGGCCCTTGATGGTGCCGTTGAGGACGGTGACAAAGCCGGTGATCGGGGCGTTCAGGCCGCCGAGAGCCTTGGCAACCAGAACCTCCTTCGGGGGCAGGTTGGCAAGCTCCTTGACGCCTGCGGCGTCGAGGACGTTGCCGTCGACAAAGCCGGCCTTGAGCTCGAAGGTCTTGCTCTTCTCCGCGTACTCGGAGAGGATCTTCGCGCTGACCACATAGTCGTCCTTGTTATAAGCGATAGCGGTGGTACCCTCGAGCACGTCGTCGAGACCGGTGATGCCGGCGTCGGCGAGAGCGCGCTTGAGCATGGTGTTCTTCACGACCTTGTAGGTGCTTCCGGCCTCGCGGAGCTGCTTACGCAGCTTCGTGTCGTCGGCGACGTTGATGCCCTTGTAGTTGACAATCACGCCCGTGCAGGACTCCTTCAGAGCTGCGGAGAGCTCGGCCACCTGCTGCTTCTTCTGTTCCAGAATTTTCTCGCTGGGCAATTCGTTTCACCTCCACATCAGAAATCAAAACGCATCAAAAAAGCCCTTCCCACATACCGCGGGAAGGGCGTGATGAATCCACAAAAAATCGGGGAAATTCTTCAGCGCTCTATCCTCGGCAGGCTGGGAAAACCCATTTACGCATGACGCGCCTGCTGTCTACGAATAAACAGCTTTATTATTTTAGCACAGGCACATCAGCCTGTCAAGGGGTGAGGCGAAGAAAATCAGCCGCCGACCTTGCCGGGATTGATGCGCACGCCGGGGCCCATGGTGGAGGCGACGACGCAGGAGCGGACGTACTGGCCCTTGCTCGCGGCAGGCTTGGCCTTGATGATGGCGCCGAGGAGAGCGTCGAAGTTCTCCTGGAGCTTCTCGGTGCCGAAGGAAACCTTGCCGATGACGCAGTGGATGATGTTGGTCTTGTCGAGACGGTACTCGATCTTACCGGCCTTCGCGTCGGCAATGGCCTTGCCGATCTCGCGGGTCACGGTGCCGGCCTTCGGGTTCGGCATCAGGCCGCGGGGGCCGAGGATCTTACCGAGACGGCCAACCAGGCCCATCATGTCCGGGGTGGTGACGAGGACGTCGAAGTCCATCCAGTTTTCGCTCTGGATCTTCTGGATCATATCCTCCGCGCCGACATACTCGGCGCCTGCGGCCTCGGCGTCCTTCGCGGCGTCGCCCTTGCAGATCGCGAGGACGCGCACCGTCTTGCCGGTGCCGTGGGGAAGAACGATGGCGCCGCGAACCTGCTGGTCGGCGTGACGGCTGTCAACGCCCAGCTTGACGTGAACCTCGACGGTCTCGTCGAACTTGGCGGTGCCGGTCTTGACGCACAGGTCGAGAGCCTCGTTGACGTCATAGAGCTTGCTGCGGTCGACGAGCTTTGCTGCGTCGACATATTTCTTACCGTGTTTCATTGGTTTTCCTCCCTATAAGTGGTAAATCGGATTTGGTGTTCCTCCCACCCGGGTGATCAATCTACGACTTCGATGCCCATGCTGCGCGCCGTGCCGGCGATCATGCTCATCGCGGACTCGACGGTCGCGGCGTTGAGGTCAGGCATCTTCTGTTCGGCAATTTTCTTGACCTGCTCACGGGTAATCTTGGCAACCTTGTTCTTGTTCGGGGTGCCGGAGCCGCTCTCAATGCCGCACGCCTTCTTGATGAGGACGGCAGCCGGAGGGGTCTTCGTGACGAACGTGAACGAACGGTCCGCGTAGACGGTGATGACTACGGGGATGATGAGTCCCGCGTCGTTCTTGGTGCGCTCGTTGAATTCCTTCGTGAACGCCATGATGTTGACGCCGTGCTGGCCGAGTGCCGGTCCAACAGGGGGCGCCGGGGTAGCTTTTCCTGCAGGTATCTGAAGCTTGATGAAGCCCGTTACCTTCTGAGCCATTTTTTGCACCTCCAAAATTTGTGGTAGCTGGCGGAGCGGAGCGAAGAAAAATTGCGCCGTTCCTCCCACAGGGGGGACATACCCCCTCACCTAATACAGCGGATTTCCCGCAATATTATGCCGGTAAAAGAATCAGTCGACCGCTTCGGCCTGATCGAGCTCGAGGTCGACGGGGGTTTCCCTGCCGAACATGGACACGGTCACGCGCACGCGGTTCTTTTCGGAGTCGATCTCCGTGACGGTTCCGACGAAGCCCTCGAGCGGGCCGCCGGTGATGTGGACGCTGTCTCCCACGCCGTAGGAAACCTCCACCTGTCTGGTTTCCACGCCGAGCTTCGCGACTTCCTCGTCGGTCAGCGGGATCGGCTTGGAGGACGGGCCGACAAAGCCTGTGCAGCCGCGGATGTTCCGCACCACATACCAGGATTCGTCGGTCAGGATCATTTTCACCAGGACGTAACCGGGGAAAATTTTCCGCTCCACCTCGCGCTTCTTGTTGTCCTTGATCTCGGTGACGGTTTCGGTCGGCACGCGGATCTCGGGAATCAAGTCGTGCAGATTGCGGTTTTCGACGGTTTTCTCGAGGTTGGAAGCGACCTTGTTCTCATACCCCGAATATGTGTGGACGACATACCACTTTGCTTCCTCAGGCATTTTCACCCCTCCGCTCTATCCTGCGCACGGGTCAGACGTTCATGACCAGGCCGAGCAGGGCAAGGAAGATGGTATCCAGACCGGAAATGAAGATTCCGCTCAGCACAATCGCGACGAGCACGACGCCGGTGTTCTTGAACACGGACTTCGGACCCGGCCAGACGATCTTTTTGATCTCGCTCTTGACGTCGCGGAAGAATTTCCCGGCATTCTTGACCGTGGAGGAGAACTTTCCGGGCTTTGCGTCCTTCTTGGGAGACGCGGCCTTCTTCTCCTTCTCCTGAACGGCCTTCTTCTCAGTGTCAGCCATTGCTGTTCCTCCCGTCCGGATTACTTCGTCTCTCTGTGAAGCGTGTGCTTTCTGCAGAAACGGCAGTACTTGTTCATCTCAAGACGGTCCGGATCGTTCTTCTTGTTTTTCTTCGTGTTGTAGTTGCGCTGTTTGCACTCTGTGCAGGCCATTACGACTTTCACTCTCATGTGACGGCACCTCCCGTTGTACGGAAAAATTTTCGGGAAACCGGCGGTCTCCCGGGCTCCGTTTCGGAGCCTTCGGCCTCCCTCGAAATGGGCGCAAAAAAAAGAACCCCCAAATGAGGTAGTATCATCATAGCATATCCCGGCCCGCCCTGTCAAGCGGTTTTCCCCCGTCGTTTCGCCGGATTCGCCCCCCGATTTCCATCCAAAAACAATAAACCATCCTAAACCCGCGCGCCTGCCTTCTATATTCGCGCGCCGCAGGCGTGCCGCCACACCTCTTCACTATTACCTCTTACTTCTTCCTTCGGATCAAAAAAGCCGCGCCCCGCGCGGCCTTTTTTGATCCTCATTTCCCCTGCGTATTCTTGAGCGCCTCCGCCACGACGCGGGGCTGCTTTTTGACCTTCTCGGGCTTAACCTTCTTGCCGCGGAGCTTGAGGCCGGACTTGTACGCCTTCTGCAGATCCTCGGAGAAGAGCGGGACGAGCTTTTCCTTGACGGCGGCCTCGTCGAGGCTGTTGAGCAGGACAATCGTCAGGATGGAGCGCACGTCGAAATCGCCGTTCTCGTACAGATCGCCGCACAGCTCGGCGAGCTTCTGCAGCTGGGCGTCGTTTCCCGGCGCGGCAAGCGCCTTCTGCACGCGCGGGACAATCGCGCCGCGCATGAACGCGATGGGGCGCACGGTGCCGTACTTCGAGCGCTCCTCGATGAGATCGCCGCGCAGATCCGAGAAGATGCCGGAAAAGCGGTTGAACATGAAGACGGGGTCGGCGTTGTTCTCGTCGCCCTTTGAGCGCTTCTTCTTCGCCGTCTGCAGCGCGGCGACGCGCTTCGGGCCCTCGACCGTCTCAATAAAATCGTTCGCGATGCTCTCGAGGTCGCCGTCCTCGCCCGGCTGCGGGTCGTAGAGCCAGCTCGAGATGGTCTTCCACTTCTTTTCGCCCTCGGTGTCGGCCGACGCGCAGGAGCACAGCTCCACACGCTTCGTCGACATCGTGTACGCCACGGCGTAGGCGAGATTGCCGCTGATGAAAACAGCTCTCCTGACGCCGTCCGCGTTCTCGTCCGCGGCGCGCGTGAACTCCTGGCCCGCGAGCGTCTCGCCGAGCTTTTCGACGATGAAATCAAATGCCTTCTGATCCAATGGTATCATCACTCCGTGTCGTGTTATTCTTTTGGTGCGGCGCGCCCTCCCTGGGGCGGCGCGGATGTTCCGAAATTTCCTAATTATTATACTATATCTTCCGGCGTTTGTCACGCCCTATTCCCGCCCGCCGGGGCGGAAAAGTTCTTTTCATTATACCAAGCCTTCCCCGCGTTGACAAGGGCGTATGGGTAATTTGATCCAGCCTTCGCGCCAAAAGGCGCTTTCTTTGTATTCTCCTGACATTGCGCGGAGGCCGCGTTTGTGGTAAGATAAAGGTTCAGACGGGGCCCGGCGCATATCCGCGGCGGGGCCGTCATATGGAGATAGGGGGAGCATCCCCCTAAACTATGCTTTTCCGGGAAAGAGAGCAGGCTTTCTTTTTCAGAACAGCTTGAATTGTGAGGCAGATTTGCTATGAAGAAAACGATCGCCGTCCTTTTCGGCGGCTGCTCGTCCGAACATGAGATCTCGCGGCTCTCCGCCGCCACCGTTCTGCGCAATCTTTCGCGCGAGAAATACGACGTTCTGTCCGTCGGCATCACGAAAAGCGGCCGCTGGTTCTTGACGGAGGCCTCCCCGGAGGCCATCGAGAACGGCGAGTGGGAAAACTCCCCGCTCAACCGCCAGGCGTTCCTTTCGCCCGACCGCAGCGTCCACGGCCTTGTGCTGCCGGGCGCGGAGAAGATTCTCCGCGTCGACGCGGTGATTCCCGTCCTGCACGGCAAGAACGGCGAGGACGGCACGGTGCAGGGACTGCTGCAGCTCGCCGGGATCCCGTTCGTCGGCTGCGCGGCGCTCGCGTCCGCGGTGTGCATGGATAAGGCCGTGTCGCACACGCTGCTCGACGCAGCGGGCATCGGGCAGGCAAAATATCTGTGGTTCTACGCGTCGGACTACGCCGGGGAGGCGGAGACGGTGCGCGCGCGCATCCTCTCGGAGCTCGGCGGCTATCCGGTGTTCGTGAAGCCGGCCAACGCGGGCTCGTCCGTCGGCGTGAGCCGCGTGGAGAGCGCCGGGGAGCTCGACGCGGCGGTCGCGAAGGCCGCCCACGAGGACTGGCGCGTCGTAATTGAGGAGTGCATCGTCGGGCGCGAGGTGGAATGCGCCGTGCTCGGCAACGAAAAGCCCGAGGCCGCGCTCGTCGGCGAGATCGGCGCGTCGGCGGCGTTCTACGACTACGACGATAAGTACATCAACGGCACGTCCCAGCTCTACATCCCGGCGCGGCTGACGCCGGAGGTCATCGAGGAGGTGCGGCGCACGGCCTGCCGCGCGTACCGCCTGCTCGGCTGCGAGGGTCTGGCGCGCGTCGACTTCTTTGTCCGCAATGAGACGGAGATCATTCTGAACGAGCTCAACACGCTGCCGGGCTTCACATCCATCAGTATGTACCCGAAGCTGTGGGAGTCGTGCGGCGTGTCCTGCCCGGAGCTGCTTGACCGCCTCATCGACCTCGCCTTCGCCCGCTGAAAGGAGGGGAACGCATGGATCCAAGGCCGATCGGCGTCTTTGACTCCGGCCTCGGCGGGCTGACCGCCGTGCGCCAGCTCACCGCCGGGATGCCGGACGAGACGATCGTCTATTTCGGCGACACGGGGCGCGTGCCGTACGGCTCGCGCAGCCGCGAGACGATCCGCCGGTACGCGCGGCAGGACGCGGCGTTCCTCCTCTCGCAGGGAGTGAAGATGGTGATTGCGGCGTGCGGCACCGTCAGCTCGGTCGCCGCCGACCTCGGGGAAAGCCTCCCCGTGCCGTTCCTCGGCGTCCTCGCCCCGACAGCTGCCGCCGCGGCCGCGGCGACGAAGACGGGCAGAATCGGCGTCATCGGCACGACGGCGACGATCCGCAGCGGCTCCTACCGCCGCGCGCTCTCCGCCATCGACCCGGCGCTCGAGGTCTTCGACCGCGACTGCCCCTTATTCGTCCCGCTGGTGGAGAACGGCTTTCTCGGCGAGGACGACCCCATCCCGCTTCTGACGGCGGAGCGCTATCTCGCGCCGCTCAAGGAGGCGGGCGTGGACACGCTGATTCTCGGCTGCACGCATTACCCGCTGCTCGAGCCGGTGATCCGCAGGGTCATGGGCGAGGGCGTGGCGCTCGTCGACTCCGGGAGGGAGACGGCGCTCGCGTGCCGCCGCTTCCTGCTCAGCCATGATCTCGCGGCTCCGCCGGAGCACGAGGGCGGGCGTCGTTTCTACGTCAGCGACCGCACCGAGGGCTTCGCGGGCATCGCGCAGATTCTGCTCGGCGAAAATCTCGACGGGCAGGTCGAGCATATTGATATTGAGAGCTATTGAAACGGAAAAACAACGATCGGAAATGAGAGGAACATGAAGAGAATTACGCTGAGCGCGCGGGCGCGGAGGGTGAAAATGCAGGAAAATTATCTGATTTCAATCCTCGGCAGGCAGATTGTCAACGGGGAGCCGGAGGAGATCGAGGTGACGACCTTCGGCCAGTATTCGGAGAAAAACGGCAAGCGGTACATCATGTACCGCGAGTATGAGGACACGCAGCCCCCGCAGAAGGGACGCACCTCGATTCTCAAGGTCGAGGACGGCTGCGTCACGCTGCTGCGCTCCGGCGGGGATGAGACGCGCCTCGTCCTCGAGCGCGGCAAGCGCCACCTGTGCCGCTACGACACCGGCTTTGGCGCGATGACCGTCGGCGTATACACCCACCAGCTCAAAAACGAGCTCGGCGAGAACGGCGGCAAGCTCTCCGTGCGCTATACGCTCGACGTCAACTCCGCCCTCGCGAGCATCAACGAGATCGTCGTCACCGTCCGCGAGGCCGGGGCCGAAAAAAAGGAAACCACACAGAACACAGAGGAACAATAACGGAAAGGCGTGAACCTACACCATGTCAAAGCTCGTACAACAGGCAACCAACGAACTGAGAGCGGCTATCGAGGCCGCAATGAAGGCCGCCATGGCCGACGGCTCCCTGCCCGAGGCGGAAATTCCCGCCTTCGCGCTGGAGGTCCCCGCCGACCGCAGCCACGGCGACTGGGCGTGCAACGCCGCGATGGCGGGCGCGCGCGCGTTCCGTCAGGCCCCGCGCAAGATTGCGGAGGCGATCGCCGCGCACCTCGACCTCGCGCCGACGTACTTTGACCGGTGCGAAATCGCCGGCCCCGGCTTCCTCAACTTCGTCCTCACGCCGCGCTTCTACGCCGACGTGCTGCGCGACGTCGAAGCGCTCGGCAAGGACTACGGCCGCAGCGATACCGGCAAGGGCGAAAAGGTGATGGTGGAGTTCGTCTCCGCGAACCCGACCGGCCCGATGCACATGGGCAACGCCCGCGGCGGCGCGCTCGGCGACTGCCTCGCCGCCGTTCTCGACGCGGCGGGCTACGACGTCTGGCGCGAGTTCTACGTCAACGACGCGGGCAACCAGATTGAGAAGTTCGGCGTCTCCCTCGAGGCGCGCTATCTGCAGATTTACAAGGGCGAGGACGCCGTCGAGTTCCCGGAGGACGGCTACCACGGCGACGACATCCGCGAGCACGCGCAGAACTACGCGAACGAGTTCGGCGACGGGCTCCTCGCCGTCTCCCCCGAGGAGCGGCGCGCGGCGCTCGTGCAGTACGCCCTGCCGAAGAACATCGCCCGGATGCAGCGCGACCTCGAGAAGTACCGCATCCACTACGACAGATGGTTCCTCGAGAGCACGCTCCACGAGGACGGCGAGCTCAGCGAGGTCGTCGAGATCCTCAAAAACAAGGGGCTGACCTACGAGAAGGAGGGCGCGCTCTGGTATCGCGCGACGGACTTCGGCGCGGAGAAGGACGAGGTGCTCATCCGCCAGAACGGCAACCCGACGTACTTCACCGCCGACATCGCCTACCACCGCAACAAGTTCAACCGCGGCTTCACGCGCCTGATTGACGTATGGGGCGCGGATCACCACGGCCACGTCGCCCGCATGAAGGGCGCGATGGACGCCATCGGGATGGACGGCTCGAAGCTCGACGTCGTCCTGATTCAGCTCGTGCGCCTCGTGCGCGCGGGCGAGGTTGTGCGCATGAGCAAGCGCAGCGGCAAAGCGATCCAGCTCGCCGACCTGCTCGACGAGGTGCCGATCGACGCGGCGCGCTTCCTGTTCAATATGCGCGAGGCCAACACGCAGATGGACTTCGACCTCGACCTCGCCGTCCAGCAGGATTCCCAGAATCCCGTGTACTATGTGCAGTACGCGCACGCGCGCATCTGCAGCCTGTTCCAGAAGCTCGCGGGCGAGGGCCTGACGCTGCGCCCCTGCACCGACGAGGAGCTTGCGCTGCTCAGTAAGCCCGAGGAGATCGAGCTGCTGCGCCACATCGCGTCGTACACCGACGAGATCGCGGCGGCGGCGAAGGCGTACGACCCGGCGCGCATCACGCGCTACGTCATCACGCTCGCGAACCTGTTCCACAGCTTCTACAACGCCTGCCGCATCGGCGGCGAGGAGGATTCCCTCGCCCACGCGCGGCTGCAGCTCTGCTCCGCCGCGCTGACGGTGATCCGCAACGTCCTCGGGATGTTCAACATCACCGCGCCCGAGCGGATGTAATGAGGGAGAAGCCGCGATGAGAAAGCCGCCGTTTGCCCTGCCGTTTTTGCCCGACGGCGTCTCGGCCTCGCAGATGCGCGCCGCCGGGATGGAGGAGGGCGACTGTCCCGCTCTCTGGGCGCTTGAGCACCCGGACTTCGTCCGCGCGAAGACGCAGGGCTTCCGCAGGGCGCGGGCGCAGGCGCTGCTCGCGCCGACGCTCTGGGCCAACCGCGCCGCGCTTGCCGCGTGGGGGCTTTCGGATCGCGTGCGCGAGCTCAACGCCGGCGTGCTTCGTCTCGTCGCGGAGGAGGCGGGCGATCTGCCCGTCGGCGGGCGGCTCGGGCCGTCCGGCATCCGCTTCCCGTACGACGAGGCAGACGTTTTCGACGATCTGTTCGCCTGTTACCGGGAACAGGTGCGCGCGCTTGAGGAAGCCGGAGCGTCGTTCCTGCTCGTGGAACGCCAGACGTCGCTCGCCGATATGCGTGCGGCGCTTCTCGCGGCAAGGCCGACGGATCTGCCGGTCATCGTGACGCTCACGCCCGATCGCTTCGGCGACGGCGAGGAGCTTCTGCCCGCCCTTATCACGCTGCAGGCCATGGGCGCGGACGCCGTGGGAGTGGACAACGCCCCGGTGGAGCTGAGCTGTCAGATGCTCGAAAACGCCTTCCCGCACGCGGACGTTCCTCTTGCGGCACGGCTTTCAGTGCCGCACGCGGCCTCCCCGCTCGACTTCGCGCAGGACGCGGCGCGCCTCGCGGCGGCGGGGGCGCGGATATTCGGCGCGGGTTCCGGCGCAAGGCCGGAATACACGCTGGCGCTCGTATCAAAAGCGGACGAGCTGCCCGTCCCGCCGGAGATTGACGCGGACTGCCGCGCGGCCTCGTCCCCGGACGGCGTCTTCTTCCTCGGCGACGACGTGGAGCTGAGCGAACCGATTGTGTGCTCCTCCCATCTTGACGACGACCTCATCGAGCTGGAGCACAGTTCAGCGTCCGCCGCGCTCGTGCGGGTGGAATCCATCGACGACGCGCTGCTCCTCGCGGAGCACGGCACGCTCGCACGGATTCCGCTGGCCGTCTGGTCGGACTCACTGCCCGTCCTCGAGGCCGCGCTGCGGTATTATCAGGGACGGCTGCTCATTGATTCCAGCTCGCCGCTCGGCGAAAAGGTCCTCGGGCCGATCGCGGAAAAGTACGGCGGGATTTTGTATTGAAGAGTGCTTGCCGCCCCATAGGGCGGCGTCTGAATTTCAATTTTGCGGTTTGAAAAACCGGAAAATTAAAATTCAGCGGCTGAGTGCGGGCTGCCCTTTGGGCAGCGTGTGAATTTCAATTTTGCGGTGCAAGGCACCGGAAAATTAAAATTCAACAGCTGAGTGCTTTCGGTGGCTGGGAGCTGAGGGCGGGGTGTAAGAAAGGAACTTTGTGCGCCGCCGTCCGGAAAAATGCCGCCCTGTGGGGCAGCGTCTGAATTTCAATTTTGCGGTGCAAGGCACCGGAAAATTAAAATTCAACAGCTGAGAGCTTTCAGTGGCTGGGAGCTGAGGGCGGGGTGCTGGAAAGGAACTTTGTGCGCCGCCGTCCGGGGGAAGACGCTGACGCTGTTCCCCCTGGCTTTTTTGGGGCTTCGCATTTTTATTGATCACCGTTGGCTCAGCGGCGGGGGCTTTGCCCCCGACCCCCCACGGCCTTTTGAAAAAGGCCGGCTGAAAATGTCTTTTCGCTCCAGAAAGCAAGCCTTTCTGGAGCGAAAAGCTTCACTTTCCCAATCGTTGGCTTTCCTGCTTACCTATGGGCTCCGGGCCTCCCGGAGCCCTTTTCTTCGGAGGGGATTCCATTTCCTATGACCCACAATCTGACCACCGGTCGTCCTGTCAAAACCATGCTCCTTTTCTCTCTCCCGATGATTGCCGGAAATCTCCTCCAGCAATGCTACAATCTCGCCGACGCCTTCCTCGTCGGGCGGTTCGTCGGCTCGAACGCCCTCGCCGCCGTCGGCGCGTCCTACGCGCTGATGACCTTTCTCACCTCCATTCTGCTCGGCCTCTCGATGGGGGCGGGCGCGGCGTTTTCCATCCATTTCGGCGCGAAGGACGACCGGGCGCTCGAGCGCAGCATCCTCAACGCGTTCGCTCTTATCTTCTCTGCCGCGGTACTGCTCAACGTCCTCGTCTTTCTGCTCCTCGATCCCATTCTCGCCCTGCTGCAAATCCCCGCCTCTCTCTATGCGATGACGCGGGAATACCTGTGGATTGTCTTCTGGGGAATCGGGGCGACATTCCTGTACAACTTCTTCGCGTCGCTCCTGCGCTCGCTCGGGAATTCCGCCGTCCCGCTCGTGTTTCTCGGCGTCTCCGCCGTGCTCAACGTCGTGCTCGACACGGTCTTTCTGGTATGGGGAAAGATGGGCGTCGGCGGCGCGGCGGCGGCCACGGTCATCGCCCAGTTCGTCTCGGGAATCGGACTGACCGTCTACGCCGTGCTGCGCTGTCCGCAGCTGCGCCTGCGCACGCGCCCTCGCGTCTCGAAAGCGGGGCTCTCGGAAATCACCAGCCTCTCGCTGCTGACGTGTTTGCAGCAGTCGGTGATGAATCTCGGCATCCTCGCGGTACAGGGGCGCGTCAACAGCTTCGGCCCCGCCGTCATGGCGGCGTTCGCGGCGGCGGTGAAAATCGACTCCATCGCCTATCTGCCTGCGCAGGACTTCGGCAACGCCTATTCGACGTTTGTCGCCCAGAACTACGGCGCGGGCAAAGCGGACCGCATCCGGCAGGGGTCGCGGGGCGCGGCGCTTGTCTCCCTTGTGTTCTGCGCGGTATCCTCCGCCGTCGTCTTTGTCTTTGCGGAGCCGTTGATGCTCCTCTTTCTGGACGCCGCGGAGACGGAGATTGTGGCGATCGGCGCGGTTTACCTGCGGATCGAGGGCGCGTTCTACTGCGGCATCGGGATGCTGTTCCTGCTGTACGGCTACTTCCGCGCCGTGCGCAGGCCGGGCGTGTCGCTCGTGCTGACGCTCGTCTCCCTCGGGACGCGCGTTGTCCTTGCCTTTGCCCTCTCCGCCGTGCCGTCCATCGGCGTGACGGGAATCTGGGCAAGCGTGCCGATCGGCTGGTTCCTCGCCGACGCGGTGGGAGCCGCCATTCTGCGGTTTTCCCCGCATGAGCAGACGGGAAAAAGGAAGAAGAGCGGACAGGATCTTGTGTGAAGGCGCTCCGATATGGTATAATAGCCGCAGACAATCGCAGCGCGGGCCGCTCCGCGACCGAAAGCACACAGCCCGGCGACCGGAGGGAGCGTGCGCGAAGTGCCCGCCGCAGGCGTGGTATAATTAAATATTGAAGTATTGAGATTAAAATTCAGCGGCTGCGGGAAGGAAGCGGTACAAACTTGAGTTTTCCGAAGGACAGAATTCGAAATTTCTGCATCATTGCACATATTGACCACGGCAAGAGCACGCTGGCGGACCGCATTCTGGAGCAGACGCAGGCGGTGGCGCTCCGCGACATGGAGGATCAGCTGCTCGACAACATGGATCTCGAGCGCGAGCGCGGCATTACCATCAAGGCGCACGCCGTGACGCTCGTCGACCACGCCGAGGACGGCGAGGACTATATGTTCAACCTGATCGACACGCCCGGCCACGTCGACTTCAACTACGAGGTCTCGCGCAGCCTCGCGGCGTGCGAAGGGGCTGTGCTCGTCGTGGACGCGTCGCAGGGCATCGAGGCGCAGACGCTCGCCAACACCTACCTCGCCGTCGACGCGGGGCTGGAGATTGTGCCCGTCATGAACAAGATCGACCTGCCCGGCGCGGACCCCGAGCGCGTCCGCAAGGAGGTCGAGGACGTTATCGGCATTCCCGCCGAGGATGCTCCCGCGATCTCCGCGAAACAGGGCGTCAACATCCCGGCGGTCATGGAGCAGATCGTGAAGCTCGTTCCGCCGCCGGAGGCCAACGACGACGCGCCGCTGCGCGCCCTGATCTTTGACTCCTACTATGACCCGTACCGCGGCGTGATTGCGCACGTCCGCGTGAAGGAAGGCACCGTACACCCCGGCGACACCATCCGCATGATGAGCGTCGGCAGCGAGTTCACGGTCGTGGAGTGCGGCTATATGCACGCCACGAGCTTTGAGCCCGCGAAGGAGCTTTCCTCCGGCGAGGTCGGCTATATCACGGCCTCGATCAAGGCCGTCAAGGACGCCCGCGTCGGCGATACCGTCACCCGCGCGGACAACCCCGCCGCGGAACCTCTGCCCGGCTACCGCGCCGTGCAGCCGATGGTGTACTGCGGCATCTATCCGGCGGACGGTGCGAAATATCCCGATCTGCGCGACGCGCTCGACAAGCTTCAGCTCAATGACGCCGCCCTCTCCTTTGAGCCGGAGACGTCGATTGCGCTCGGCTTCGGCTTCCGCTGCGGCTTTCTCGGCCTCCTGCACATGGAGATCATCCAGGAGCGTCTGGAACGCGAATACAACCTCGATCTCGTGACGACCGCTCCGAGCGTCGTGTACCGCATCACGAAGACGGACGGCAGCGTCGTGTTCATCGACAACCCGACGAACTACCCCGACCCGTCGCTCATCGCCGAGGCGGAGGAGCCGATCGTCAACGCGCATATCTACTCCCCGACGGACTACGTCGGCAACATCATGGAGCTGTGCCAGGACCGCCGCGGCGTTTTCCGCGACATGACCTACATCGACGCCGACCGCGTCGACATCCATTATGAGCTGCCGCTCAACGAAATCGTGTACGACTTCTTCGACGCGCTCAAGTCGCGCACGCGCGGCTACGCGAGCTTTGACTATGAGCTGTCCGGCTACCAGAAGAGCAAGCTGGTCAAGCTTGACATCATGCTCAACGGCGAGATTGTGGACGCGCTCTCGTTCATTATCCACGAGGACAAGGCGTATCCCCGCGCCCGCAAGATGGCCGAAAAGCTCAAGGACAAAATTCCGCGCCAGCTGTTCGAGGTACCGATTCAGGCGTGCATCGGCGGCCGCATCATCGCGCGCGAGACCGTCAAGGCCATGCGCAAGGATGTGCTCGCCAAGTGCTACGGCGGCGACATCACGAGAAAGAAGAAGCTGCTCGAGAAGCAGAAGGAGGGCAAGAAGCGGATGCGCCAGCTCGGCACCGTCGAGGTGCCGCAGGAGGCCTTCCTCTCCGTGCTCAAGCTTGATGAGTAAATGGCAAAAAGCATCCCCCGCCATCCGGCAGGGGATGCTTTTTGCCATTATTCCTTTTTTGCGGAGGCCGGGACGTATTCGAGAAGGTCGGAGATGTCGCATTCCAGCGCATAGCAGACCTTGGCGAGAAAATCCAGATCGGCGCGCTCGACATGAATCCCCTTGTAATAGCGGTCGATCACGTCGTATTTCACGCCCGTCAGCGCGCGGAGGCGGTTCCGCGTGACGCCGCGGCTGTCCAGCGCCTGCGCCAGCTTGACCTTGACGGAGCCGTATTCTCCCGCCCGGTACTGCACGATGCTTCTCACGCGCTCCCTCCTTTCCCGGCCCCGCGACGCTTCGCTGCTTCCGTCACCAGATGCGGTACCGCCCGCCGAGGGCGAGGAACGCGAAGAAGTAGAGGCAGTTGTCATAGTACCGGCGCACGCCGCGGCGCAGCGGCTCGTTCCAGAGGCGCTCCGCCCACTCGCGGGCGAGCTTCCCCTCGGGCGTGACGGGGGCGGAAAGATTCTCCGCGACGGCGAGCGAGCCCTGCGCCGTCGTCGCGAGCAGGCCGACGGGGTGCAGCGCCGGCTGGTCGAGGCGCGTGCCGTCGATCTCGTACGTCACGAACGGATCGTCGCGGTTCGTGACGCCGAGGCAGCGCTGCAGGCGCGGAATCGCCGCGCTCTGCCCCGCGTCCTCGCCGAACCACGCGAGATCGAGGCCGATGTTCGCGGCGGTGCGGTATGCGTCGCTGTAGAACCAGTCGTGGCGGCCCCAGTTCGAGCCGGTGTACGGCGTGCCGTCAAAGTTCGCGTACTCGGGATTCATGCCCGTCTCCGGATGGCAGGCCGTCACAAGGAACGCGCGGCTCGCGCGGGCGGCCTCCTTCCAGAAGGGGCGATCCTCCTCGTTCGCCCAGAGGGCAAACAGCTCGTAGAAGTGCGGCAGATGGTACGACGGGTCGGTGAACGGCGAGCCGGGAACGAAGAGAATCTGATGGTTCTCACGGTTCCACATCGGATCGCCGGGGCGGCCGTTCTCGCCCTTGTGCAGGCACGCGGAGAGCAGGCGTTTCGCCTCGGCGGAGTAGTTGAAGATGCCCTCGCCGTCGCCCCAGCGGTGGGAGGCGAAAAAGAGCGCCATCGCGAAGAATTCCTCGCCGTCCGGCGCGGGGCCGTAGGCGTTCTTCGTCCCGTCCGGCTTGCACGACCACGCGAAATACCCCTCGTTCTCGCCGTCCTCCATGTACATATACGTCTTCGCCCACTTCCAGATGCGGTCGAACTCCTCCTTCATGCCGAGCTGCACGCAGATCATCATGCCGTAGGACATTCCCTCCGTGCGCGCGTCGATGTTGCCCGTGTCCTCGATGTAGGCCATGTCGTCCCCGACGGGAAAATAGACCTTCTGCCCCTCCTCGAAGAAGAAGCCGTCGACAATCGAGCGCAGCTTTTCCTCGATCTCCGCTTCGCTCTTGCCGAGCTCGCTCCACACATTGCGGTACGTTTTTTCGCGGAATCTCTCCAAGGTATACTCCTCCTTTTGCCCATTTGACAATTTTTCTTTTGATTTTGAAAGAGAATATGGTATTATAATATAGAATCCTATTTCGCTGTCAAGGGGGGATTTGCAATGAATGCGAGCAGCCTGTTCGCGCTGACGCCGGAGCAGAAGGAGCGGTACGACGTGCAGCCGGACCACTTCAAGCCCGCCGACAGAGCGAGCGTTTCGGAGGAATACGAGGTGCCGGACTTCATCGAGAAGGCGGGAATGCGCCTGTGGTTCAACACGCAGGCGGAGACCTACCGGGTGCACTGGCACGACGCGCAGGAGATCGTCGTCCCGCTGGAGGGAAGGTATGCCGTCACCGCGCAGGGCGCCGACTATCTCCTCGAGCCCGGCGATTTCTTTCTGATACCTCCGGGCGAGCTGCACGCGATGTCCGATCCGGAGCCCGGCGCGCGCTTCGTCTTTCTCATCGATCTCGAGCCCTTCTGCCATCAGACGGGCTTTCTGCAGGTGCGCTCCCTGCTCTCGCAGCCGATCCGCATCTCCCCGTCCGTCTGCCCGGAAATTTACGAGAGAATCATCACCCTTTTCATGGAGATCGTCTCGCTGTACTGGGGAGGCAGCCCGTCGTGGCATCTTTCCATCTGCGCCAGGATGCTCGAGATCTACGCGTGCTACGCCGACTACCGTCTCGCCGGCGCCGTCCCCCGGGCGGAGACGCCGCGCGAGAATCCCGATCTCGGAAAGAAATTCGACCGTCTGCTCGAGTTTTTGCAGAACAACTACTCAAAGGAGCTTTCGCTCGAGGAGGCCGCGCGGCGGCTCGGCGTGTCGAAGTATTACTTCA
>CASFAA010000170.1 GCA_949292505.1 uncultured Oscillospiraceae bacterium
GCTGTTCAATTACCTGACAAAGATGCAGAACGTCTTCACCGAGGCGATCTCGTCTCAGCCGTGCTTTGAGGCGCCGGCAACGTACGAGCACATCAAGCAGCTCGTCAAGGGCGTCATCGGCTACGGCAACAAGATGGGCGAGGGCTGGCTGCTCACCGCGGAGATGCTTGAGCTTGCCGAGGCGGGGTACGAGAATATTGTCTGCGCCCAGCCGTTCGGCTGCCTGCCGAACCACATCGTCGGCAAGGGCATGATCCACCGCATCAAGGCGGAAAACGAGAACGCGAACATCGTGCCGATCGATTACGACCCGAGCGCGACGAAGGTCAATCAGGAGAACCGCATCAAGCTGATGCTTGCCGTCGCCCGCGAAAACCTGCAGAGACGTCTTGAGGAAAAGAAAGAGAAGGCATAAAAAATCCCTCCGGTTACAAAGAGCCGGAGGGATTTTTTATGCCTGTTCAGTCCTCGCGGAGCACAAGCTCCACGGGACAGTGATCGCTGCCGAAGACGTCGGCGCGGATGCTCGAGGAGACGAGGCGGCTTTGCAGGCGGTCTGACGTGAGGAAATAGTCGATCCGCCAGCCGGCGTTCTTCTCGCGGGCGTGGAAGCGGTAGCTCCACCAGCTGTACGCGCCCGTGAGGTCGGGGTTGAAGTAGCGGAACGTGTCGGTAAAGCCGGCGGCGAGCAGCTCCGTCAGCTTGCCGCGCTCCTGATCGCTGAAGCCGGCGTTCCCGCGGTTCGTCTTCGGGTTTTTCAGGTCGATCTCCTCGTGGGCGACGTTCAGATCGCCGCAGATGACGACGGGCTTCTCCGCGTCCAGACCCTTCACATAGGCGCGGAAGGCGTCCTCCCAGGCCATGCGGTAGTCGATGCGCGCGAGCCCCTCCTGCGCGTTCGGCGTGTAGGCCGTCACAAGAAAGAGCTCCGGCAGCTCGACGGTGATGGCGCGCCCCTCCCCCACATGGGCGGGGTCGCCGATGTCATACCGCACGGAGAGCGGCTCCGCCCGCGTGAAGACGGCGGTGCCGGAATAGCCCTTTTTCTCGGCGGAGTTCCAATACTGCCTGTAGCCGGGGAGGTCGAGCTCCACCTGACCGGGCTGGAGCTTCGTCTCCTGCAGGCAGAAGACGTCGGCGTCCGCCTCGCGGAAATAGTCGAGAAAGCCCTTGCCGAGGCAGGCCCGCAGGCCGTTGACGTTCCAGGATACCAATTTCATGCCGTACTTTCATCCTTTGCTTCGTTTGTTCCGTCCGCCGCGTCCGTCTGCGGCTCTTTTGGAAGGACGAGCTCATAGAGCTGCGCCGTCACAACCCCGTTTTCGGCCTTCATCCGGATGAGGATCGGGTTCATTCTGTTGTTGAAGAAGGTAAAATCGTGCTGGTACACGATATTGCCGTTGCGCCAGATGGACGCCTCGCGCGAGTCCTCGCGCAGGTATGTCACCGGCTGCGAGTGTTCATAGATCTCCGCGAGGTACATCTTCGCGTGGTCCGCCGCAGTCGCCAGCGTCGTCGTCACCTGGCAGAGGCCGCCGCCGTAATCGTACCCGGTGGACGAGAAGACCGTCGCGAGCTGATAGCCGTCCGCCCGGCTGCCGGAGCCGCCGTGCTGGCACCACGAGAAGTAGGTCGCCGGGAGGACGACGAAGCCGTCCACCGACTTGCAGCCGAGGTCGAGGTTCACGTTCCTTCCCCAGTTCGCGGAGCTCGTCGAGTAGGAGGTCTCCCCCTCCCCGATGAGGACGGGAACGAGCCTGTCCCTGTTCTTCTCGTAATACTCCTCGGGCGTCATCAGCAGCGCGCCGTTGAGCAGGAGGTGCTGCGAAATGTCGGCGTCGGTGTAGCAGTCGTAGATGTTCTGCCCGTCGCGGGAGCGGGCGTAGACGTACTGATCCTCGGTGAGGGCGACGCCGTCGATCGTGTAGTCGCGGCGCAGGTACATCGGGAAGCAGTTGTCTTTCACATACTGCGTGGGAAGATAGCCCTCCGTCCCGCGCACAATCACGCGCGACCAGCCGTTCTCAAGCGTCTCGCGGACGAAGGCGCGCTCCGTCGCGAACGGGAGCAGAAGCCGGGACGCGCCGGCGCTCGGCGCGCTGCGCAGGTAGAGGCTCTTGTTGTTGAAGCCGATGTTGACGATCGAGTAATTCTCCGCAGGGACGGTCACGACGGGAAAGACCTCCTCCGGCTCCTCGGGCGTCTCAGGCTCCTGAGACGCTTCGGGAGCTTCCGCGCCGTCTCCCGGCGCTTCCTCCTCGGGAGGCAGGCCGAGCAGCTCGCGCAGCTCCTCCTCGCGTTCCCGCTCCACCTGCTCCGGGGGCGGCTCAAGCCTCCAGCCGAGCGCCGCCTGCGCGGGGGCCGCAGCGGAGGACAGCAGCGCCATCACAATCGCCAGCGTCAAAAAGCGTCTTCTTCCACGTCTCACAGAAATCCCTCTTTTCTCTTTTCCGCCTGTCCGGCGGCTTTTTCTCATTCTGCCACGGCATATCTGCGATTTCGATCGAATCCGGTCTCGGGAGAAAAACAAGTGCCTCGCTCTTCTGCAGTTTTATTGTAGCATATTGTGAAATAAACTGCAAGAGTGCCGGATTCCCGAAAAAACTTTCGGGATTTCTCTGGCCTTTTTCGAAAAACCTGCTATAATATTTTTTGTTTCTATTCCAGCTGTAATGCGAAATCGAAAGGAGATCCCGACATGAAAAATCCTGTTGTCACCATCGAGACGAGCCACGGCAAAATCGAGGTGGAGCTGTACCCGGACGTCGCGCCGAACACGGTCAACAACTTCATTTCCCTCGTGAAAAAGGGCTTCTATGACGGCACCATCTTCCACCGCGTCATCCCCGGCTTCATGATTCAGGGCGGCGATCCGGAGGGCACCGGCATGGGCGGCCCCGGCTACTCCATCCGCGGCGAATTCTCCCACAACGGCTTTGAAAACAACCTGCGCCACACGCGCGGCGTGCTCTCGATGGCGCGCTCGATGTTCCCGAACAGTGCCGGCAGCCAGTTCTTCCTCATGGTCGAGGACGCCCCGCACCTCGACGGCGAGTACGCGGCGTTCGGCAAGGTCATCTCCGGCATCGAGGCGTGCGACCGCATCGTCTCCGCGCCGCGCGACCGCAGAGATCGCCCGCTGCAGGACGAGAAGATGGTCAAGGTGACGGTCGAGACCTTCGGCGAGGAGTATCCCGAGCCGGTGAAGATGTAAGATGCGGACACTGAAAGCGTTTCTCCGGTACTACAAGCCGTATCAGGCGGTATTCTGGATTGACCTTGCCTGCGCGATGCTCGTGAGCGTCATTGACCTCGTGTTCCCGCAGCTGCTCAACTATCTGACGCGCAGCGTGTTCACGCAAAGCGCAGGCGAGGTACTGCGCATTCTGCCTCCGCTGGCCTTCGGCCTGCTCCTGATGTACCTCGTCCGCTTCGGCGGACGCTACTACATCACCTGCCAGGGCCATGTAATGGGCGCGCGCATGGAGAGCGATATGCGGCAGGTTCTGTTCGACCAGTACCAGCGGCTCTCGTTCTCCTACTACGACCGCAACAACACCGGCGAGATGATGAGCAAGCTCGTGTCGGATCTGTTCGACGTCAGCGAGCTCGCACACCATGGGCCGGAGAACATTTTCATTTCCCTTTTGAAGATTTTCGGCTCGTTTGCCCTGCTGCTGTGGATCAACGTGCCGATGACGCTCATCCTTCTCGCCGTGACGGTTGTGATGCTTCTTTTCAGCGTCTGGCAGAACGGGAAGATGCGCGCCGTCTTCATGGACAACCGGCGGAAGATCGCCGGGGTCAACGCGAGCCTGCAGGACTCCCTCGCCGGAATCCGCGTCGTGAAGTCGTTCGCAAACGAGGAGGTTGAGCACGAGAAGTTCAGCCGCAGCAACCTGCTGTTCCTGCGCTCGAAGGAAAAGAATTACCAGCGCATGGGCATCTTCCACGCGGGGAACAATTTCTTTCAGGGGATGCTGTTTCTGACGGTGCTCGTCTCCGGCGGCTACTTCATCTCCCTCGGGCAGATCGACGCCGTCGACCTCGCGACGTACGCGCTGTACATCAATATTTTCATCAACCCGATCGAGGTGCTCGTCGAGTTCACGGAGATGTTCCAGAAGGGCTTCTCCGGCTTCCGGCGCTTCCTCGAGGTCATGGAGACGCAGCCGGAGATCGTCGACGCGCCCGACGCGAAGCCGCTTCAGAACGTGCGGGGCGTCATCGACTACAAGGACGTCTCCTTCCAGTATGAGAAGAATGAGACGGTGCTCAGCCACATCGACGTCCACATCGACGCTGGCCGGACGGTCGCGCTCGTCGGGCCGTCGGGCGGCGGCAAGACGACGCTGTGCAGCCTCCTCCCCCGCTTTTACGACGTCACGGGCGGCTCGGTGCAGGTCGACGGGCAGGACGTGCGGACGCTGACGCTCGAGAGCCTTCGCTCCGCCATCGGCATCGTGCAGCAGGACGTCTACCTCTTCTCCGGCACCATCCGCGACAACATCGCGTACGGCAAGCCCGGCGCGACGGACGAGGAGATCGTCGAGGCCGCCAAGCGCGCCAACATTCACGAGTTCGTGATGGGACTCGAGGACGGCTACGACACGTTTGTCGGCGAGCGCGGGGCGCGTCTCTCCGGCGGGCAGAAGCAGCGCATCTCGATTGCGCGCGTCTTCCTCAAGGACCCGCCTGTCCTGATTCTCGACGAGGCGACGAGCGCCCTCGACAACGAGAGCGAGCGCCACATCCAGAAGAGCCTCGAGGAGCTGGCGAAGGACCGCACCACAATCGTCATCGCGCACCGCCTCTCTACCATCCGCAACGCGGACGAGATCATCGTCATCGACGACGACGGCATCCGGGAGCGCGGCTGCCACGGCGAGCTTCTCGCGAAGGACGGCCTTTACGCGAAATACTACAACATGCAGTTCGAGGGGCTGACGTGACGGAGCAGCCCGCGCGCCTTGACGCCGCGTGCGCGCGCCGCATCCTCCTCGACGAATACGGCCTCTCCCCTGCCCGGCTCACCCCGGCGGAGGGCGGCACGACCGGCGCGGCGTTCTGCGCCGACGGCCGCTATTTTCTCAAGCTGCTCGACACCGGGACGGCGATAGGCGCGCAGTGCGCCGCTCCGCTCGAAAACAGGCTGACCGTCCTCAAACGGCTCGCCTCGTCCCCGCCGCTCGCCGAATGCGTCTGCGCGCCTCTCCCGACGGCGTCAGGGCGGCTCTCGTTTTCCCGCGGGAATATTGCGGGCGCGCTGTTTCCGTGGGTGGACGGCGAAGCCATTGGCTTCGGAAATCCACTGACGCCGCGCGAGCAGCGGTGGCTTGCGGCGTTTTCCGCCGCTCTGCACAGCCTCGACCCGGCACAGTTTCACTCGTGCTGCCCTGCGGAGGACTTCTCCCCCGCTTTTGCCGCCGCCCTGGCGCGGCAGCTCTCCTGCGGCGGCTTTTCCGAGCCGTTCGCTGAGGCCGCGGCTCCCTTTGCGGAGGAAATCGTGCGGCGGGCCGCCTGGCTGGACGGCGCCGCGGCCTGTCTGCGGCGCTCCCCTCCCGCGTTCGTTCTCTGCCACACGGATTTGCACGGCGGAAACCTGCTGCGCGGAAACGGCGGCAGGCTGTTTGCGGTCGACTGGGACAGCGCTCTGCTCGCGCCGCGGGAGGCCGACCTGTTCCTGTTTCGGGAGGAGCCGTTCTTCCCGCTTTTCCGCGAACCGGCGGACGCGGCGCTGCTGACGTACTATCAGGTGCGGCGGGATCTCGAGGATCTCTGGGAATTCGGCCGCGCTCTTGCGGAAGGAAGGCTCAGCGCGGCGGAGGCGGAGGCGGCGCTCAGCCATACCCGCCGGATAGCGGCGCAGCTTTGCCGCATTCCACTCTGAGAGGAGGCTTGTCCGATGGGCGACGGCTTCTGGATTGTTCTCATTTTCTGCCTGATTCTCCTTCCCCCGATCCTTATCGTGCTGCTGATCCGCGGCATTGTCCTCTCGCGGCGCAGACGCCTCCGGGAGCGCTGCACCGCCTCGGCAGAGGGCGTGGCGGTACGGCTGGCGAGCCGGGGGCTCGACCGCCCGACGGTGCTGACCGCGGTCTACACCGTAGACGGCAGGGTCTACCGGGTCTCGGAGACGCTCAAGTACAGGAGCGAAGCGATTCGGGCAGGGAAAATTCCCGTCGGCCAGCGGAGGATCCCGCGGATGGGGCCGGTGGAGGAGGGCTGCGCGGTGACCGTCCGCTACGACCCGGCGCATCCGGAGATCGCCCTGATCGAGGGCAACGACGGCTTCCGCAATGTGTGAAAAACCAGGAAAGGGGACGCTTATGAGCACGGTATATGACGCCCGCATCGAGCGGGTTCTGCACAACATGGAGCGCGAGGGGCTCGGCCAGATTCTTGTCACCTCGACCGCCTCCGTCTATTATTTGACCGGCGTCTGGGTGGAGCCGATGGAGCGCCTGCTCGCGTTTTATCTCGACGGCAGCGGGCGGCGGATCCTCTTTGGAAACGACCTGTTCGGCCTGCAGCCCGCGGAGGGCCGCGAGCTCTATCTCCACAACGACAGCGACGACCCGTTGCGCGACGTCGCCCGGCTTGTCCGGCCCGGCAAAATCGGCGTCGACAAGTCGTGGCCGAGCCGCTTCCTGATTTCTCTCCTCGAAAAGCGCCCCGACTGCGTCCCGGCGCACGGCAGCGCCCCGGTCGACGAGGCGAGAATGCGGAAGGACGAGGCGGAGATCGAAGCGCTGCGGCGCGCGTCGAAAATCAACGACTCCGTCGTCGCGGCAGCCATTGCCGCCGTCCGCGAGGGGGCCGTCGAGTCGGAGCTTGCGGCGCTCGTCGACCAGAAATTCCGCGAGGCCGGCGCGGGCCGCGGCCACGGGCAGCTCGTCTGCTTCGGGGCAAACGGCGCGGATCCGCACCATGAGCCGAACGGAACCGTCGTGCGCGAGGGCGACTCCGTCGTCTTCGACATCTTCATCCCCATCCCCTACTACTGGTGCGATATGACGCGCACCGTCTTCTTCCGCTCCGCCTCCGACGAGGCCAGGCGCGTTTACGAGACGGTGCGGCAGGCCAATCTCGCCGCGGAGGCCGTCATCCGGCCCGGTCTCCCGCTGAAAACGTTCGACCGGGCCGCGCGGCAGGTGATTGAGCAGGCCGGGTACGGCCCGTACTTCACGCACCGCCTCGGGCACGGCATCGGCCTCGAATGCCATGAGCCGCCGGATAACAGCGCCGTCTCCGAGGTCATCGCGGAGCCGGGCATGGTGTTCTCCGTCGAGCCGGGGATTTATCTGCCTGGAAAGCTTGGCGTGCGGATCGAAGATCTCGTCCTCGTCACGGAGACGGGCTGCGAGGTGCTCAACGCCTATCCGAAGGAGCTGCAGATTGTGGGGTAAATCCACAGTATGCCGAAATGCGGGAAGGATGTGAAAGAAGATGTTTCATGCGGTTCTCTTTCTGCTGGCGGGCTACCTGTCCGGCAGCGTCCTGTATGCGCGCGTGTTTTCCAGCCTTCTCCGGCGCGGGGATGTGACGGAAAAAAGCCGCGACGGCAATCCCGGCACGGCGAACGCGTTTCTGTACGGAGGTTTCTGGTGCGGCGCGCTGACGCTTTCCTGCGAGCTGCTCAAGGGCTTTGTGCCGGTCTGGCTGTTCACGCACTGCTTCCCCGGCCCTCCCCCGCCGGAGCCGCTCGCGTCGCTGATTCTGGCGGCGCCTGTGATTGGCCACGTCCTGCCGGTCTTTTTCCGCTTTCAGGGCGGCAAGGGGATCGCCGTCACGTTCGGCTGTCTGCTCGGCTTCTGGCCGCAGGCGGACATCTTCTGGCTGTTCGCGGCGTTCTTCATTCTCTTCTCCACCGTGCTGCGGATCTGCCCGCACTTTTACAGAACCATTGTGACATACCTCTGCACGGCTGCCGCGGCTCTTGTGAAGGGCTGCGCCAATCCGGGCGGGTTTCTCATCTCCGCCGTCGTGGTAATCGGAAAGCTGCTGACGAGCAAGGAAAAAAGGGAGAAATGCCAGGTGAAGCTCTTATGGATGCGCTGATTTTATCCTGCGGGACGGGCGGCGGACACAACGCCGCCGCACAGGCTGTCAAGGAGGCCCTCGAGGCGCGCGGACATCACGCCGACCTGCTCAACCCTTACGAGCTGCTCGGCGGGCGCGCCGCCCAGACCATCAACGACGCCTACATCCACATGGTGCAGCGCGCCCCCTGGGTGTTCGGCTGCGCCTACCTCGCCGGAGAGGTCTACCGCCGCCTGCCGGTGCGCTCCCCCGTGTATCGCGCCAACCGCGCGGCGGAGGGCGTGATGGAAAGCTACCTGCGCGAGCATACCTATCAGGTGGCGCTCGCGACGCACGTCTTTCCGGGAATGCTGATGACGCGTCTCAAGCGGCGCGGCGTGCCGGTACCGCCGCTCATTCTCATCTCCACGGATTACACCTGCATCCCCTTCTTCGAGGAGGTGGAGTGCGATTACTGTGTGACGCCGTCGGAAAAGCTGACGGACGAATATCTGCGGCACGGCTTTTCGGCGGAGCAGCTGCGCCCGCTCGGCATCCCGGTGCGGGGCGCGTTCTCCTCGCAGGAGAGCAAGAAGAAGGCGCGGATCCGGCTGCGGCTGCCCGAGAACGCGCCGTGCATCCTGCTCGCGGGCGGCAGCATCGGAGCGGGAAAGCTCAAGGGCGCCGTGCGGCTGCTCAAGTGGGAGACGCGGTCGATCCCGGATCTGACCGTCGTCGTCATCTGCGGAAACAACGAGCGGCTGTACCAGAGCCTGAAACGCGAGTGCCGGGACGACGAGAACTTCCGCGTCCTGCGGAAAACCGACCGCATGGCCGACTACATGAAGGCGGCGGACGTGTTCATCACGAAGCCGGGCGGGCTCTCCTCGACGGAGGCCGCCGTGAGCGGAACGCCAATCGTCCACTACTCTCCGATCCCCGGCTGCGAATCCAAGAATTACCGCTTCTTCACGGAGAACGGGATGAGCCTCGGCGCGAGGACGCCGTTCTCGCTGTTCCGCGTCCTGAACGACAAACAGACGGGCGAGCGGCTCGCCGCGATGTCGCGCAGGCAGGCGGAGGGCATCCGGCCCACCGCCGCGCAGGACATCTGCCTCCTCGCCGAGGAGGCGGCGCAAAAAGCACAGACCGCCGAATCTGTTCCTTCTCCCTTGACAAACGGCAAAAAATAGACTATAGTATAAGAAATTCATCAAACCGATGATGCAGAAAAAAATCAGAGGGTTTCATCCCAGCGAGCGGAGGACGGTGCAAGCTCCGTATGGAATGCTGAACAATATGGTCTGCGGAGGGCGGCGTCAAATGCGCCGACGTATGGCTCGCGTCAGAAGCCGGAGATATGCTGGTATCTCGCTGAGCGTCCCTTGGGGACGGAAATCAAGGTGGCACCGCGAAAATGCTTTTTCGCCCTTGACTGCAAAACTGTTTTGCAGTCAAGGGCTTTTATTTTGCCGCAAGGCAAGCTTACTCGAAAGAAAGGATGATTCTTATGTCAGACCGCCAGAAGATCGTCATCATCGGCGCAGGCCATGTGGGCTCCCACGTCGCGCAGGCGCTCTGCTGGCGATGGTGCGCGCAGGAGATTGTCCTCGTTGATAAGATTCCGGGAAAGGCCGCCGCCCAGGCGATGGACGTCGCGGACGCGCTCTCCTTCCCCGCCGCCGACACCGTCGTGCGCGCCGGCGACTACGCTGATTGCGCCGACGCCGATCTCGTCTTCATCGCCATCGGCAAGGCGAGGGAGCCCGGCCAGACGCGGCTCGACCTGCTCGGCGACTCCGTGAAGATGGCGAAGGAGCTTCTCGGGCAGCTCGCCCCGTACGCCCTTCCCGGCGTCGTCGTCTCCATCACGAACCCGGCGGATATCGTCGCCGACTATCTGCGCCGCGGCCTTCGCCTCCCGCGCAGCCGCGTGTTCAGCACCGGCACCCTGCTTGACACGGCGCGGCTCGTTCGCACGCTTTCCGAGGAGACGGGCGTCTCCCGGCAGTCGATCACCGCGTTCTCGCTCGGCGAGCACGGCGATTCCTCGATGATTCCGTTCTCCGCCGTCCGCGTCGGCGGCCTTTCGCTCGACGCGTACCCGGACGTCGACCGCGCGCGGCTCCTCGAGCGCACGCGCATGATCGGGATGGACATCATCAACGGCAAGGGCTCGACGGAGTTCGGCATCGGCCAGTCCGCCGCCTTTCTAGCGGAGGCCATCCTCCGCGATCGCAGGGCCGTGCTCCCCGTCTCCGTACAGCTGTGCGGCGAATACGGGCAGGAGGGCGTCCACTGCGGCGTGCCGTGCGTCGTCGGGAAAAACGGCGTCGAGAAAATCATCGAACTGCCGCTGACGGACGACGAGCAGAAGCAGCTCGACGCGTCCTGCGCGGTCATCCGCAAGCATATTGAACTGGCGCAGCAGATTGCCCCGCTTCAGTAACCGATATTTGAAAAGAAGAAAGGAAGTTTTTGATATGAAAAAGCGTTCCAGACTGTTTGCCCTTCTCACCGCCGCCGCACTCGCCTGCTCCGTGTTCGCCTCCGGCTGCGACTCGGAAAGCGGCAAAATCAAGGTCGCGATTGTGCAGCCGATGAGCCACACCTCGCTCGACCAGATCCGCGACACCATCGTCGCCGAGATTGAAGCCTCCGGGCGCGACGACATCGAGATTGTGACGGAGAACGCGAACAACGACACCTCCGCGCTGACCACCATCATGCAGAACCTGCGCTCCGAGGGCGTCGACATCGTCGTCCCGATTGCGACGGGCACGGCGCAGAGCGCGAAGGCCGTCTTCGAGGGCGACGACACGCCGATCATCTTCTCGGCTGTCTCCGACCCGGACGCCGCGGGCCTGACGGGCTCCGACTGCGAGAACATCACCGGCGTCTCGAACAACATCCCCGCGGACGAGATTGTGAAGCTCATCGAGCACTTCCAGCCCGGTTTCAAGAAGATCGGCTTCCTCTACACCTCGAGCGAGACGAACTCCGTCTCCACCATCAACGCTGCGAAGGCCTACTGCGACGCGAACTCCATTCCGTATGAGGAGGCCTCCATCGCGAACCTCTCCGAGCTGCCGACCGCTGTGGAGACGCTGATCTCCAAGGGCGCGGACGTTCTCTACACCGGCAACGACAACTCCATCGCCTCCGCGATGCCGACGTACACCGACGCCGCCTACGCGAAGGGCATCCCGGTCTACTGCGGCGCAGACTCGATGGTCGCGGACGGCGGCTTCGCCACGACGGGCGTCAACTACGTCACGCTCGGCGAGCAGACGGCGGACATCATTCTCCAGGTCGCGGACGGCACGAAGCCCTCTGAAATCCCGTATCAGACGCTCTCCGAGTACGCGAAGTTCGTCAACCTGCAGGCAGCCGGCACGCTCGGCCTGACGCTCTCCGACGAGCTTCTCGAGGGCTACACGGTGCTCGTTGAGGCCGACGGCACGAGCCACTTCGGCGAATAAAGAGCGGAGGAATTTCTCATGGAGTACGTCAAACTGATTCTGTCCGCTCTCAGCCAGGGGATGCTGTACGCGCCCATGGCAATGGGCGTCTTCATCGCTTTCAAGATCCTCAACACGCCGGATCTGACGATCGACGGCAGCCTCGTCTTCGGCATGACGGTCTGCGCCGTCGTCACCATCGGCTCGCATCCGATTCTCGCCCTGTTCGCCGGAACGCTGGCCGGAGCCGCGGCGGGCTTTGTGACCGGCTTTTTGCAGACGAAGCTGCGCATCAACGCGATTCTCGCCGGCATTCTGACGATGACGGGGCTCTACACCGTCAATTACATGGTGCTCGGCGGCCAGTCGAACCTGTATCTGCAGACCGCCGAGACGAACGAGAGCGGCGCTGAGGTTTTCGTCTCCAGCAACACCGTCTACAAGATGTTCTCCGGCCTCTTCCCCGGCCTCGACTCGAACGCGAACGTCCTTCTGCTCACCGCCGTGATTGTCGCGGCCGTCGCGGCGCTCCTGTGCGTCTTCTTCAAGACGCGGCCCGGCATGGCCATCCGCGCGACGGGCGACAACGAGGAGATGGTGCGGTCGTCGTCCATCAACGCGGATATCTCGCGCATCCTCGGCATTGTGCTCGCGAACGCCCTCGTGGCGCTCTCGGGAAGCCTTCTGTGCCAGCAGCAGCGGTACGCCGACCTCAACAACGGCAGCGGTATGCTCGTCGTCGGCCTCGCGTCCGTGATCATCGGGCAGGTGCTGTTCGGGCGGCGCAGCGTCACGCTCGGCGTGATCTCCGCCGTCGCGGGCTCGGCGGCTTACCGGCTGATTCTGCAGTTTGCCTACAAGATCGATATGCCGAGCTACGGCGTGAAGCTCCTCTCCGCCGTCATCGTCGCCCTCGCGCTCACGCTGCCGCTCGCGAAGCAGAAGCTCGCGGTCCGCAGGGCGCGTCTGGCTGCGAGAAAGGGGGACCACGCATGAACGCACAGCTGACCATCACCCATCTGACGAAAAAATTTGAGGCTGGAACGCCGAACGAAAAGCACGCGCTGCACGATTTCTCCCTCGAGGTCGCGAAGGGGGACTTCATCACCATCCTCGGGTCGAACGGCGCGGGCAAGTCGACGCTGTTCAACGCGATCCTCGGCAAGTTTCTCCCCGACGCGGGCAGCATCCTGCTCGACGGCGAGGACATCACCTACGAGAAGGACTACAAGCGCGCGCTCAACATCGGCTGCCTCTACCAGAACCCGCTGCGCGGCACCGCGCCGAACATGACGATCGAGGAAAACCTCGCCCTCGCCTACACGCGCAAGTCGACGCATCACTTCTTTGCCGTCAACAAGAAAGACTCCGCCTACTTCCGCGAGCTGCTCGCCACGCTCGATCTCGGCCTCGAGGACAGGATGAAGACGAAGATGGGCCTGCTCTCCGGCGGACAGCGGCAGGCGGCCGCCCTGCTGATGGCGACCATCGCCCGCCCGAAGCTGCTTCTTCTCGACGAGCACACCGCGGCGCTCGACCCCGGCACGGCGCAGAAGGTGCTGCAGATCACAAAGGAGATTATCGCAGACCGCGGCCTCACGGCGCTCATGATCACCCACGACATGGATCAGGCGCTGCGCTTCGGCAACCGCACCATCATGATGGACAGCGGCAAGCTGCTGCTCGACATCTCCGGCGAGGAGCGCGCGTCGATGACGCCGGAAAAGCTCGTCGACCTCTTTGTCCACTCGGCGAAGCAGGTGCTCTCCGACCGCACGAGGCTTTCCGTATGAGCTCCCCGCTTGCATTCTCTCCCCTTTCATGCTACACTGGAAATGTGCTGTCATAAAGAAAATAAGCAAGCTTATTTTCTTTATGACAGCGTGTTCCAGACAGACAAGCCCGAAAAAACGGAACAGGAGGAAATGCAGATGACATTTTCGGAATTCTTCGCCCAGGTGAAGGAACGCCTGTCCCAGGCGGATGTGAGCGGCCTTCACGAAAACGTCGCCTACCAGTTTGACATCACCGGCGAGGCTGCCGGCACCTTCTATGTGGAGGTGAAGAACGGGAAGCTCTCCGTCGAGCCGTACGACTACCGCGACAGGGACGCGTGCTTCACCTGCTCCGCCGACACCCTTGCGAAAATCGCAGACGGCAAGCTCGACCCCGTGGCCGCCTTCACCTTCCGCAAGCTCAAAATTGACGGCTCCATCGAGAAAGCCCTGCTGCTCAAGAAGCTGCTCAAGTGAGCCTCCCCCCTGTTTCCTGAAAGAAAAAGAGACGGAACGCCGCGGCTTTCGCGGGTGTTCCGTCTCTTTTATTATGCGGATGTCTGGTCAGGAGAGCAGCGGCAGAAGCCACTGGCTCCACGCCCAGCTCAGGGGCATGACGATCACCATGGCCGGAATCATATCGGCGACGGGGAACTCCTTGATCTTCGCCATGCGGAAACCCGTGGCGAGCATCAGGATGCCGCCGCACGCTTTGAAGTCGTCGACCATGTCGGGCGTTGTGAGCGGAAAAATCAGTTTCGCGCAGAAGAAGATTGCAAGATAAACGACCAGCTGCGGTACCGCCACCGCCGAAACGACGGCGCCGAGGTTGCAGGCGAACACCATCGCAGTAAAAAGGTCAAGCACGGATTTCGCGATAAGGATGGTGTGGTCGCCCGTCATGCCGGAGGTCAGCGTGCCGTAGATGCCCGTGCCGCTCGCGCAGAACAGGACGAGCAGCGTCACGAGAGACGAGGAGAACTCCTCCCCGCCGGGAGCGCCTCCCGTCTGCCGGAACAGGCGGGCAATCGGCTTCTGCATCCACTCCGCGCCGCAGCGAATCAGGACGCCGAGGCGGCAGGCGAGGCCGAGCGCCGTTCCGGCGACGACGGCGAATATCACCGCGGGCATATTTTTCATCAGGACGATGGAGGCAATCCCGATTCCCATCGAGCAGACGCCGAACACGACGTTCAGCTCCGTCTTGAGCGCGGCGGGCAGCTTTCTCCCCGCCAGCGCGCCGAGCAGGCCGCCCAGGGCGACCGACAGCACATTCACAAACACTCCGATTGGCATACGAACTATTCTCTCTTTCTGCAAAGTAAAATCAACCATTCTATTTTACAGAAATCGGGAAAATATGACAATGGGAAAATCGCTGAAACTTCTCCACAGGCAAGGCGGTCAGGCGCGCAGCTCCTGGCGCATGAAGACGACGTACGCCACGGCGAAGCCGAGCATGGCGAGCGCGAGCATCACCACGAGATGCGGCCAGATGAGCAACAGGCTCTGCCCCAGCGGGAGGCTGCTCGCCACCGCGCCCGACGCCTGCGAGGCCGTCACGACGCCGATGGAGCGCACGTTCGGATTCAGAATCGTGGAAGCCGCCTTGCTGAACAGGTAGTAGGGAGAGATGCGGTTGAGCGCGAGGGTGAGGCTGTAGTTGCTCTCCACATTCATGAGCCCCGCGAACCCATCGAGCGGATAGACGGCGTTCGCTATCCCGCTGGCGACGAGACTCATAAACAGGCTCAGGAACAGCCAGACGGAGATACAGACGAGCGCCGCCGTCGCGGCGTGGCGGCACACGACTGAGAGGATAACGGCAAGCGCCATCCACACGGAGAGGTAGACCCCGGCGAGGAGAAGGAAAACGATGACGCGCAACACCTCCTCAAGCGAGGGCGGAATACCGAGCCGAATCAGCCCGACGCCGGAAATATAGCCGCCGAGCACAAAGACGAGCAGGAAGATGACCGCCGTCCCCGCGAGGAATTTCGCGTTGAGAATGGAATCGCGGTAAATCGGCTGGGAGGCGAGGCGGTTCAGCGTCCCCTGCGAGCGTTCGCTCGTCACCGCGTCGAAGCCAAGCGTGATGCCGGCCAGCGGGCCGAGGAAGGCGAGGAAGGTCGCGAAGGAGTACACGGAGCCGCTGCCCGTCGTGAAGAGCTTGAGGAACACGAACTCGGTGTCCTCCGTCATGTTTTCGGCGAGGTTGGACACGCCGCCGATGAGGCTCGCCGTCGTCACGAGGAGAAAGAGCAGGAAAATGATGAGGAGCCGCTTGCTCAGCAGATGGTCGGCGAGCTCCTTGCGAAACAGCGCGTACAGGCCGTTCCTCCTATGCTCTGTGGAATCTCGCTTTGAGGAAGGAACGAATTTTGCCAGTTTTCCCCTGACTGCTTCCATGTTCATCCGGCTCACCTGCCTTTTCAAAGAATCTGTGGTAAATCTCATCGAGGTCGCCGCCCTCCTGACGGAGGAGGAGCGTCGTCTGGCCGTATTCGCTGAGAAGCGCCGTCACCTGCGGGCGGACGTCGGCGGAGGAGTCGATGCGCAGGACGCCGCCCGCCCCCTCCTCGACGGAGCGAACGCTCTCGAGCGAGGCGATGGCGTTTTTCAGCTTCTCTCCGCCCGGGTCGGCCTGCAGCGTCAGGAGATAGCGGCCCTCGTTCTCGAGCTGGCGTCCAAGCTCCTCGATGCGGCCGCAGGCAATCAGCTTGCCCTTGACGAAGATGCCGACGCGGTCGCAGATCTGCTGCACCTGATGCAGCTGATGCGACGAAATCAGGATGGTACGCCCGTCCTCGACGGAGAGATCGCGGATGAGGCTGATAAGCTCGCGCATTCCCTCGGGGTCAATGCCGAGCGTCGGCTCGTCCATGATAATGACCTTCGGGTCCTTCATCAGGACGTCCGCGATACCGAGGCGCTGCTTCATGCCGCGCGAATACTCGCCCGTCTTCCGGTCGGCGGCTTCGGTCAGGCCGACGCGCTCGAGGAGGCGTTTGGCGCGCTCCTCGCAGTACGCTTCCGGGAGGCTGTTGAGCGCGCCGGTGAAGCGCAGGTTTTCCCTTCCCGTCAGGTCGGGATAAAAGCCGACCTGATCCGGCAGATAGCCGACGATGCTCTTGATTGCGATGGGATTGCGGGTACAGTCATAGCCGTCGATTTTCGCCTCGCCGGAGGTGGGCTCCGTGAGGCCGAGAAGCATCAGCGTCGTGGTCGTCTTGCCGGCGCCGTTCGGGCCAAGCAGGCCGAACACCTCTCCGCGGCGGATTTCAAGATCGAGGTGATCGACCGCGACGACAGACTCGTACGCCTTCGTGAGGCCGGTGGTGCGAATCATCACGTCCTCCATCTTATCGCCTCCCGTACTTGCGGAACACGAACCAGAGAACAGCGCAGACGCACACGATGATGAGGACGCCCACGACGCCCCAGAGCGTCTCCGTCTTGACCGTGACGCGGAACTCGGCGTCGTCGCTCGCCTCGCTCGTCTTTGCGGTGAGCGTCAGCACATAGTCGCCGCTGAGCGCGTCCTCAGACGGCGTGACCTTCGCCGTCACGTCGCAGGAGGCGCCGGCCTCGAGGACGCTGATCGTCGACTCGGAGAACTCCACGTTCCAGCCGTCCGGGGCGGACGAGGAGAGCGTAATGTTCTGCAGATCGACGTTGCCCTCGTTCGTAAGCGTCAGCGACACGGAAGAAGCCTCGTTCGCGACGGCGTCAAAGCTGAGCAGCCCGCCTGGCGTGCTCAGGGAAAGCGTGTAGGTACCGGTAATGACAACGCTCAAATCGGCGCTCAGGTTTTCGGAGGCCGACACGGCGGAGATCGGAACGTCATATTCCCCGGCCTCCACGTTCGACGGCGGCGTCACGGTGATCTCCATCGCCTGGCTGCTGCGGGCGGGAACCGTGATGGCGGAGACCTGCGTGTCCTCGCCGGAGGGCTTGAAGGTCACGAGCCAGCCGGACGGCGCGCCGGAGGAAAAGCTGTATGTCTGTTCGCTCGCGGTGTTGTTCTGCACCGTCGTGCTGAAGGTGAAGCTCGAGCCGGAAGCGCCCTCCTGCTCCGCGTAATCGGTCGAGAGCGCGCTGCCGCCGAGCTCCTCAGCGTCTACGGAGAGGTTCAGCGTCAGGGACGAGACCGCCCCGTTGCAGCTCGCCTGCAGCGTCACGGCGTAGTCGCCCTGCGCCGCGTCCGCCGGGATGGTCAGCTGGAAGGTCGCGAGGTCGGCATTTTCGCCGCTCTTGAGATAGAGCCCGGTGATTTCGCTGCCGTTGCCGTCAAAGTAGCCCGTCCAGCCCTCCGGGATGGAAGCGATGGACAGCGCCGCCGCGCCGCCCGAGCCGGTATCGTTCGTAAAGTCGAGCGTAAATGAAAGCGCATCCCCCGCGCCGGCCTTGAGGCCGGTGTAATCGGTGCTCATCTCCAGACTGCCCGCAGCATGAGCGGGGACAGCCGCCGCAGCGCACAGCAAAA
Source organism: uncultured Oscillospiraceae bacterium (assembly GCA_949292505.1). GTDB lineage: Bacteria > Bacillota > Clostridia > Oscillospirales > Acutalibacteraceae > Caccousia. Next base: position 17,745 of record CASFAA010000170.1, read on the forward strand.
CGGAAAGCCAGAAGGCCATAAATCCCATGACCCATCGATTTGCCCGGTGTTTGACTAATGTTCTCAATTCCACGCAGCTCCTTTGCTATCTTCTCAGGAAAGCCCTTTGCGGGCTGTCTCCCTTCGTACACTGTAGCACAGGAAACTGAAAGGGCGCTGAAACGCCAGCGCCCTCTTTGTAAACATTTCATAAATTGTTGTCAGCTGCTCTGCCCGCTTTTCCCTCGGCCGGCAAGCGGCAGGCGGACAAGGAAGCGGTTTCTCCCCTCCGCGCTCTCCGCCCAGATTTTGCCCCCGTGCTCCCGGGCGATCGTCTCGGCGATCGAGAGGCCGAGGCCGCTCCCGGCTCCGCTGCGCGCCTTGTCGGCCCGGTAGAAGCGGTCGAAAAGGCGGACGAGCTCGTCTCCCGCAATCGGCGGACCGGGGTTCGAGACGCAGAGCGCCGCGTGCCGCCGGCCGGACGGACGCAGCTTCACCTCGACAACGCCCGGGACGCCGTATTTCCCGGCGTTGTCGAGCAGAATGTCCGTCAGCTCTGCGAGGCGACGCGCGTCCCCCTGCACGAGGAGGCCGGTCTGCGCCGCAGTCTCAAGCGTCATGCCGCGCTCATAGAGGAGCGGCTCGAACGGAAGCACCGCGTCCTCAACGACGGCTCCCCAGTCCACGAGGGCGGAGGGCTTCTCCCCCTTTCCCGCGTCGGAGCGCGCGAGCTCGAGGAGACGCTCGACGAGCTCGCGCATCTGCCGCGCGACGGCGAGGATGTTCTCCCGCGAGCGGGCGCGCGTCTCCTCGCCGATTTGGTCTGAGCTGAGGAGCTCTGCGTTCGAGAGAATGACCGTCAGCGGCGTCTTGAGCTCATGGGAGACGTCGGCAACGAAGCGGCGCTGCTGGTTCCACGCCCGCGCGATGGGACGCACCGCCCAGCGGGAGAGAAAGACGCTCAGGAGCAAAAACGCGAGGAAGCTTCCCGCGGCGATGGCCGCGCACGTCGTCATAAGCCCCTCGAGCGTGCGGGTCTCGCTCGAGAGGTCGGCGAACACGACGCACCAGCCCACGGGCGTCTCGGATCGGAGATAGCGCAGCCCTCTCTCCGGGAGAACGCCGACGGGCGACTCCTCCCTGTCCGTCTCTCGGACGAGCTCCCGCAAAAGCTCGCCGTCCGAGAGATCATAGTAGCCGCCCCCTGTACCGAGGAGCTCGCCGTCCCGGCCGACCTGCACGACGAAGTACGGGAGGCGGACGTCGCCCGAGGCAGCCTGTCCGGGCGGGCCGGCCTGAAACGGGTTGACCGCAATCGTCTGCATCATGTGCAGGCTCTCGCGCTCGAGGTTGCCGCGCGTAATGATGAGCACCGTCGCGAAGATGGCGGCGAGCATCACGGTGACGAACGCCATATTGACAAGGACGAAGCGCACCCTAAGCCTGCGGATCATGCCTGACCTCCAGATGATAGCCGAGACGGCGGATCGCCTCGACGGCGACATCGGAGCCGATGCTCCGCAGCTTCTTTCTCAGAAAGCCGACGTAAACCTCGACATGGTTCTCGACCGCGTTCGTGTCAAAGCCCCACACGCGCGACAGAATTGTCTCCTTGGGGACGTTGTTCCCGCCCGCCTGAAACAGCAGGCGCATGACGTCAAATTCCCGCGCGGAAAGGCGGACGCTCCTTTCCCCGCAGACGAGGCTGCACGCATCGAGATCGAGCTGCGTGTTGCCGAAGGAGAGCACGTTCACCTGACTGCCCTGGCGGCGCAGCAGCGCGTGCACACAGGCGAGCAGCTCGCCGGAATCGAAGGGCTTCGTCAGGTAATAGTCGGCGCCCGCGTTGAGCCCTTCGATGCGGTCGCCGAGCTCCGATTTCGCCGTGAGCATCAGAATCGGCAATGTGATTCGCTGCGCCCGCAGACGGCGCGCCAGCTCAAAGCCGTCGACGCCGGGCAGCATCACGTCGAGAATCAGCAGATCGTACACGCCGAGCTTCGCGTACGCCTCTCCGCTTTCGCCGTCGTAGGCCGCGTCCGTATCAAAGCCTCTTTCCCGGAGGATGGCGCAGATCGTGTCCGCCAGCCGCCGCTCATCCTCAATCACCAGGATTCGCATTTTTTCCTCCTGTCTATACGCTGCACAGTCGCGGCAGGAACTGCGGCTGAAAAACAGCAATATTCGTAAAAACAATTTCTGTTTGCCATGCGGTCGCTTCCTTTGATCGGTCTCTTTTCTCTCCGCAGCAGATCGCCGTTCCCGCTGCACGGAAGATCCCGGCTGCCGCCGTTATGATTCATATTGACGGCAGATTGCAATCACACGCAGATAGCCGGATATGTCCCGCATTTTCACGTTTGCCCGGTCCAGATACGCTTCGGCCAGCCGGTTGTCATACCGCCTGATAAGGAAAAAGGTTCGCGCAACATCATACAGAAAAGGCCCGTGACATACGTTCATAAAATCAATGACAACAGGGGTTCCGCCGCGCGCAATCAGGATATTGCCCGGATGGAAATCCCCATGCAGCAGACAGTCGTCTTCGGGTAACGCGTTTATCTCATCAAACGGTGACGAATCCTTCACCCCTTTGCTTTTCAGCTGCACGGAAAGGAACTGCTTGAAGCTGGGAACCTTTGTTGATCGATGTGCGCAGATTGCAAACTGCAAAGCGACGAAAACGGTGAGAAAATCGGAAAATACCACCCTGCCATGTGTCAGAAGCTGCAGAAGCGATTGCCCCTCAATTTCTTCGTACAGGATACCACTGCGATTCTCCATTCTGACCACTTCATACGGAGCGCAAGCCCTGACGCCACTGCGGACAATCTCCCGGGCGTTTATAAATTCCTGCTCCACAAATTCGTGCGGGTACCCTTCACGAAACAATTTGCAGACCTTTCCGTTTCCGCATCGATAGATTTCCGCTGTATTTCCTCTGCCAATCAGCTCAAACATTTTTATTTCTCCAATCGATTCCGTCACAGCACCGCAAGGAAAAGGAGCTCCGACGCCTCCATGCCGGAAACCCCGGTTTCAGAGTGCAGCTTACAGGTTTCTCAGCTCTTTCGCAATCTCGATACAGAGATCCTCCGTCTGCGGGAGGAAGCCGAGCTTGTCAAGGAAGGCGTGGGAAACGCCGTTGTAGCGGATGGCGCGGGCAGGGACGCCGTTTTGCCGCAGCAGACCGGCGTAGTATTCCGTCTGCAGGCGCAGGCCGTCAAACTCCGCGGAGATACACAGCGCGCGCGGGAGGCCGCGGTGGCTCCGCGCAAGCAGCGGGCTGACGTACGGGTGATACGCGGCCTCCCGGGAGGGAAGGTACACGTCCTCCATCTCGACGCGGTCGTCGTCCTCCGAGCGCGGGCGTCCGATGGCAATCAGCGGATCGATGAGGTCGTGCTGCTCCGGGCAGATTTTGAATTCGCCGAGATCGAAGCGGTAGCCGGGGTTCCCGGTATACAGCATCGTCACACACGGATAGATCAAAACCTGCAGGGCGATCATGCGCGTGCCCATGTCGCGGTCGCGCAGACTGACGGCGGCGGCGAGGTTGCCTCCCGCGCTGTCGCCGCAGACAGCGATCCGCGCGCGGTCGACGCCATACTCCTCCGCGTGCTGCCAGACATGGCGCACCGCCTCGTAGCAGTCATTGAAGCCGTTCGGGAACTTCTTTTCCGGCGCAAGGGAATAGTCGACGTTCACGACGACGGCGTCCGCGAGCTGGGCGATGAGCCGGCACGGGTTCTCGACCGTGTAGGGCGTGCCGCCCATCCAGCCGCCGCCGTGGAAAAAGACGAGACAGGGCTTGCCGGGCTTTTTCTCGGAGAAGCGCTTATAGTAGCGCCAGAGGCCGACCTCGTTCTCCCCCGCGCGGATCGTCTCGAAACGCGTATAGATTTCCTCCGTGCAGAGGTTGCGGTTGGGGAAGCCCATCGAATCACGGGTCGCCTGCACACTCTCCTCGGGCGTCATCGCGGCCTTCTGTGCTTTCTCCTCCTCTGACTCCGTCTTTGTGGCCCAGTGCTCCTGCATGACGGCGAGCTCGTGGGCGTCAAGCCAGCCGGACTCCCTGGCGGTGGGGCTCTTTTTCACGAGGACAGGCATCCCGCAGTATTCGTCAAACGTGCTCTGAGCCTGCAGGAACTCGATTTCAGCGCGGTCGTACTGTGTCATTGTCTTTCCCTCTTTCTTTCGGCAATCTGCTATCAGGATACCACGCTTTCCGAAGAAAGTAAAGTGTGCCCGAATGGGACGGAAACACTTGCATTGCCCTCTCTCCTGTGCTATGATTAAAAAATACAGGTTTCCCGCATTGGTGAGGCGGGAATTATAAGGGAAAGCGAGCTGATTTGTTTGCAGATTCACGAGTCTGCCGAAAATTATCTGGAGACCATTTTGGTGCTTGCAAACCGGAACGGGCAGGTGCGCTCCATCGACATCGCGAGCGAGCTCTCCTTCTCGAAGCCGAGCGTCAGCGTGGCCATGAAGAATCTGCGCACGAACGGCTATATCTCCGTCGACGAAGACGGCTACATCTCGCTGCTGGACAAGGGCAGGGCTATCGCAGAAAAAATTTATGAACGGCACACGCTCATCTCGGACTGGCTTGTACAGCTCGGCGTCAGCCCCGAGGTCGCCGCGGAGGACGCCTGCCGCATGGAGCACGTCATCAGCGAGGAATCGTTTGAGGCCATCAAGCGCCACGCGCTGGAAAAACAAAACTGAAACTGAGAAGACGGCGGAACGCGTCCGCCGTCTTTTTTTGCGCCTTTTTTCAGGGAAGCGGACGCTTCTTTCGGGAAAGCTATTGACATTCCCATAGGAAGTGAATATAATATCATTTGAACAGTTATTCAAATATTCAAAGGAGGCATTTCCATGACGTCGGAACTTCCCCTCGGCAAAACGCCGGAGGCAGCGGACGCCGCCCCCGGCGGGACGTGCGCCGGTCTGCCGGACGACGAGGTGCTCTACGATCTCGCGGAGCTGTTTAAGGTCTTCGGCGACACCACGCGCGTCAAGATTCTCTACGCGCTCTTTGAAAGCGAGCTGTGCGTCAACGATATCGCGCAGTGCCTGAACACGACGCCCTCGGCGGTGAGCCATCAGCTGCGCATCCTCAAGGCGAGCAAGCTGGTGCGCTTCCGCCGCGAGGGAAAGACGGTCTTTTACGCGCTCGACGACGACCATGTGCGCAGCATGATAGCGCTCGGCCTCGATCACATTTCGGAGTAAGAGAAAGGGGTAATTATCCATGAGAAAGACGTTTCGGATTGAGGTGGACTGCGCGAACTGCGCGGCGAAGATGGAGACCGCCGTCAAGAAGCTCGACGGCGTGACGGACGCGGCCATCAGCTTCATGAGCCAGAAGCTCGTGGTCGAAGCGCCGGACGAGCGGTTTGACCGCGTGATGAAGGACGTCGTGAAGGCGTGCAGGCGCGTGGAGCCCGACTGCGAAATCCATCTGTGAGAAAAGGCGCGAGGAGGGACAATTTGTGAACAAACGGCAGAAGCGGACGCTCGTCCGGATTCTTCTCGCGGGAGGGCTGTTTATCGCGCTCTGTCTCCTTCCCGTGGAGGGCGCGGTGCGCGCCGCGCTTTTTCTTCTCCCCTACCTGCTCGTCGGGTACGACGTGCTGAAAAAGGCGGCGCTCGGCATCTGGCACCGGGAGCTGTTTGATGAAAGCTTTTTGATGACCGTCGCGACGATCGGCGCGATTCTGCTCGGCCAGTGCGAGGAGAGCGTCG
>CASFAA010000171.1 GCA_949292505.1 uncultured Oscillospiraceae bacterium
GTCGACGGTGTACTCGCCGTCGTAGACGCGGTTCGAGCAGCTCGCGTTCACGGCGCAGCCGGCGGACGCGCCCGTCATCCAGTAGACGAGCGCCGGCGCGTCCTCCGCGGCCTCGTTCTCGACGCTGATCACGCCCTCGTAGTCCGCGTCGTACCGGAACAGCACCGTCTGGAACTTCACGCCCGTGTCCTCGCGCATCCGGCGCGTGAACGAGACGAACAGCTCCTTGACCTCGTCGTCCTCCGACGCGCAGCCGAGCGTCTGGAACGTGTACGGCTCCACCGCGTCGAGGAACGCCTCGTAATCCGCCTTCGTCAGCTCCTTGTCCGCGCCGCCGGTGAGCGGCTCGCCCGCCGACGCGGAGAGCGCCGCGCCGGTGAACGTCACGAAGTCGTTGTCCTGAAGCTCCGACGCGTCCGATACCGTCTGCACGTCCGCCTCAGCGCCGCCGACCAGCGTCACGACGTCAAACTGCTCTCCGTTCTCGCGGACGGCGATCGCAATCGCGTTGCCGCCGGAGCCGCCGTACCGCGCCGACGCGAGCGTATTCTTCGCTTTCTCTCCGCCCGCGGGGCGGTAAAAGAGCAGCGTCTGAGCCCCCCGGAACAGCTCGCGCACGGGGCGCAGCGCGTCGTCCGTACTGCGGCAGCCGAACAGGCGCAGCGCCTCGTCGTCAAAATACTCCGCCTTCACGCTCGTCACCACGCCCTCGGGGCCGTAGGGCAGCGAGAGCAGCATCGCCGCCGTGCCGCGCTCGGAGAGCGAGGCCGAGGCGCGCGCCGCGCTCACGAAATTGATGTAAGCGCCCGGCAGCACCTTGTTCTGCGAGGTGAAGGTTCCTCCTCCAAATGCCATAGTCTGTCATACCTCCGTTTCCGTATCGTCCGTTTCCCCGGACGGCGCGAGTACCGCCTGCCAGAAAACGGCGTCCATCGTCTCGCCCGTCTCCCGTTCGGAGAGCACGAGCGCATACCGCGCCGACGCCTCGGCCCGCGCGTTTTCCGCCTTCCCGGAAATCTGCGTCCCGCGCAGGGAGCCGCCCCCGGGAAGGGGAACGACGGCGAGCGCGCGCGTGAGCCCCTCGAGCGCCGCGCGCGGCGCGTCCGCGTCCCCGGACTCCGGGAGATAGCGCGCCGTCACGCGGCAGGAGAGCTCCTCCCGCCCGAAGGGGAGGGGGCGGCGCTCCCCCTCCTCCGTTTCCAGATAAACGCACGGAGCCGCGGCGCCCTGCTCCGTGCGTCCGAGATAAATTTCCACGTCCTCCCCGAGGACGGCGCGCACCGATTGCGCCGCGCCCTCGAGAAGCTCCTCGAGCGCCATCTGACTCCCTCCTTACGCGAGCTCGCGCCGCAGCGCGAGCGCCGCCTCCTGATGGGATTCGTACACGGCGGGCTGTCCGCTGCGGGAGAACTCCCACATCCGCCCGCGCCCCGTGACCGTCACAATCGATCCGGCGGGAAGCTCCCACTCCGGCGCGAGGAAAAGCTTGGCGCTCTGCCGCGCCTCGTCCCACGACGCGGACTCCCGCGCCGACTCGAGGCCGGAGAGCGACTGCGCGCTCGCCCCGGAAAACGAGAGACGGCACGGCACGTCCGAAAAGAGCACTTCCTCGCGAAAGCGCGTGACGTTCCCGTCGCGGTACGGCCTTCTCACCACCGCCGTCGCCGTGCAGTCGTACAGGCTTTCAATCGCCGCCCTCACGCTCACCAGATCAGCCTCCTCCACCGCGTGCAGTCGCGCCGCGCGCCGTCGATGAGGTCCTCCGCGAGGCGGCGGCGCATCGCGGGCGGCGCGTTTTCCTCCGAGTACTGCACCTGCGTGTCGCCCTCCTTGACCGAGACAGCCTGCCCCGCCGCGTCCGCCGCGCCGTCCGGCAGCAGCAGGTAATACCCGGCGGCGAGCGACGCCGTCTCCTCGAGGAGGGAGTCGGGAGCAAACGGCCCGCCGCAGAGGTTCGTCACCTCGGCGACAGCGCGCGCCGAGGCGGTGAGGAGCTCGTCCTCCCGCACCTCGGCCCCCGCCGCCGTGACGTAGGCGCGGGCGCGCTCCGCGGCGGCCTGCGGCGTCACGGCCTCGCTCATGCCTTCACCTTGATCCTGCGCATGACGCCCGCGGCCTTCGTCGCCTTGAGCGCCACGGCGGCGACCATCTCCACCTCGCCCGTTTTCACCGCGCCGGCGGTGCGGTAGTCGGGCAGCCACTGGCGCACCGGCGGCACGCCCATGGGGCTGACGGCGTGGAAGCCGTCGAGGCCGAAGCGCACGGCGTAAAGCGACGTGCAGCCCGTGTCGCCGGAATCGAGAATCGGGACAATCGGGTCGTTCGTGCCGGGCTTCGCGCCGAGGTCGACGAGCGGGATCGAGCCGTACCGCTCGACCTGCTGGCCGAAATCGTTGCGGGTCGTCTGGTACATCCCGGCGCGGCGGGCGCACGCGCGCAGCTTGGCGATCAGCTTCGTGTTGCCGCCGATAAAGTCCGGCGCGCCGTCGAGCCCCATAAGGAACTCGTCGAGCGCGTCGAGGAAATACATATAGTTCGTGTCGATCGCCTGCGACGTGGAGAGATCGATCGCCGCCTCGGGGATAAATTCCGTGGAAGAACCGGTGAGCGCCTTCTCAAGACCGTCGAACGCCTTCGCGTCGGTATCGCTGTCGCCGTTGATGACGGTGTCGGTGAAGAGGGCCGCGGCGGCCTTGACCTTCTGCGCCATCTGGAAGCTCACCTCATTGGCCGCGCCGCCGAGGTCGGCGATCACGCGGTCAATCTGGAACGAGCCGCCGAAGATCTTGAGATCCACGGAGTGGCGCTCCTTCGCGGCCTCCTGCGGGGTGAACTCCTTGTTCAGCTCGCGGAACTCCGCCGTCGGCTGGGTGATGACGCGCGTGTAGCTGTACGTCATCGTCGACCCGCCGCCCGGCTGGGAGACGCAGTCGTCAAACGGAATGTGGTCGAGCAGGAAGCTCGACTTGCGGAATTCGTCGATGACCAGCGGGGAAAGCTTGTCGTTGAGCCCCACCTTTGCCTGTGCGAGAGTAACTGCCATTTCTGCATCATCCTTTCTTATTCGTCGTCAGCCTGCATACTCTGCTCGATGGCCTGCGCGAGCGTCAGCGCCCGGCTCTCGCCGCCCTCCCCGGGGGCAAGCCCCTCGGCGGGACGAAAGCCCGAGAGCTGCGGCGGCTCGCTTCCCGCGAAGAGGAAGGCCGTTCCCTCCCCGCCCCGCAGTGCCTCGATCTGCTCGGAAAGCCCCGGCAGCACGCCGTCCTCGCCGACAGCCGCCCCCTCGGGCAGCTCAACGAGCGCGCGCGCCGCTTTGAGATTCCGCGCCCCGGCCTGCGCGAGGGCGAGAAGCACGGCGCTCTCCGTCCGTTCGCGGCTTCTCTGCGCCTCCCACTCGCCGCGCGCCGACGCGAGCTCGCGCCCGTACGCTTCGGCCACCTCCGACGCCGTCTCCGGCGCGAGGCCGAGCTCCTCCAGATACTCCTGATTCATGTCGCTTCTCCTTTCTGTTTGTTTTCGCGCCGCAGCCGCTCAAGCTCGAGCGGCACGTCCTCCACCCACGGATGCTGCTCAAGCAGCGTCTCGCGCGAGAGGAGCGAGGCCGAGCCGGCGACGTCGGCGATGACCTGCGATTCGTTCACGATGGTATCGCGGTTGAAGATGAGGGACGCGCCCGCCCCCGCCGGACGGCCTCCCGCCCGCAGGCAGGCGTCCGCGAACGGGACAATCGCCTGAAACGCCGCCTGCAGCTCCGCCTCGAGCATATCGGCGTCGAGGTCGGCGTCGCTGAACACGGAGCGCAGGTTCATCTCGTTCGGCGTCCCGGCGGCGCGCAGATCCTTCGCGTCGTACCCGCGCGCGTTCTCGACGAGCGCCCGCGAGAGCAGCTCGAGCACCGCCTTGTAGTTTTCGGCGCTGACCTCGAGCGAGAGCGTCCGCACGTCGCCGCCCGGCGCGCCCGCGTCGCTGCGCACCTTCACCGCCCCGTACGCCGCGAGGTTGCGGCGGAACTCCCCGAGATTCTGCCCGTCGTAGTTGACGAGCACGAGGATCGTGTTGCGCGGGTCCTCCTGCATCCCGTTGACGAAGTTCGAGAGGATCAGGTTCACCGCGTCCTGCAGCGACTGCACGCGGTCGAGGAGCGAAAGCTCCTCCGGCCCGTACTTGACCGGGAAGACCGGCAGGCTCCCCCAGCTGAGCGGGAACGTCCGCCCGTCCTGCCGCGCCGTGACGTACGGGACGCAAAACGGCCTGTCCGGCACAAGGGCGCGCCCCTCGCGGCGGTACCGGAAAACGCCGTCGGGCGTGTACAGCTCCGCGTACCGCGCCTTTTCCTTCCCGCGCGGGCCGTACGCCTCGCGCTCGTAGACGCGCAGGACGGCGTCGAGCGCCGTGTGGTCGGCGTCCGCCCAGAAGGGCAGCACGTCCCACGGGCGGAAGCGCCGCAGCGAAAGCCCGCCCGCGCCGTCCGGGCAGGCGAACAGCCAGCCGCAGCCCGCGGCGAGCGCGTCGTGCGCCGCCCCGCGCAGCGCGCGGAAAAAGCCGCGCCCGAGCGCCTCGCGCAGCGCCCTCTCGTACGCCCTGTCGTCGCTCGTCACCAGAGGCGGCCTGCCGAGCAGATAGTTGAGCTTCTGGTCGAGCAGGCGGGCGTACTGGTTGTCGAGCAGCCGCGCGTTCGGCAGGTTCGTCACCTCGACCGGCGCGCCCTCGGGGCCGATGACCGTGCGCTTCCTGTGCAGAATCTGCTGCTCGCCGCGGTAGTACAGCTCCCCGAGCAGCTGGCGGCGGCGCGTCCGCGACGTTTCCCACTCGGAAAGCTCGCGGGCGAGGAAATCCGCCTCGCTCATCACCGGAGCGATCCCCGGCACGGGGGCTGTGGCCCCCTTCTTCCATCTCATGCTCCCACATCCTTTCATGTAAAGCTGAACGTATCCCCGCGCAGCATCGTCCGCACGAAATAGCGGATCTCGTCCATCGCGTGGTCGTTTTCCTTGACAGGCCTGTCCTCGCCGCTCTCGGTGTCCCACCGGTAGAGCGAGAACTCGCGCAGCGCCGCCTCGCAGTTTTCGCACACGGCAATCCGGCCTTCGTGCAGCGCGGCGGCCACATCCCGGATGCCCGCGAGGACGGCGTTGTCGGCGGGACGCACGCGGTATTTCCCGCGCCGCCGCAGCGCCGTCAGAAAGCTCGACGCGGACGGGTCGGCGACGACGGCCTCGAGCGGACGGCCTCCCGCGAGCGCCTCGAGCGCGTCGCAGTATTCCTCGTCGGTCAGCTGCTCGTGGCTCTCGCGCCCGCTGTGGTAATATTCGGCAAAGCGGTACCACACGCCGCCGCAGTACCCCCAAAGCCCCATTGAGCACGGGTTGAGCGTGCCGTAATCGACGGACACGGCAAACCGCGTGTAATCGCGCGGTTCGTTCGGCACAATGCCCTCGCCGTCGGCGGCGCGCGGATAGACGAGCCCCTCCGCCGCGACCCATTTGCCGAGGATGTACCGGTCGTAAAAAACGCCCGAAAAGCTTGCCTTCGCCCGCTCGATCGCCTTTTCGCTCAGGCCGGGGTTGTCCTCGAGGAGGAAGTGCAGCCGCTTTGCGCCGCGCTCCTCCGCTTTCAAAATCCACTCCCGGTAAAACCAGTGCGACGGCGACGCCGGGTTGCAGTTGAACCACAGCTTCGCCCCGTCGACGCTCAGCGTGCGGGTGACGGCCTGCTCCACAAACGAGCGCGGCATCAGCGCCGTCTCGTCGAGCAGGATGCCCGCAAGCGTCATGCCCTGGATGAGCATATAGCTCGACTCGTCCCGTCCGCCGAAAACGTAGTAGAAATTTTTGCGCCCGCCGAGCTCCGCCGTCAGCAGCGAGAGCGAGCGGGAATAGCGCAGACGGTATTTTTTCGCGACGCTCGAAAGCGCGAGCAGCGGCTCGATGATGTTCCGCTCCGCCGACCGCACCGTCTTCCCGCAGACGGCAAAGCGCATCCCCGAAAACGCGTGCATCGACCACTCAAGGAAGGCCGCCGTCATGAGGACGGTCTTGCCCGTTCTGACGGCCCCGTCGCAGATGAGCGCCGTGTACGGCTCGCGGATGAAGCGGAAGATCTCGAGCTGCTTTTCGGAGATGCGCTCAAACCTCACCGCCGCACCGCCTCCGCCAGCGCCTCGTACAGGCCGTCGTCGTCCTCGCCCGCCCCGTCCGGCACGCCGGGCTTGTCGCGCCAGCGGTCGGGGCGGCGGTTCTTGAGCCAGAAGACCTGCGCCGTCGTATTGCCCGGGACGTGAATCGCCTCCTCGGCGGTTTTGAGCTCCTCGCGCTCGCAGAGCTTCTTCCCCGTCTCCGGGTCGAACTCGACCGTCTTGAGCTTATACACCTTCTGCACCGGCTTATCGTATCCCGTCGCCTTGTCGAGCAGCGCCGTCTCCACCCGCCAGGCGGCGGCGCGCCCCTCGCGGATGGCGGTATCGAGCGCCGGGCTTTCGCGCCGAAGCCGCCGCAGGGCGCGCTCCGGCAGACCGAAGCGGCGCGCGATGGCGCGGTCGTCCTCGCCGTCGCGCGCCCACAGCTCCGCGAGCTGGATCCCCTCCCCGCCCGTCACAAATTCCTTTTTCTTCATTTTCCGCGCTTTCGTTCCCCCTTTCGGCGCGCCGCCTTTCCCGCGTACGGGCAGGCGGGGCGCGCGCAGAAGTTGACGCCTGTCATCCATTTGAGGTTGTACTCGCATTTGCCGTCGCGGCTGCACTGCACGGCTGTTCCCTCCTTTCCCGGCAAACAAAAGGAGGAGCCGGAAGCCTCGCTCCCGGTTCCTCCCTGTTTTCCTGATTCTAACAATAGCACACGTTTGGCAGGACATTCTATGACATTCCATGACATTTCATGACATCTTTTCAAAAAAACTTCTCTCCCCCCGTTCGCATCGAGCCCAAAAGCCTCCTCTCCACCAAAAAAGAGGGGGGCGCTGCTGCGTCTGAAATTCAATTTGCCGGGCAGCATCACCCGGCAAATGGGACGGCAGGCGCCGCCTGCTTTTCCTCCTCCAAAAGAATCTCCTCCACGCGCGCGAGCGCCTCCCGGTGCAGCCTCTGGATCTGCCGCTCCGAATATCCCATGTGGCACGCCGTCTCCGACCAGGTGAAGCTGCACTGGTAATACAGCCGCAAAACCTCGACGAGCCGCGCCTCGCCGACGCGGCGGAGCACCTTCTCCTGCCGCTCATACAATGCGTGCGACCACTCCCGCGCGGCGCGGATCTCCTCCTCAAGCGACGCAATCTCCACGGCGCACGATTCCACGCGGCTCTCCGCCTGACTCTGCACGCGCTCGCGGCCAAGCTCCGCTGTCGTGCGCTCCGCGGTCTCCTTCCAGCGCCGCAGCTGTTCCATCCGGAT
>CASFAA010000172.1 GCA_949292505.1 uncultured Oscillospiraceae bacterium
AGAGCGGCACGTCGCGCTCGACGGCGACCTCGGGAGCATTGTTCGGGAACACCTTCTCGAGCGGGTTCATCCACAGGGCGAGCAGCTCGTCGATCGCCATGGTCTCGCCGCCGATCGTGACGGCGGGCTCCTCCTTCGTCTCGCCGAGGAGGACGGCCCCAAGGCTCTCCGGCAGCTCGCCGCACGCCTCGACGACGAGGGACGCCGAGCGCGGCGCAAACAGCGCTTCCTCACTGAGATCGGCAAACGCAAAGCCAATCTTGTTGCCGAAGCACATCCGCGCGGCGGCGGCGGCAGCGCCGCCCTCCTTCACGACGGAGACGGCGCCAAGCGCGCCGCTCTCCATGAGGGAGAGAACCGTCTCATAGTATGCCTTCACCTTCTCCCAGTCGGGCAGAAGGGTGTCGCGGTTCTCAGGGATGGGCAGCAGGTACGCCTTCGCGCCGCCCTTCGTGAACGCGGCGGAGCGCGTTTTGCTCGCCTTCGTCATTGTGACGGCGAAGCTCACGAGCGTCGGCGGGACGTCGAGCGTCTCGAACGTGCCGCTCATCGAGTCCTTGCCGCCAATGGCGGGCAGGCCGAGGCCGAGCTGCGCCTCGAGCGCGCCGAGCAGAGCGGAGGCGGGCTTGCCCCAGCGCTTCGGGTCGCCCGTCATGCGCTCAAAGTATTCCTGGAAGGTCAGGCGGGCCTTCATCGGGTCCGCGCCGATGGCGCAGAGCTTCGAGAGGCTCTCGACGACGGCCCACGCCGCGCCGTGGAACGGCGAGAAGCGGGACACGCCGGGGATGTAGCCGAAGCTCATCGCGGTCGCGTCGTCCGTCGTGCCGTGACGCACGGGCAGCTTCGCGGCCATGGCCTCCTCGGGGGTGAGCTGGTACTTGCCGCCGAACGGCATATTGACGGTCGCCGCGCCGATGGAGGCGTCGAAGCGCTCCGCGAGGCCCTTCTGGCAGCAGACCTCGAGGCGGGACAGATTCTCGCGGAAGGCCGCGGCCGTACCCTTGCCCTTAAGGCAGTCCGGCACGAGGGCGCGGTAGTTCTGCGCCGGGTCGACGGCGGCGATCTCGACCTTCGCGTTCTGGGTCACGCCGTTCGTATCGAGGAAGGAGCGGGCAATGCTGACGACGCGGTCGCCGCGCCACGTCATGTCGAGGCGGGGCTCCGCCTTGACGACGGCCACCACGGTCGCGTCAAGGTTCTCGCGGTCGGCGGCGGCGCAGAAAGCGTCCACGTCCTTCGGGTCGAGAACGACGGCCATGCGCTCCTGGCTCTCGGAGATGGCAAGCTCCGTACCGTCGAGACCCTCGTACTTCTTCGGGACCTTGTCAAGGTCGATGTCGAGGCCGGGGGCCAGCTCGCCGATCGCGACGCTGACGCCGCCCGCGCCGAAGTCGTTGCAGCGCTTGATGAGCGTGGAGACGGCCGGATCGCGGAACAGGCGCTGGAGCTTGCGCTCGGTGGGCGGGTTGCCCTTCTGCACCTCCGCGCCGCAGACCTCGACGGACTTCTCCGTGTGAGCCTTCGAGGAACCGGTCGCGCCGCCGATGCCGTCGCGGCCCGTCGCGCCGCCGAGCAGGACAATCACGTCGCCCGGAGCGGGCTCGAGGCGCACGACGTTCGCCTTCGGGGACGCGCCGATGACCGCGCCGATCTCCAGACGCTTCGCGACGTAGCCGGGATCGTAGAGCTCCGTGACCTGGCCGGTGGCAAGGCCGATCTGGTTGCCGTAGGAGCTGTAGCCGTGCGCCGCGCCGGTCGTGATCTTGCGGCTCGGAAGCTTGCCGTGCAGCGTCTTCTCGACCGGGACGCGCGGATCGCCGGAGCCGGTGACGCGCATCGCCTGGTAGACGTACGCGCGGCCGGAGAGCGGGTCGCGGATCGCGCCGCCGAGGCAGGTGGCCGCGCCGCCGAACGGCTCGATCTCCGTCGGGTGGTTGTGCGTCTCGTTCTTGAACTGGACGAGCCAGTCCTCCGTCTTGCCGTCGATGGTGACGGGCACCTGAATCGAGCAGGCGTTGATCTCGTCGCTCTCGTCAAGGTCGGGCACAAGGCCGCGGCGCTTTAACGCCTTTGTGCCGATGACGGCCATATCCATCAGGGAAACAGGGCGGTCGGTCTCGCCGTAGACCTCATCGCGCACGGCGAAGTAATGGCGCAGCGCATCCTCAATCGCGGCGGAAACGGGGCTCTTTTCGACCTCGATGTCTGTCAGGCGGGTCGAGAAGGTGGTGTGGCGGCAGTGGTCGCTCCAGTAGGTGTCGATGACGCGCAGCTCCGTGACGGTCGGGTCGCGGTGCTCCCCGTCGCGGAAGTAGTCGCGGCAGAAGAACAGATCCTCGCGGCTCATGGCGAAGCCCATCCTGCCGTAAAACGCGTCCATCTCCTCCTCGTTCCAGGAGATGAAGCCCGTGATCCGCGCGACGTCGGCGGGGACGTCAGCCTTCATCTCGAGGGAATCCGGCTTCTCAAGGGAGGCGAGGCGGCTCTCGACCGGGTTGACCATATACTTCTCGATGCGCTCAAGCTCCTCGTCGGAGACGCCGCCGCCGACGGCGACGACGCGGGCGGTGAGCACCTGCGGGCGCTCGCCCTGGGTCAGCAGCTGGACGCACTGGGCGGCGGAGTCGGCGCGCTGGTCGTACTGTCCCGGCAGATACTCCATGGCAAAGACGCGGTAGCCCGCGGGCGCCTCGTACGTCTCCTCATAGACGTTGTCGACGTTCGGCTCCGAAAAGATGGTGTCGCGCGCGCGCGCGAACTCCTCGGCGCTCAGGCCGGAAACGTCGTACCGGTTGAGCAGCTTCAGGTCCGTGACGGACTTCATGCCGAGGTTTTCCACCAGATCGGCGCGGATATGCTGGGCCTCGACGTCGAAGCCCGGTTTTTTCTCTACAAATACGCGAATGACGTCAGACATAATTTCCCCCGTTTCCGGCCTTGCGGCCAACTTGCGGTGCGGGCGAGAACATTCCCCGCATTCTTCCCTTTTTCGTCCTATATTCTACCATATCGACCGGTGTTTATAAAGTGATATTTCACAAGAATTTGCGCA
>CASFAA010000173.1 GCA_949292505.1 uncultured Oscillospiraceae bacterium
GGCGGGGTGACCTCGCCGGTAAAATACTTCTTCATCGGCGCCATGCCGGAGTTGATGAGCAGAAGGCTGTTGTCGTCCTTCGGGATGAGCGAGAAGCTCGGCAGACGCAGATGCCCCTTGCTCTCAAAGAACGAAAGATACTTTTCTCTCAGCTCGTTTAATCCTGTCCACTGCATTGTTAACCCGTCTCCTTATCCTGTCATTCGTTTTGGTCCCGATCCGCAAAAGAAAAGGGTCTCCCCCTCCCTCCATGGGACGGGGAAACCCGTGGTACCACCCAAATTGCGCCCGAGGACGCCTCTCTTGCTCCTTAACGCGGAAAACGCCGTGCTCCTCGCACAGGGCTCCGGGACGGCCGCCTCCGCACGCTGAGCGCAGCCCTCTCGCAGCGTCCCACAGGGGACAAGGGCCTCTCTGACCGCCTCGCACGGTGCGTTTCCCTTCTTCGCCGGAAGCCAGGCCGCCTGCTCGCGAAACCGGGCTCCTATCAACAAATGCCATTATAGCGGGATTTTTTGCGGTTGTCAACCGCAAAAAGCGACAGACTTTCCCGCAAAGCGCCGCCCTGTTCGGGCATTTTCGCTTTCAGCCGCAGAGTCCGGCGTCCCAGAGGGCGTCGGCGATCTCCTGAAAGACAGGGCCGCAGGCCGGGCCGCCGCCGGAGCCCGTCTCGGAAAAGACGACGGCGACGTATTTCGGCTCGTCGTACGGGAAAAAGCCCGCGAACCAGGAGTAGACCTCCTCGACGCCGTCCTCGCCGTACCGGCCCGTCTGCGCCGTGGCTGTTTTCGCCCCGGCTCCGCCGTGCTCCGGCGCGTATTTCTGGCTCGTCCCCTCCGTCACGGAGGCGAGCATGAAGTTTTTGAGCAGGGCGGCATTGTACGCGCTCAGAGTCCGCACCGGCTCCGACGGTCTGGCCTCGGAGAGCGTCGAGAGGTTCGCGTCGACCGTTCGCTCGACGAGGGAGGGCGCGGCATACTCTCCGCCGGAGACGACGGCGTTGACCATCGCGGCGATCTGCAGCGGCGTGGCCGTGAGCTCGCCCTGGCCGAACGAGAAGTTCGCGAGCGCCTTCGGGATCGCAAGCGAGCTCTCGGAGGGCAGGACGCCGGCGCTCGAGGTATAGCCGGGGGCGAGCGTCACGGCGCTGCCGAAGCCGAAGCGGCGCGCCATGTCGAGAAAGAGCGACGGATCCACCTGCTGCATCAGCGAAATGAAGTAGGTGTTGCAGGAATTCGCAATCGCCATGCGCATATCCTCCGCGCCGTGCGCCTCGCTGTCATAGCAGCGAAAGGCGTCCCCGGAGACCTCGACGCTGCCGGTGCAGGTGAACGAGGTGTCGGGCGGAAGACCTGCCTCAAGCGCGGCCGCGGCGGACACAATTTTAAAAACGGAGCCGACGCTGTACGCGGCGAGGCAGCGGTTCATGAGCGGCGAGGACTCGTCCTCGAGAACGGCGGCAACGTCGTCCTGATCGAAATCGGGAAGGCTGACCATCGCGCGGATTTTGCAGTCGGGGACCTCCGCGATCACGACGGCGCCTCTCGTCAGGTGCTCCTTCGCCGCCTCCTCCGCAATCCGCTGGACGCGCTTGTCGAGCGTAAGAACGACGCCGGCCTTTCCCAGGGCGATTGTGTCCGTGACGGAGGAGCTTTCCCCCGCGAGAGCGCGGTTGAGCGCGTCCACATGATAAGTGACGGAAATCTCGCCGCACTGATCGGAGAGGAATTCGTCGTATGCCTTCTCAATCCCGGCGACGCCCCGGCCCGAACCGTCAAGGTAGCCGATTGTGTGCGGGGCGAGCGCCTCCCCGCCGTACCGGTCGGGAATTTGAAAAGTCAAAATCCCGTCGCCCGAGACGTTCGACGGCAGCGAGAGGGCGAACGGCCTGCCGTCCGCGAGGAGCGAGGCGAGGGAAGCGACGCCGTCGTTCCCGAGGGCGCGGCTGAGATCCGCCGCCGTCTGGACGCCGGGCGCGACGGCGGCAACCCAGCGATCCGTCTCGCAGGTGAGCGGAAGCAGATTGCAGTCGTACACCGTGCCGCGCGTCTGCGCGACCGTGAGCCGGTAGACGCTCTGCTTCTGCGCCGCCTCCGCGAGAGAATCGCCGCTTGCAATCGAGTAGACGCTCAGCACGCAAATCAGAAGGCCGAGCATCACGACGCCGAAAAAGGCCGCCGTCCTGCGTTCCATCGTCATTCCCCCTTCGAGGGGCAAAAAGGGAGGGACGCCCGCGCGTCCCTCCCCGTTTGCCCGGATAGAGGAAGTATGCCCCTTTCCCGGCAAAATTATTCTGTTGCAGCGGGATTCGTCCGCCTGCGCAGGATGGCGCCGGGGGCGACCTGAACGTCCGAGCGCAGCAGGACGCGCATGGCGGGATGCGGCGCGGACAGGATCGGCGCGCCGCCGGCGTCGAACAGCTCGCCGAGCGGGAGCGCGTACGGCTCCTTTCCCGGCTCGAGGACGTCCGCCGTCTCGCCGCGGAAGAAGCGGTTCTTCTGCGTGAGGAGCAGGAACTCCCCCTCGCGGCCGTCGCAGACCGCGGCGACCTCATAGTCGCGGACGTAGCCGCCGTTCACCGTCTCCTGCCCCGGCTCGGCGCCGAAATAGAAGCCGGTGCTGTACGGACGGTGGCTGATCTTCTCCGTCTCCTCCGCGATCCACGCGGGGAGCTCCTCGCCGGGATGCGCGAAGCACCAGTCGACGGCGCGGCGGTAGGCGTTTGTGATGACGGCGACGTAGTACGCGGACTTCGCTCGTCCTTCGATCTTGAGGCTCGTCACACCGGCGCGCACGAGCTCTGGGATGTGGCGGATCATGCACATATCGCGGGAATTGAGGATGTACGAGCCCTCGTTCTCCGTCACGACCTCCATGTACTGGCCGGGCCGCTTCTCCTCGACGAGGGAATACCTCCAGCGGCACGGCTGGGCACAGTCTCCTCGGTTCGCGTCGCGCCCCGTGAGGTAATTCGAGAGCAGGCAGCGCCCGGAAAAGCTCATGCACATCGCGCCGTGGACAAACGCCTCCACCTCAAGCTCCTCCGGAATATGGGCGCGCAGCTCGGCAATCTCCGTGAGCGGAAGCTCCCGCGCCAAAACGACGCGCGACGCGCCCATGCGGTGGAAGACGTTGGCCGCCGCCCAGTTGGCGACGCCGGCCTGCGTCGAGACGTGCAGCTCCACCCGCGGGGCGGCCTGCTTCGCGAGCTCGAAGACGCCGAGATCCGTCACGATGAAGGCGTCCGCGCCGGCCTCCTGCGCGTCGTGCAGAAACGACGGAAGACGCTCAAGCTCGCCGCAGCGAGGCACCGTGTTGCACGTCACATAAATCCGCGCGCCCTGCGCGTGGGCGAGGGCGCAGGCAGAGGCGAGCTCCTCCATGGTGAAGTTCGCGGGGGCGGAACGCATCCCGAACTCGGTTCCCGCCAGATAGACGGCGTCCGCGCCGAAGCGGAGCGCCGCTTTGAGGCACTCCATATTTCCGGCGGGAGCCAGAACCTCAGGCTTTTTCATCAGCGCAAACCAGCCTCCACCAGATTCTGCTCGTGCTCGGCGGCGGTCGAAGCGTAGTAGGCGTTGCCGTCGGCGTCGTGGCAGAAATAGTAATAGTTTGTGCTCTCCGGGTTCAGAGCCGCCTCAATGGCGTCCAGGCCCGGGTTGCAGATCGGCCCCGGCGGGAGGCCGCGGTTGTTGTAGGTGTTGTAGGAGCTCACGAAGGAATCGCGCTCGCTCTCGGGGATCTCATCCTTCTTCCAGTAGGGATAATAGGTCGTCGAGTCGCAGTCGAGCGTATAGATGTCATACAGCGAACCGTTCTCCAGACGGTTGTGCAGGACGGAGGAAACCATGTACATATCCTCAGTGTTCGCCGCTTCCATCTGGATGATGGAGGCGAGCGTGATCACCTCGTCCGGCGTGAGGGAGGACGCCTCGAACTGCTCCTGCATCTCGTCGGTGAGGAGCTTCTTCCCGCAGTTGTTGACGAGCTTCATCAGGACGTTCATCACGTCGTCGTTCTGATAGAATTCGTAAGTATCGGGGAACAGATAGCCCTCGAGATGGTAATACCGCTCTCCCCTGTCCTCGATACAGCCGAGGATATCATAGCTCTCGTCGAGCTCCGTCGTATTGCACGCTTCGAGGAAATCGTTCGCGGAGCACACGCCGTTTTCCTCGAGCAGCGCGGCGAGCTGCATCACGCTGGTTCCCTCTGGGATCATGACCTTCACCGTGTCAAGACGGTTGGAGGTGCGCTGCAAAGCGTTGATGATCGCCTGATAATCCATCGAGGTGTCGAGCTCGAAGGTACCGTTGCTGTAGTACTCGCTCGAGTTCGTGAACCGGGCGTACAGCTGGAAGAAGGATTTCTCCTGGATGACGCCTTTTTCCTTGAGGATTTCGGCGACCTCCTCGTTCGTCGGGTCGACGGGCAGATCCACCGTCACCTTGACGGCCTCGCGCCCCGTGGCAAGCATATCGTTGATGCCGTCGACGGCGTA
>CASFAA010000174.1 GCA_949292505.1 uncultured Oscillospiraceae bacterium
AAGGAGAAACCATTCCTATGACAAACATCTGGCATGAAATCAATCCCAAGCGCATCACTCCCGAAGACTATATGTGCGTGATCGAGATCTCCAAGGGCAGCAAGAACAAGTATGAGCTCGACAAGGAGACCGGTCTGCTCAAGCTCGACCGCATTCTCTACACGTCCACCCATTATCCGGCGAACTACGGCTTCATCCCGCGCACCTACGGCGACGACCTCGACCCGCTCGACGTCCTCCTGCTGTGCTCTGAGCCCGTCGCCCCGATGACGCTCGTCCGCGCCTACCCGATCGGCATGATCTCCATGCTCGACAATGGCCGCGGCGACGAGAAAATCATCTCCATCCCCTTCGACGACCCCACCTACAATATGTATCACGACATCTCCGAGCTGCCCCCGCACATCTTCGAGGAGATGAAGCATTTCTTCTCCGTTTACAAGGCCCTCGAGGGCAAGGAAACCGTCGTCGACGACATCGGCAACCGCGAAAAGGCCGTCGAGATCGTCCGCCGCTCCATCGACAGCTACATCGACCACTTCTGCAAATAACCAGGTTGAACCTGGACACACGTCGCGCACGCTCCTTTCAGTCGCCTGGATTGTGCGAATAAGCCGGGAACTTTGCCCCGCTCTGCCGGGCAAAGTCCCCTTCCTTCGTGCCCGCGCTGCGGCCCGCCTCCGGTGAGGACGCCGCGCGTCTCCGGCGGGGACGTCGCGCGCCTCCGGCGAGGACGTCGCGCACGCTCCTTTCAGTCGCCCGGATTGTGCGAGTCTTCCAGCCGGTTTGGCCGCGCCACAGCGCCCGCGAAACCGGCTTTTCTATTTCGCCCGCGCTGCGGCCGCGGTGCGTTTGCGGCGGCTTCCCTCTTTTTGCTTTTTCGCCCCTCTCTGTGCGCAGAGAGGGGCTTTTTCATGCGGAATTTTGTTCGATTGCTTGAGGTGCCGGGCGAAATATGGTATACTATTTCAGATATGCGGAGAAGCTTTCTTGACGAAACTGAGAATTTCTTCGTCAAGCTGAAAAAGCTTTCCCTTCGCACGCAGGAAACAGCGCGGGCGAATGAGATAAGCTTTTTTCGCGGCGCTGCGCGCGGCGAAAAAAGCTGGAAGATTGGCAGAAACCCGGCAGCCGGAGGCTGCGTGCGCGACATGCTCACCGCAGTTGATGAAATGCTGCCCCTTCGCACGCAGGAAACAGCGCGGGCGAAGGAGATAAGCCGTTTTCGCGGCGCTGCGCGCGGCGAAAACGGGTGGGGGAAAGCAGCCAGCCCGGCGGCCGGAGGGAGCGTGCGCGAAGTCCTCGCCGGAGGCGCGTGGAGGTGATGAAGGGTGGAAAAAGGGGATCGGATGGTAGGACCGGTAGTGAAATGGGTAGGAGGAAAGAGGCAGCTGCTGGGGGCGCTGGAGCCGCTGCTGCCGAAACGGTTCCGGGCGTACTGCGAGCCGTTTGTGGGCGGCGGCGCGATGCTGTTCCGCCTGCAGCCGAAGCGTGCGTATGTAAACGACGTGAACCCGGAGCTGATGAACCTGTACGAGGTGATTCGGGACGACGTGGACGGCCTTCTGCGGGAGCTGGTGACGTTCCGCAACGATGCGGAGTGCTTCTATGCCGTCCGCGACTGGGACAGAGACCCGGAGGCGTACGCGGCGATCGACCGCGTCAAGCGCGCGGCGCGGATCGTGTACCTGAATAAGACGTGCTACAACGGCCTGTTCCGCGTCAACAGCGCGGGGGAGTTCAATACGCCGTTCGGGCGGTATAAGAACCCGGACGTCGTCAACGAGGCGACGCTGCGGGCGGTGCACCGCTACTTCAATTCGGCGGAGCTGACCTTCACCTGCACCGACTACGCCGAGGTGCTCGACGGCCTGCCGAAGGGGACGTTCGTCTATCTCGACCCGCCGTACGACCCGGTGTCCGATACGGCGAATTTCACGGGCTACGCGAAATCGGGGTTCGGAAGAGGCGAGCAGATCCGTCTGCGGGAATGCTGCGACCGCCTCGACCGGCGCGGCCTTCGCTTCATGCTCTCGAACTCCGCGACGGCCTTCATCCGCGAACAGTACGCGAAATACCATATCACGGTCGTGAGCGCGCGGCGCGCCGTCAACTCCGACCCGAAAAAGCGCGGAAGCGTGGAAGAGGTGGTGATCCGCAACTATGAGTAGGAGCCGCAACGACGAGGCGTGGGAGAAAATCTTCGCCCGCTGGGACGCGCTGGAGCAGATCCGGGAAAACGGGGTGTTCCGCGTCTCCGCCGACCAGATCCGCGAATACCGCGAGCCGCGCCTGATGGCGAAGTTCGACCATCACGTCAACCTGCCGGAGATTTTCCGGGAAAACGGGCTTTCCATCCTGCCCGTCACGCGCGGGGACTACCTCGTCGGCCCGTTCGAGACGTACGGCCGCTTCGGCGAGGAGACCGCCCCGGTGCGCCGCTTCTCGCTCCCCGCCTCGCTCGAGAGCCTCGACGCGGGAAAGATTCCCAGCGAGGCCATCGCGCTCAACTGCGCCGCCGCCTCCGGGATTTTGCAGGATTTTCTCGGGGAGGAGACGCTCGTCCCAACCGTCTCGGGGCGCATGAGCTCCGACCGGTTCTCGTTCTCCATCCGCACGGCGGACGGGGGAGAGGCGCGCGTCGGCGTCGACCACGCGCAGATTGAGATTGACGCGGCGTTCGAGGGCGCGGAAAGCCTCGCCCTGATCGAGGCGAAGCGCGACGTGTCGGAGGATTTCCTCATCCGGCAGCTGTATTATCCGTTCCGCGTGTGGAGCGCGCGGGTGCACAAGCGCGTGCGCCCTGTGTTCCTCGTGTACTCGAACGGATTGTTCCGGCTGTATGAATTTGCGTTTGAAGACCCGGACGCGTACCATTCGCTTCGTCTCGTCCAGCAAAGGACGTACAGTCTCGAGGACACGGACTTCACGCGCCGTGACCTGCTCGACGTGCTGCGGGAGACGCCGCAGGACGAGGAGCCGGAGGTCGCCTTCCCGCAGGCGAACAGCCTTGAGCGCGTCTTCAACCTGTGCGAGCTGCTGCAGGCGCAGCCGATGACGCCGGTTGACGTGACGCAGGCGTACGACTTCACGCTGCGGCAGGCCGGGTACTATACGGCGGCGGCGCGCTTCCTCGGCCTTGTGGTGAAGGACGGCGCGGTCTTCCGCCTCACGGACGAGGGGACGCGCATCCTCGGCCTCGGCTACCGCAAGCGGCAGGCGGCGCTGTGCGCGCGCATGGCGCGGAGCCGCACGTTCCGGGAGCTGCTGCTCATTGGGGCGCACAAGGCGACCCCCGTCACCGCCGAGGAGGGCCGGGAGCTGCTGCGCCGCGTCCGCCCGCCGGAGGTGTGGAGCGAGGAGACGCTCACCCGCCGCGCCTCGACGGCTGTCAGCTGGGTCAACTGGCTGCTGCGTCCGCAGGGCGAGGAGGAGCGCCAGATGAGCTTCTGGGAAACCATGTAAGCGGGAACTGCCGTGAGAACAGAAAGAAGCCGGAGTCCGGCGCGTGGGAAAGCGCGCGGGACTCCGGCTTTTCATGTCCGGCTTCTATCTTTGCAAGGGCACTGCGCGGAGCATCGCAGCGCGCACTAAAAGCTGTGCGGGGATCTGTTCTCGCGAAAGCTTTCGCTCCATGCGCGGATTTCGCGCAGGCGCTTCATGACGTTGTTTTCAAGGCCGAAGTAGTCGTGGAGCGTGCGGTACTCGGCGTAAAGGCGGTCGTAGACGGCGTGCGCCGCCGGGTCGGGCGTGTAGACGGGGCCGGAGAGGCCGCCGAGGGTGCGGACGGCCTCGGAGACGCTGTCGAAGCCGCCGCGGCGCTTCCCGGCGGCGACGGCGGCGAGAATGGCCGAGCCGAGGGCGGGATTCTGCGCAGGATCCGCCGTTTGGACGGGCATTCCGAGCACGTCGGCGTAAATCTGCATCATGAGCGGATCCTTCGGCGGGATGCCGCCCGCCGCCGCGAAACGCTCCACGGCGACGCCGTGCTCCCGGAAATTCTCGACGATCCGCCGCGTGCCGAACGCCGTCGACTCGAGCAGCGCGCGGTAGATCTCCTCCGGCCTTGTGCGCAGCGTCGCGCCGACGAGCAGGCCCGAGAGCGACGCGTCCGTGAGGACGGAGCGGTTGCCGTTGAGCCAGTCGAGGGCGAGCAGGCCGCTCTCTCCGGGGGCGAGCCGCGCCGCCCGTTCGCGCAGGTACGCGTGCAGGCTTTTCCCTTCCTGACGCGCCTCGTCGCGGCACGAGGCGGGGAGACAGTTGTCGAGATACCACGCGAACCCGTCGCCGACGCACGTCTGCCCCGCCTCATAGCCGAAGAAGCCCGGCAGGATGCCGTCCTCCACGACGCCGCACACGCCCGGCACGGGGACGGCGCGGTCAGACAGGAGCATATGGCACGTCGACGTGCCGATGATGGCGAGGAGCGTCCCGGGCGCGTCGATCCCCGCGGCGGGGACGCAGACGTGCGCGTCCACCCCGCCGACAGCCACTGCCGTCCCGACGGCGAGGCCGGTCAGAGCCGCGCCCTTTTTCGTCAGGAAGCCGGCGGGCGAGCCGGGCGGCAGAGGGTCGCCGCCGAATTTCTGCTCCACGGCGCGGAGCAGGCGCTCGTCGAGGGCGGCGAGGTAATCGCGGGACGGGTAGCCCTTCCCCTTCCGCCAGAACGCCTTGTATCCCATGGCGCACGCGTTCGGCGTGAACTTCCCGCACAGCTGCCAGACGACCCAGTCCGCCGCCTCGACCCAGCGGTCGGCGGCGCGGCAGACCTCCGGGTCGTCGCGGACGGTCTCCCACAGCTTCGGCAGCGACCATTCCGACGACACGCGTCCGCCGTAGCAGGGGAGAAACTCCTCCCCGCGCTCCGCGGCGGCGCGCGTCATCTCGTCCGCGAGCTTCTGCGCGCCGTGGTGCTTCCACATTTTCACATAGGCGTGCGGGTGGGACTGGAATTCCGGCAGCAGGCAGAGCGCCTTGCCGTCGGTGCGCACGGGCAGAGGCGTGCTCGCCGTGCAGTCGACGCCGATCGCCGCGACGTCCTCCCTGGAGACGCCGGACGAGCGCAGCAGCTCCGGGACGGTGTGCGTGAGGACGTCAAGATAGTCCTGCGGATGCTGCAGCGCCCAGTCGTCAGGCAGCGGCGTGCCGTCCGGCAGCGCGCGGGACATCACCGCGTGCGGGTACGCATATACGGCGCTTGCGCGCACCTCGCCCGTCCTCAGATCGACGAGCGCCGCCCTCCCCGACAGCGACCCGAAATCCACTCCGACAGCATACCGACCCATCACCAAAAGACCCCTTCCGCATTTCTGCGCTTTTTCGCTTTTCCCTACTATCATAGCGAATTCCTGCAAAAAACGCAATCCCCCCACAGCGCGCCGCAGGCGGCGAAGAATAACTGCGTTACGATGCAGCATCTCCAGACTTCGGAAGCAAAAAGGCTCCTTTCTTCCTCCGTTCCTCTGCCGATAGGAATGACGGGACGCAACCGCCATTCCTATCGGCAGGTAGGAGGGGGCCACAAAGCTGCCCTTTTTCGCTTGCTAAGATGGATCCGGTCAGGAAGATTTCCCCCGCACTCAAGAGACGTATCTGTCCGACCGCAAACATAACTTTCGGGGGGAAGCACCAAGCGGCTTTTCCTTGCCGCCTCAACATTGCGATCAGATACGCCTCCCGGGGGGACTGCGCGCTGGGAAAGGCGGACGTATACGTCGACTCGCTCGGGGTCAAGGGGCGCAAGCCCCTGTCGTTTCTTTCCCCCATTTCATTTCGAGAAAAGAAAATCGGGGGCCGGCCGCGGCCTGAGCGGCAAAGTGAAAAATTGATGAATTTACTGTTAGAGAGGGTGGCTTATTCTTTTCGCAAAACCGATTGAAAACCAGTGCTGGCGTGCGCACGGCAGAAAAGGAATAGGAATGGCCGCTGCCTAGACGGCGTTTCACGCCGCCAGCTTAAACGACCCATCATAAACATCCCACCGGCGCGCCGCCACTACGGCGGCGCACACCTCCGGACTTCCATCAAGGGAGGTTTAAAGGACGTGCTCCCGTCAGCGGAGCGCTCTGATTTTAACGCGCAGCAGGAGGGCAGCAACCCTCATCAGTCATTTGCCCGCGTGTCCGCGGTCAAATGCCAGCTTTTTCATTCAAGCAAAGCTTGCTTTGTTTGAATGAAAAAGCAAGCTTCCGTCCCTCGTGGGGGAAGCCAAGGGGCTGCCGGGACGGCGTTCCACAGCTCCGCACCGAGCCGCTGAAACGTCAA
>CASFAA010000175.1 GCA_949292505.1 uncultured Oscillospiraceae bacterium
CGGAGGAACCGGCAGCCGACGCTGCCGACCACGTCGCCGATGGCAAGAATGTTCATGGGAACCTCCAATCTCAGATTGCGGGAATCGGGAACTCGGGAGCTTTCTCACGGGCGCGGCAAAAAACTCCATGCTCGCACCGCGTCCCCGCGCGAAATAAAAGTTTCGCCCGCCTTTTCAAAGGCGGCAGATTCCAAAGGCAGCGCCTTTGGTCGACCGCCGCAGCGGTCGAAACACTTTAGAGGGAAGCGAATTTTAAGGGGTGAATGGAAAAACGTCCCTGTGGGACGTTTTTCCAGAGGGGAGCTTTTAAAAGAGAAAAGCTCCCCTTCTCTCCTCTCGCAGGAAGCGTCCCCCCGAGCGACCAACGGGAGCGAGGGCCGTATAAGCGCCCCCTCACACGCTCCCCCGCCAAAAACACGGAAGAAAGCCGCCGTATGCGCGGCGGCTTTCTGGATTCTCTCGTTATTTCGCGTACTCGATGGCGCGGCTCTCGCGGATGATGTTGACCTTGATCTGGCCGGGATACTCGAGATCGTTCTCGATCTTGGTGCAGATCTCGCGGGCGAGGAGCACCATGCGGTCGTCGGAGATGACCTCGGGCTTGACCATGATGCGGATCTCGCGGCCCGCCTGGATGGCGAAGCAGCGGTCGACGCCCTCGAAGGAGGAGGCGACCTCCTCAAGCTTCTCAAGACGCTTGACGTAATTCTCAAGATTCTCGCGGCGCGCGCCGGGGCGTGCGGCGGAGATGGCGTCGGCGGCCTGGACGAGGCAGGCGATGACGGTCTTGGCCTCGACGTCGCCGTGATGCGCCTGGATGGCGTGGACGACGGTCTCGCTCTCCTTGTACTTGCGGGCGACGTCGACGCCGATGTCGACGTGGGAGCCCTCGATCTCGTGGTCGAGCGCCTTGCCGACGTCATGCAGCAGGCCGGCGCGGCGGGCGATGGTGGGGTCGAGGCCGAGCTCGGAGGCCATAATGCCCGCGAGGAACGAGACCTCGAGCGAATGGTTCAGTACGTTCTGGCCGTAGCTGGTGCGGTAACGCAGCCGTCCCAGCAGCTTGACAAGCTCGGGGTGGACGCCGTTGACGCCGGCCTCGATGTCCACGCGCTCACCCTCCTGCTTGATGGTGGCGTCGACCTCGCGGCGCGCCTTTTCAATCGTCTCCTCAATGCGAGCGGGATGGATGCGGCCGTCGGAGATCAGGCGCTCGAGCGCGATGCGGGCGACCTCGCGGCGCACGGGCTCGAAGCACGAGAGGGTGATGGCCTCCGGCGTGTCGTCGATGATGAGGTCGACGCCGGTCATCGTCTCAATGGCGCGGATGTTGCGTCCCTCGCGGCCGATGATGCGGCCCTTCATCTCATCGTTGGGCAGCGGCACGACGCTGATGGTGGCCTCGGCCACATGATCGGCGGCGCAGCGCTGGATCGCCATGGAAATGATCTCGCGGGCGGATTTCTCCGCCTCGTCGCGGGTCTGCTGTTCAAACTCCATGAGCTTGACGGCCTTGTCGTGGGTCAGCTCGTCCTCAAGATTCTTGAGGAGATAGTCCTTGGCCTGCTCCATGGTGAAGCCGGAAATGCGCTCGAGCATTTCAAACTGGCTCTTCTTGACGGCCTCGGCCTCGGCGAGACGCTCCTCGGCCTGCTTGATCTTGCCGGAGAGAACCTCCTCCTTGTTTTCGAGACTCTCGATCTTCTTGTCGAGGGTTTCCTCCTTCTGCTGCACGCGGCGCTCCTGACGCTGCACTTCCTTGCGGCGGTCGTTGAGCTCCTTTTCGCTCTCGTTGCGCAGGCGGTGGATTTCATCCTTGCCCTCGAGCACGGCTTCCTTTTTCTTTGCCTCCGCGTTCTTGATGGCCTCGCTCACAATGCGCTTGGCCTCCTGCTCCGCGGAGCCGATGGTGAATTCTGCGGTCTTTTTGCGATGCGCCACGCCAAGGACAAAGCATACGGCTCCGGCCACGGCGGCGCAGACGACGGCAATGACGACGGTTAATACGATAGGTACCAAGACGTCTGGACACCTCCCTGTCCTTCAAGGCAGCTCCGCGTCCATTTCGACGTTCCATTTCGCGCGCCGTTTTCAGGCGCCTGTTTTCCGAAATTTTATCAATCAGTCACCTCGGGAAAAAGCGCAGACTTCCCCTGTCCTGGGCGCAGACTTTCCCTGTCAAAACACTATGATAAACCGTAAAAAGCGCCCCTTCGGGGCACGCCAAATGGTGCGGAAATGCCTTAAAATAGTATAATTAGAAAATCATAAAAAATAATGGGGCCGGGTGCGTCACGCCCGGCGGTTCGGGACGGATCAGACGAGCCGTTCCGTTTCTTTATTGTAGTCCTTTTCGGCGTGCCGTGTCAAGAATGTAGACTCAAAATATACAAATTCTGTACATCAGATAAAAGCTTTTTCGGAAAACGGCGAAAAAGCGCCGTCTCCGCGGATCGGGACGCGCGTTTTCCGCGCAGGAATCGGCAGGACGCAGTTTGTGCACTTTTCCGCTATTTTGCCGCGTCCCATGACAGGCGGTGCAGATTGCCCGCCGTCTGCATAGCGGGAAACCCCCACTGGCGCAGCGCCTCGTACGCGCCGACGGCGACGCTGTTGGAAAGATTCAGGCACCGGGCGCGGCTGTCTGGAATCATGGGGATGCGCACGCAGCGCTCCCGGTTTTCGGCGAGGAGCTCCTCCGGCAGTCCGGCGGTCTCTTTGCCGAAGACGAGATAGCAGCCGTCCGGATAGGCGACGTCGGTGTGGGCGCGCTCGGCCTTCGACGTGAAATAGAAAAAACTGCCGCTGTTTTTCTCAAAAAAACCGGAAAGACTGTCATAGAGGGTAATGTCAAGCAGCCGCCAGTAGTCGAGCCCGGCGCGCTTGAGCTTTCTGTCGTCGATGGCAAAGCCCATCGGGCCGACGAGGTGGAGCCGCGCGCCGGTGGCGGCGCAGGTGCGCACGACGTTGCCGGTGTTCTGGGGAATCTCCGGCTCAACCAGGACAATGTTCAAAACAGGCATGGGAATTCACCTTTCCTTGGCCTTCCGCCGCCGGGCGCGGAATTTCTTTCCTTGCCTGACAGAAACTGAAGGTCATGATCTCGCGAACAGGGGGAACGATAATGGAGTCCGCAAGAACATTTTTTCAGATTTGGAGGTTTGTGCAGATGTATCGTGAAACGATGGGTATGATCAAGGGAATCGGCGTCGGCATCGCGGCGGCGGCAGCCGTCACGGCGGTCGGCGCGAAGATGATGAAGGACAACAAGCACCTGCGCCGCAGCGTGCACCGCGCGATGGACGCCGTCGGCCAGGCGGCGGGGGATATGGCGAACAACGTCGCCTCGATGATGAAGTAACGAAGGCCGCGAAACGCGGCGGGCGGCGCGACGGCCTGCCGCGTACATAATCACCCCTCGCGCTCCTGCCCTCTTCCGGCGAGCAGCGCGGGCGCGATCGGAAGCGCATACAGAATTCTTGCCTTCTGTTCAACCGAAAGCCTTGTGCTCGCCTGCAGAATCGCCCGGATGCTGCGCAGCGGGGAAGAGGCCAGGTCGGAGAGCGAGACGGCGTTCGTCGAGGAGACCATCTCGTACAGCGCGTCGATGAAGCCGCGGCGGTCGTCCGCGTCGAGGCGGGACAGCCAGTCGCGGATCTTGCGGTCCACCAGGCGGCTCGACCGCGAGACGGAGGAGAGGCGGAGAAAATCCGCGCCGAGGATCCCCCAGGAGTACGGGTCGTGCTGCAGCGGACCGGCCGCGCTGCTGCGCACGACGGCATAGTCGTCGTCATGCTCGAGCAGCATCCCGACGATGGACGATTCCGGCACGAAGGTAAACGTTCTGTCCTTGACCCGCTGGTGGCCGGGGCTGCGCAGCAGGCCGCCCGAGAAGCCCGGCCCGTCGTGGTTGTAGACGGCGAGGATCCGATCCTGCACGGCGTACGGCGCGCAGGACGCGGCGTAGACCGCGAGGTTGCCGCCCTTCGAGTGACCGCAGACGCGCAGGGGGCCGGGGAAGCGCGACGCGGCCGTCACGAGATAGCGCAGCGCGTCCTCCTGCGCCGGGACGCGCTCGAGGAAGCTCATGTTGAAATCCTCCTTCCAGCCGATGAGCGTGCTGTCCGTGCCGCGGAAGGCGACGCAGACCGACGCGTCGGGAAGGACGAAGGTCACCGCGGAGAACTGCTTCTCCTCCGCGTAGTCGAGGCGGTTGACATAATGCGCCAGCCGCACGGAGGCGTAGCGCTCCGAGGCGGCGGCTTTTTTGAGAAGGGCGGCGTCGTCCGGGACGCGGACGCGCTCGTCCTCCTCGCCGGAGGCGGCCAAGAGCTCCGCCGCGCGCGGCAGGGACACGCTCTCCCCGCCCTCGCCCTCGACGATGCCGCCGAAGCGTACATAGGAAAGGCAGCTCAGGAGCAGGCTGTCGGGAGGGGAGAAGGGCGCGGCGGAAAACGGCAGGTCGCCGCGCCAGTCGAGATAGTCAAACAGGTTGGTCACCGGCAAAGCCTCCTTGGAAAGGGATCATGCGCGGCGGCGGCGGGCGGGGCGCACCTCCGGCGCGAAGCCCGCCTTTTTGATGCTGCGCCGCAGCCAGGAGCCCTGTAAATAGTAGACGATGAACAATACCGTCGTCAGCGCCCAGGAGATGGGATAGCTCCAGGCAAGCATTTCAATCGTGTGAAACCGCGGGACGACGAACAGGAGCCAAAGGATTCTGCCGACGCAGACGCCGAAACAGGTGATGATCATCGGGCGGAAGGAGTCGCCCGTCCCGCGCACGGTGCCGGAAATCACCTCGACGCAGACGTAGGTGAAGTAGAACGGCGCGAGAGCGTGGATGATGCGCTGCCCCTCCGCGACGACGGCGTCGTCGCTCGTGAAGATGCGGTAGATGTACGGGCCGAACAGCAGCACGACGGCGCTCACGAGCGCCGCGGCAATCAGCGCCATCAGCGTGCAGACGCGCACGCAGCGGCGGATGCGGTCATATTTCTGCGCGCCGAAGTTCTGGCCGGAGAAGGTCGTCGTGGCCGTGCCGAACGCGCCCATGATCATCCAGAAGATGCCGTCGATCTTGCCGTTGGCCGTCCACGCGGCGATGACGTCGGTGCCGAAGCCGTTGATCGTCGTCTGCACGATGAGATTGGAAATGTTATAAATGACAGACTGCAGCCCGGCGGGCAGGCCGATGCGCACGATGTCGCGCAGAATCGGCAGCGAGAAGCGAATCTCGCGCAGGCGCACACGGTAGACGTCGTCCGACCGCATGAGCGTAAAGACAACGAGCCCCGCGCTCACAGCCTGGCAGAGAATCGTCGCGATCGCCGCGCCGTTGACGCCGAGGTTCAGGCCGACGACGAAGAGGAAGTCGAGTGCCACATTCAAAAGGGTGCTGAAAATGAGGAAATACAAGGGCCGCTTCGAGTCGCCGACGGCGCGCAGGATACCCGCGCCCATGTTGTACACGAGGTTGAAGATCATCCCGAGGAAGTAAATGCGGATGTAGGAGAGCGCGTGGTCGAACACGTCGGCGGGCGTGCCCATCAGCGTGAGGGCAAGCGGCGAGACGAGCAGTCCGATCGCCATGAAGACGACGCCGCCCGCGAGGCCGAGCGCCATCGCCGTGTGGACGGCCTCGCTCGTCTCCGCGGGACGGTACGCGCCGTAGAACTGCGAGATGATGACCGTCGCGCCCGAGGACAGGCCGACAAAAAAGCCGACGAGGAGGTTGATGAGCGTGCCCGTCGCTCCGCCGACGGCCGCAAGCGCCTCCTTGCCGACAAACTGCCCAACGACGATGGCGTCGACCGTGTTGTAGAGCTGCTGGAATCACGTCCCAAGCATGATGGGAAAGAAAAAGATCAGAAGCTGCTTCCAGATCACGCCCTCCGTGATCCCGTTGATCCGGCTTCTCGTCGACTGCATGACGAAAATTCCCCCTGATTTTTCAGATTGTGCCCTTATTGTAGCACCTTCTCAGAGGGAAGTCTAGACGCAGCACAGCTGCGCGGCTGGGAAGGGGGCTTTGGGGGTCAATCCGGAAGGCTGACGCGCTTCGTGTTTATGGGAAGGGGCAGGGTGATTTGAAGCGCTTCGCGTGAAGCGAGCTCGTTCTTATCCTGCTTTGGTACACGGCAGCCACGGCGGTTCCCTGATAATTCTCTTCAGGTGCAGCTCAGAAAAGCATACAGCCGTAACAAGAGCGGATTTGACGCCACTCACTGCTGAATTGACAAGACTCCGGTTATCGATTAACATGAATACAATATCCCCCCAGTTTGAGGATTGTCTTGCCGCAGTTTTAAACGGACTGAGTATCTGTTCCCCAGGCATCCGAAAAGCGGGTCATCTCCGGATGGAGGTCGCAGATTCCAGGTAAAGGCAAGCACGTCACACAACAGGAGGCCGGATGTTTTTATGCGTCCGCATGCGTAATCATGCGAAAAAAGGGGTGAAATCGAACCAATGGAACGAGCATCCATCGAAGAACTGTTAAAATACGGTGAGCGCATTACTCTTGAGTGTAAAAAAGCAGAGAACAGTTTGCCAAAATCGGTTTGGGAAACATATTCATCGTTCGCAAATACCAGCGGCGGCACCATACTATTCGGAATCGAAGAAAATATAAAGGCAAAAGATTTTTCGGAGCGATTCCACGTTGGAGAAATCAGAAACCCGGAGCAAATCCTGAAAGATTTCTGGAACACCGTCAACAGTGAAAAGGTCAGCGCAAATATTCTGGTAGACTCCGACGTATCTGTTGAACAGTATGAGGGGCAGGCCATTATCCGTATTGACGTTCCCCAGGCTTCCTATCACCAACGTCCGGTGTATATCAACGGAAATCCCCTCAAAGGAAGTTTCAAACGGAATCACGAAGGAGATTACCACTGCACCGAGGAAGAAGTGAAGTCCATGCTCCGTGACGCCAGCGACACCGGAAATGACGGCGGGCTGTTGGAGGGATATACCATGGACGATATTGATTCCGAAACCTTAAAATCATACCGAATCGAATATGAATTGCATAATCCAGACCATGTTTGGAACGGAAGCGACAACAAGTCTTTTTTGCGAAATCTTGGGGGTTATACGGTTGACCGGGTTACAGGAAAAGAGGGTCTTACAACCGCTGGTTTGCTGATGTTCGGAACCGGCCTCGCAATTCGGGAAAGATTTGGCAATATCCGTATGGATTATCTGGACGAGAGCAATCTGATGCCCGGCAGCCGTTGGACAGATCGCCTCACCTATGACGGTATGTGGGAAAACAATCTGTACAACTTTATCAAAAGAATCATGCCAAAATTGGTCAAGGACATCCGCAGACCGTTTCAGCTGAACGGGATGAGCCGCATCGATGACACGCCGGTTCATAAAGCAATCCGTGAAGCAGTCATTAACCTGATTATCCATTCAGATTACCACATTACCGGCGTTTTAAAGATTGTTAAACTGGATGACGGATTTCTTTTTTCCAATCCGGGCAATTTGAAGCTGTCCATTCCGGCCATCTATGAGGGCGGAAACTCTAAAGCTCGGAACCCGCACATTCAAACCATGCTGCGAATGATAGGTATGGGCGATAATATCGGATCTGGATTTCCGACTATTTTGAGCGCCTGGAAGGAAGAAAACTGGAGAAAGCCTGATTTAAGCGAAAACACAGAGCTTCATGTCGTGGAACTGAGGCTCTGGACGCTTTCGCTGATGCCTCGGGAATGTACCGATCATTTGCACGCACTGATGGGAAGCGATTATGATTGTCTGCCGTCGGAAGATCAGAGCATTCTTTGCACCACCTATTTGGAAAAGGAAATCACAAACGCCAGAATCCAGATGCTGCTGAATCTGCACAGCACAGATGTGGGAAAGCATCTATATGATCTGGTTGAAAAAAATATGCTTCTGGTTACGCCGAACGGACGATGGACGACGTATCAATTAAACGAACAGTACGAAACCCAGCCCAATCAAGCAGCTCTGACGGAGCTTGGCAAGTCTGCGCCTGAGCTGATCGATACCGACCTGGTCATCTACGACTATATCCGCGAAAACGGCTTCATTACAACACAGCAAGTGATTGCAATTACCCGCATCACTACACCAGCCGGTGCATCTGTTGCGCTCAACCGACTGATAAAGAAATCACTGGTCAAAAAAGAGCGCAAAGGGCGGCACATTTACTATGTCAAAGCATAGCGAAAATCGTTCTATCAACTGAGTTGATCTATTCAGTTGATCTATCGCAGGCATGGTTGATCTATTAGTTGATGTATTGACAGGTGGATAATCATCCGTTTCTGTGAGCTCGGATTGTTTGTCCGGCTTCCCCTGTTTTGTCTCGATGGCACTTCACTTCTGCAAATCATCCTTGAGCTTTTGAGATGTCTCACAAGGTCAAGGATGATTTTATTCTTTCTTGGAGTGAGCATCAGTCTATAAGAACGCCGCTCCCGACGCCCCTTCGGCAGAGGGAGCCGCTGCGAGCTGGCGCAAAAAAATAACTACTTTACAAAGCAGCATCCACAGATTTCGGAAGCCACCTAACTTCCCTCCCGCTCCGTTCCTCTGCCGATAGGAATGACGGGACGCAACCGCCATTCCTATGGGCAGGGATGAGGGGGCAACAAAGTCGCCTTTTTTCGCTTGCTAAGATGGTTGCGGTCAGGAAGATTTCCACCGCACTCAAGAGACGTATCTGTCCGCCCGGCAACTAGACTTTCGGGGGAAGCACCA
>CASFAA010000176.1 GCA_949292505.1 uncultured Oscillospiraceae bacterium
CGCCCGCGGCGCGTGCGCATCGTCGGGAAGGCGGCAAGCAGGCGGCGCTGCGCGCCGCGCACGCTCTCCTCGAGCCGGGCCTGCCGTGCGCGCAGCCGCTCAAGCGCCTCCTCGCGCCCGGCCTGCGTCCGCTGGCCGAAGCTGTCGACGGCGAGGCGCACAGCCTGCCGCTGGCCGGCGAGGGCGGACTCCGTCCGTTCGCGAATCTCGTCGAGGATCTCCTGCATCGCCTCGAGCTTCCCGCGCAGCTGCAGCGCCCCGCGCACCGAGAACACGGCGTCGGCGGCGAATACGGCGAACAGCGCGCCGCCCACCGGCAGAAGCCATCCTTGCGGAATATTCTCCATCCATCCGGCGATCAACGGATGGATCCACCGCACAAGTGCGGTGCACATCAGCCCGAACAGGATGGAATTGTGCAGGCAGACGCGCCCGCGCAGATTCCACTTTTGGTCGGAGTAATCCCACCATTTCGCATGGAACAGCGTCTCAAGCAGCCAGCCGGTCAAATACTCGACGACGCTCATCAGGACGGCTCCGCAGAGAAACAGCAGCGGTATCGACCACGCGATCGGCGCGAGCAGCGCGGCGGCAATCAGAGCCCCCACGCCGTACACGGGACAGACAGGTCCGAACAGGAATCCCCTGTTGATCCATCTCCGCTCCGGAATGGAGCAGTAAATACTTTCGCACAGCCATCCTGCCGCGGAATAGCAGAGAAAGCACAGGAACATTCGGATCAGATTGGCCATGGCGGCTCCCTCCCTTCTGCAGCGTTTTGCCGGATTTTTGACTATTGTAGCACAACGCGTCCGTTCCCGCAACCGCTCAGGCGGCGATACGAAGGAGGGAAAGCACATAATAGAGGAGCGCCGCCGACACAGCGGGCAGCACCACCCAGGTGACGGGGTCTGCCTCGAGCTTCGTGACGCGCAGAAGCCGGTACACGGAGAGCGAAGCGTTGAATATTTCGCTGAGAAAGAGGACGGCAGCGTACCCGGCCATCCCCCAGAGCGGCAGCAGCACCGCGACCGCCGCCACGCGCAGCAGCGAGTCCGCAAGGTTGCAGCGGAACGCGAACAGCTGCTGATCAAGTCCCTTGAGCATCCCGTCAACGACGCTGTCAACGTACCACAGCGGGACGATCGGCGCCATGATGCGAAGAAGGTTGCCCGCCTCCGCGCTGTGAAAAAAGAAACGGCACAGCGGGTCGGCGAACACGATGAGGAGCGTCGTCACAAAGAAGGAGAACGTGAGCGTCAGCCGGATGGCGCGCTCCGCCGTCCGCTGGATCGTCTGCCGGTCTCCGCGCGCGGCTGCTGCGGCGAGCTTTGGGACGAGCAGCTGACACGCCGAGGTCACGAGCGCGGCGGGGAACAGGAGAATCGGCATCGCGACGCCCTGCATCTGCCCGTACTGCGACAGCGACGTCTCGTACGCCGCCCCGTTGAGCCGGAATCCGCGCGGGACGAGCACGTTTTCAAGGCTGCTCAGCGCGCTGCGCGAGAACGAGCCGCTCACCACCGGGGCGGCGATGCGCAGAATCGCGCGCAGCGGCGCGGGCAAGCTGCGCTTCTTTCCACGCGAAAAGCGCAGGAAGCACAGGCCCGCGAGCGAGAACGACGCGGCCTCCCCGAGCGTCGAGCCGAGCATGAGCGCCTCGAGCGGCGGCAGGACGTTCATAAGGCCAATCCCTGCCCCGATGGAGACGGCCTGCTCGAGAATGTCCGCCGCCGCGGGGACGGCGGCGCGCCCTTCCGCGAGGAACCAGCCCTTGAGGCAGGCGCAGCACGCCATGAACGGCAGCCCGCACGCGAGAACCCGCAGCGGCGCGACGGCCAGCTCGCTGCCGAGAACGCCCGCGCCGAGCGGCTCCGCGCACGCCC
>CASFAA010000177.1 GCA_949292505.1 uncultured Oscillospiraceae bacterium
CCACTTCACCATCTACGACATGGACGACGCGAAGCGCCTCATGAAGGACTGCCAGCGGACGCTCAAAATCGAGGATAAGGTGCTTTCTCACAAAGCGATCCTTAACGAGATCTCCCACGCGAAGGACAATCTCGTCACGCCCGAGGAATTCCTCAGCGCCGCGGGGCGCGACAACCGCCTCGTCCTCATCGGGCAGGCATACAAGCTCTATCAGGCCGGCCTGCGCAAGGCCGACGCCATGGACTTCGACGACCTCATCGTCAACGCTGTCCGCCTGCTGCAGGAATGCCCGGACGTCCTCGATTACTTCCAGAACAAGTTCCGCTACATCATGGTGGACGAGTATCAGGACACGAACCACGCGCAGTACCTGCTCGTCAAGCTTCTCGCGCAGCGCAGCGCCAACATCTGCGTCGTCGGCGACGACGACCAGAGCATCTACAAATTCCGCGGCGCGACGATTGAGAACATCCTGAGCTTTGAGAAGAACTTTCCGAACGCGAAGACCATCCGCCTCGAGCAGAACTACCGCTCTACGCAGACGATTCTCGACGCGGCGAACGCCGTCATCGCGAACAACGTCGAGCGCAAGGGCAAGACGCTCTGGACGGAAAATCCGCAGGGCAAGCAGATTTCCGTCTTCACGGCGATCAACGAGACGGGGGAGGCCGAGTACATTACGAAGCGGATCCTCGAGGAGGCCGCGCACCGGAAATTCTCCGATTTTGCCGTGCTGTACCGCATGAACTCGCAGTCGAGCACGCTCGAGCGGTATTTCGTCAAGTCCGGCGTCCCGTACCGGATGCTCGGAGGTCTTCGCTTCTACGAACGCAAGGAAATCCGAGATATGATCGCTTACCTTTGCGTCATCAACAATCCCGGCGACGAGATCCGTCTGCGCCGTATCATCAATCAGCCCAAGCGTCTCATCGGCGAGAAGACGATTGCCCAGGCGTCGGAGATTGCCGCCGGTCTCGGCGAGAGCCTCTTCGACGTGATCGCCCACGCGGACGAGTTTGAGGCGCTCAAGCGCTCCTCGGCCAAGCTGCTTCAGTTTGCCGACCTGATTCAGGAGCTTATCGCGGCCTCCGCCTCACTTGGTCTCGGAGAGCTTTACCAGCTCCTTCTTGAAAAGACGAATTACGAGCAGTATCTTCGGGAGACGGAGGAGGAGACGGCGCAGGATCGCATCGACAACGTCAACGAGCTGCTTTCCAACCTCCGCCAGTACGAGCTCGACGCGGGGGAGGAGGCGTCCCTGTCGGGCTTCCTCGAGGAAATTTCTCTCATGACGGACGTCGACAACCTCGATGAGTCGGTTGACGCCGTCGTCATGATGACGATGCACTCCGCCAAAGGCCTTGAATTCCCGTGCGTCTTCCTTCCCGGCTTTGAGGAAGGGATTTTCCCCGGGATGCAGGCCATCTACAACCCGCCGGAGATTGAGGAGGAGCGCCGCCTCGCCTACGTCGCCATCACCCGCGCGAAGGAGGAGCTTACCATCGTCAACGCGGAGAGCCGGATGCTGTTCGGCAGCACGAACCGCAATAAGCCCTCCCGCTTCTGTATGGAGATCCCCGAGGAGCTCATCGACCGCCACCGCGCCCGAGAATGGAAGAAGCCGGAGCCCGGCATGGCGCTCCCGGTCGATCACCGCCAGGCGCGCGCGGCCTCCGTGCAGGCCGCGCGAAACTTCGGCCCCGCTGCGGTCGCGAGGGCGGAGAAGCCGTCCGCCTCGTTCCGCCCCGGCGACGCCGTCGAGCACAAGACGTTCGGACAGGGCATGATTCTCTCCGCTTCCCCGATGGGGAACGACATCCTTCTCGAGATTGCCTTCGACCGCGTCGGAACGAAAAAGCTGATGGCGAATTTCGCCCGGCTCATCAAGCTGTGAGCCGCCCATTTTGAAAGGAGCAGAGGAACATGAAGAAATTTTTGAAGGAATTCAAGAGCTTCGCCCTCAAGGGCAGCATGATCGATCTGGCGGTCGGCATGATCATCGGCAGCGCGTTCACGGGAATTGTGAACTCGCTCGTCAACGACATTGTGATGCCGACGCTCAGCCTCATCACCGGCCGCATCGATTTCAACGACCTGAAAATCGTTCTCTCCACCGGAGAGAACGCCTCGAGCATCAACTACGGCTCGTTCATCACGCAGGTCGTCAACTTCCTCATCGTCGCTCTTGTCATCTATATGGTCGTCAAGTGGATCAACCGCCTGCGCGATCTCGTGAAGAAAAAGGACGAAAAGCCTGCTGCGCCCGCCGCCCCGACGGAGAAGGAATGCCCCTTCTGCAAATCGAAGATCCCCGTCCTCGCGACGCGCTGCCCGCAC
>CASFAA010000178.1 GCA_949292505.1 uncultured Oscillospiraceae bacterium
AGGTTCGCGACAATCCGGCGGTACTCCGCGGAATCGTAGTGGCGGTTCATGCGGCGGAGCGTCTCGTCGCAGCCGCTTTGCAGCGACAGGTGGAACTGCGGGCAGAGCTTTTCCTGCTTCGCCATGCGCGCGACGACCGCCTCGTCCATCTGCTCCGGTTCGAGGGAGCCGAGCCGCACGCGCTCGATTCCCGGCACGGCGCACGCCGCCTCGACGGCGTCGCAGAGGCTGAGGCCGAGCTCCTGCCCGTACGCCGAGAGGTTGATGCCCGTCAGGACAATCTCGCGGTAGCCGTTCGCGGCAAGCTCCTCGACCTCCGCCTTCAGCTCGCCGAGAGCCTTCGAGCGCACGCGGCCGCGGGCGTAGGGGATGATGCAGTAGGAGCAGAAGCGGTTGCAGCCGTCCTCGATCTTGAGGAAGGCGCGCGTCCGCTCGTGGAAGGCGCCGACGCGCATTGGCTCGAAGCGCTCCCCGGTCTCGTGCGGCGCGATGTCGACGATCCGCTGGCGCGAGGAGAGATAGTTCAGAATGTGCGGCAGCAGGGAGGCGCGGTTCGCGTTGCCGAGGACGATGTCGGCGTCTGCGAGCTTCTCAGCCGCCTCGGGGAACGCCTGCGGCATACAGCCGGTGAGGACGATCACCGCGCCGGGAGCGTCCCGGCGCGCGCGGTGCAGCGTCTGGCGGACCTTGTGATCGCTCTGCGCCGTGACGGTGCAGGAATTCAGCAGAATCACGTCGCTCTCCGCCGCCGTTTCCGCTAAGGAAAAGCCGGCGTTCAGCAGCTGCGCGAGCATGGCCTCGGTTTCGTATTGGTTGACCTTGCAGCCAAGCGTAACGGCATATACTTTCATAAAAATCCTTTCCTCGCGGAGCGAAAACAGCTCCGCGTATCATCCTGACAAGTTTGCATTGGAAAAGTGTAAATTCTCTGGTATTATTCCATATTGACCTCCGTTCCCTGTTGTATTATCATGAAGGGGAACTCGGAGAGCCGCATCCGGTTACAGAATCCGAATCATTTTCAGGAGGAGAAATCAAATGGTGAGAGAAAATATTATGCTGTCCAGCATTGAATCTGTCAAGAAATTTGTCGCTATCACGAATAAGTATGATTTTCAGATCAATCTGACGACCGACAAATATAAGATCGACGCGAAGTCCATCATGGGCGTGTTCAGCCTCGACCTGTCCCGGCCCGTCACGCTCGAGGTCGAGAGCGAGGCTGCCGGCGAGTTCCTCAGGGAGATCGAGCAGTTCAAGGTCTGACGGGTTTGGCGCTTCACAGAAAAGCAGGGAGGGGAGACCCTCCCTTTTTTCATGCCCCTTCGTCGTCCCCGCGCGCTTCGAGGCGCTCTGAGAGCTCCGTCCAGCGGGCGAACTGCTCCTCGTTCACGGCGCGCGCCTCGTCGAGCTCCCTGGAGAGGCGCGCAACCTCCTCGTAGTCGCTGACGATCGCCGGATCGCCGAGCTGGGCTTCAAGCTCCGCGATGTGCGCCTCCGTCTGCTCGATCTCAGCCTCGAGGCGGCGCAGCGCCGCCTTCTCCTTTCGCAGCGCGGCCTGCTGCTCCTTTCTGGCGCGGTATTCCACGGCGCGCGCCGACTCTGCCTGCGGCTGCGCTGCTTCCGCGGCCTTTTTCCCGCGCACGGTCTCGAGGTAGGCGTCGTAGCCGCCGAGCGTGCACGACACGCCCTCCTCCTCGATGGCGTACACCTTGTCCGCGATCTTGTTGATGAGATAGCGGTCGTGCGAGACGATGAAGAGCGTCCCCTCGTAGCTCTGCAGCGCGTCCTCGAGCGCCTCGCACGACGTGATGTCGAGGTGGTTCGTCGGCTCGTCGAGGAGCAGGAAGTTGTCCTGCGAGAGCATCAGCCGCAGCAGGAGCACGCGGGCGCGCTCGCCGCCGGAGAGGGCGGAGACGGGCTTGAACACGTCGTCCCCGCGGAACAGGAAGACGGCCAGCGCGTTGCGCACCTCCGTCTGCGTCATGCGGGGGTAGGCGTCCCAGATCTCGTCAATGACCGTCTTGCCAAGATCGAGGTTGGCCTGAATCTGGTCGTAATAGCCGACGTCGATGCCCGCGCCGAAGCGGATCTCGCCCTCGGTAGGCGGATAGATGCCGAGAATGGTCTTGAGAAACGACGTTTTGCCGCAGCCGTTCGGCCCGATGAGAAAGACGCGCTCGCCCCGCCGGATGTGCAGATTCACGCCCGAGAACAGCCGCTTCTCCCCGAAGGCAAGGCCGAGGTCCACTGTGATGAGGACGTCGTTGCCGCCGCGCTGGCGGATGGAGAAGTCGAAGCGCAGCGCCTCCGGCGCGTCCTCCGGCTTTTCGAGCGTGCTTTCGAGGCGGTCGATCACCTTCTGCTTGCTCTCCGCCGTGCGGATGTTTTTCTCGCGGTTCCACTGCCGCTGCTGCGCGACGATTCCCTCGAGACGCGTGATTTCGCGCTTCGTGTTGTCGTATTTGCGCTGCATGGCGAGGCGGTTCTCCTCCTT
Organism: uncultured Oscillospiraceae bacterium; assembly: GCA_949292505.1. Lineage (GTDB taxonomy): Bacteria > Bacillota > Clostridia > Oscillospirales > Acutalibacteraceae > Caccousia. The sequence goes on from CASFAA010000178.1 coordinate 2,498, forward strand.
CTGGGAGAGGAAGGCCGTGTAATTGCCCTTGTACGCCGTCAGATGGCCGTTTTCCATCTCGAACACGCGCTGCGTGATGCGGTCGAGGAAATATCGGTCATGCGAGATGACGAGAAAGGCGCCGTGGTACGCGCGCAGAAAATCCTCGAGCCACTCGACGCTCGCAATGTCGAGGTGGTTCGTGGGCTCGTCGAGCAGCAGAAGGTTCGCGCCGCTCAAAAGCATCTTGGCGAGCTGGAGCTTTGCCTTCTGCCCGCCGCTGAGGACGCCGATCGGCTGCGCCATCTGCGCGTCGTCGAAGCCGAGGCCGAGCAGCGCGGAGCGCGCCCGGGCGCGGCACGTCAGCCCGCCCTCGCGCTCAAAGCGGTCGGTGAGAAGCGCCTGCCGCTCGATGAGCTCGTCGAGATTCCCGGCCTTCGCCTGGATCCTGTGGTTGATTTCGTCGAGCTCCCGCTCGAGGGCAAGCAGGGGCGCGAACACGGTGAGCACCTCGCTGTACGCGCTTTTTTCGAGATCGCGGCAGACGTGTTGCTCCATGTAGCCGATGACGGCGGAGTTCGCCTGATAAATCTCTCCGCCGTCGTTCGGCAGCTCGCCCGTCAGGACGCGGAACAGCGTCGTCTTGCCGGAGCCGTTCACGCCGACGAGACCGATATGGTCGCCCTCCTGAATCTCAAACGACACGCCGGAGAAGACGACGTCGGTGCCGAACGCTTTCTGTAGATTGCTGGCGCTGAATAAAGCCATATAGATACGCTCCTATAGAGTATGTTGCAGGAATCCGTTCAGGAAAAAGCCCCTCCCGCGCGGGAAGGGGCTCAGTCTTTTTCTATTATACGCGAAAACGGACGAGGAATCAAGACCTCAGAGAAACGGCTTGAGCTCCTCGACCGTCTGCTGCTGCGCCGAGAGAAAATCCTCCGCGAGCGTCCTGGCCTGGCCGTCCGCCCGGGCGAGCTCATGCATCTTTTTCGTCAGGGAGACGATACCCATCGTTGTGCCGTTGATCGTCAGCTCCGCGAGATGGGAAGGCGAGGCGTCGCCGAGCGTGCTCATCTGCACGCTGCCCCACAGCATCGCCTTCTGCACGGGCGAGCCCGCCTCCGGCCGGATACCCTTTTTCTCCATAAGATCGCGCGCTTTTTTTGCGAGGCAGCGGTAGCTCTCCTGCTGGCGCTCCAGCTTGCCGCGAAGCCGGGCGTCCTCCGCCTTCGGAATCACAAGCTCCATCGCTTCGATTCCCATCGCCGCCGTGCGGGAGAGCTCGGTCAGAAGCTCCTCGTCGGCGTTTTCCGTCTTTTTCGTCTTTTCGTTATCCATTAGGGAAATCCTCCTTTGCTGTTTTTCATAGGATTCCCCGTTTCGCGCCGTTTCATTTTCCGATTCTCCATCTTTTTTCTTGCAAAGCGCGCCGGAAAAGAGTAAAGTGGAAGATAGAATTTTTGACGGACGGAGGACACACAGAGCATGATGCGACCTGGTATCTCAACGGCCTGCCTGTACCCGATGGAGATTGAAAAATCGCTCGAGCGGCTGCTCGCGATGGATTTTCGCCTCTTTGAATTTTTTCTCAACACGATAAGCGAGCTCAGACCCCCGTTTCTGCGCCGGCTGCGGGACCGGCTCGAGAGCGCCGGGGCGGAGGTCAAGTCGATTCATCCCTTCACCTCCGCCATTGAGGGAATGCTGTTCTTCTCCGAGTATGAGCGCCGCGTGGAGGATTCGCTCGAATTCTATAAGACGTACTTTGAAGCCGCCGGGACGCTCGGCGCGAAGCTGCTCGTCCTGCACGGCCAGAAGGGCTACCAGACCAGCAGGCTGACCGACGAGGAGTACGTTGAGCGCTATCTCAGGCTTTACCGTCTCGGCAAAACCTTCGGGATTACCGTCGCGCAGGAGAACGTCAACCAGTTCCGCAGCGAGAGCCCTGCGTTTATCGAGCGGATGCGCCGTCTGGCTGGCGCGGAGTGCGCCTTCGTCTTCGACGTGAAGCAGGCGGTGCGCGCCGGCTTCGATCCCTTCGCCGTGTGCCGCGCGATGGGGGAGCGCCTTCTTCACGTCCACATCAACGACAATCTTCCCGGCGCGGACTGCCTCCTCCCGGGCCGCGGCGCGATGGATTACGCCGCTCTGCTCGACGTGCTGCGGGAGCGGCGCTACGGCGGCGATCTGATTGTCGAGGTTTACCGCAGCAATTTCGGCGGCGAACCGGAGCTCGCCGAGGCCGGGCGGGTGGTCTCCGCCCTCTGTGCGAGGTATAACGCAGCCAATCCCTGAGCTTTCGGAACAAAAAAGAGCGCGGAGCCGATGCCGGCTGCCGCGCTCTTTTTGCGTTTTCATACAAACGTTGCCGTCAGCAAGACCTCCGGCTGTAAACCAGGAGCCTTGCTTCAATGAAACTTCCTTTTTACAAAGGCAGCGGGGAGAAGAACGGCGCATGGCACACAGACGGCTGATCCCGCCAAAAGGCACGTTACGGAAAGCGCCGTGCCCGCCTTGCTCAGCAGAAGAAACACGCAGACCGCGGCGAGAGCGGCGGCGCAGGCCGTGCAGATTGCTCCGGCGGTGCGGTTCGCAAAATCCCAAGTTTCCCGGCTTTTCTGCGCGCAGCCGAAATGATATCCGGCGCGGATATCAGGGTACGGGGAATGCCGGTATCGGACGGCATATCCCGTTGCGGTGAAAATCACGCTCTCGAGAAGGAAGAGAACCAGCACGACAGGATGCATTGTGAAAGCCTCCTTTCATCCGGAGAGAGACGCTTACTTTTTCGGTCCATCCTTCGTCTGAATCAGCCGGCTCAGTTCTTCCATGAAGCTGTGGATATCCTTGAACTGGCGGTAGACGGAGGCGAAGCGCACATAGGCGACCTCGTCGATCTCCTTGAGCTTATCCATCGCGTACTCGCCGATCTTGCTCGACGGTACCTCGCGCTCAAGCCGGTTCTGCAGCGAGTTCTGGATCTCGTCGACGACGCGCTCGAGCCTGTCGAGGGAGACGGGGCGCTTCTCGCACGCGCGCAGCAGTCCGTTGAGCAGCTTGTTGCGGTCGAACGTCTCACGCGACAGATCCTTCTTGATGACGACGACGGGAACCGTCTCAACCACCTCGTAGGTGGTGAAGCGCTTTCCGCATTTGAGGCATTCGCGGCGGCGGCGAATCCGCTCCCCCTCGTCCGTGGGACGCGAATCGATGACCTTGCTTTCCTCGTAATTGCAATAGGGGCATTTCATGGGGAGCTCTCCTCTCTGCCGCCTTTTGAGGCGATGACGGGAGCGGCGCGGAAGAACGCCGCTTTTTTTCTTATTCTACCATGTATTTTGCTCTATTGCAATTTTCTTTTCCGGTTTTTTCCCGGTGTCAAAGAATATTTTCAAGCGTCGGCGTGTCCATCGTGCGCAGAGAGGAGAGCAGGGA
>CASFAA010000179.1 GCA_949292505.1 uncultured Oscillospiraceae bacterium
GATTTCATGATCATCTGCGGCGACTTCGGCGGCGTCTGGGACGGCGGGAAGCGAGACGCGCGCAAGCTCGATTGGCTCGAGAGCCTTCCGTTCACCACGCTGTTCGTCAGCGGCAACCACGAGAACTTCGATCGCCTCGCAGCATACCCGGCGGAGGAGTGGAACGGCGGGAGGATCCAGCGCATCCGCCCCCATGTGATCCATCTGATGCGCGGGCAGGTTTTCGAGCTGCAGGGGCGCTCCTTTTTTACCATGGGAGGCGCGAGCAGCCACGACGTAGAGGACGGGATTCTCAATCCCCACGATCCCAGCTTCGAGGAGCAGTACTGGGAGCTTCGCAGTATGCACGCCCGCTTCCGCGTCAACCACTATTCCTGGTGGAAGGAGGAGCTCCCCAGCGAAAGGGAGTACGAGGAGGCGCGGCAGACTCTGGAACGCGTGCGCTGGCAGGTGGATCATGTGGTGACGCACTGCGCGCCCAGCAGCGTCGCGGACATTCTCGGAGACGGGACGTATGAGCACGACCGCCTGACGGACTTCCTCGAGGAGGTCAGGGAGAAGGCGCAGTTCCGCTCCTGGCTGTTCGGCCACTACCACGACAACCGGATTGTCAACGGACGCTTTGCGCTCCTCTGGGAGCAGATGGTGCGGGTTCTGTGAAAGAGGAGGCCATGCAAAAAGCCGTGAAATCGTGCGATTTCACGGCTTTTTCAGCGCCCGGACGGTCAGGCGGCGTCACCGCCCGGAGAGGCCGGGCTTTGCGGTTTTGTTCTGGCGGTTCAGGTAGAGATAGAATCCGACGTTCAGAAGGATGCCGACCGCCGTGGACGTCGGGGCGGCGAGGCCGATGCTCATCAGGCTCGCGTCCGGCTGGATGCTCATGAGGTAGGCCATCGGCAGGCGGACGAGGAGCGTCTGCACCAGACCCTGCAGCATGACCCAGACCGTCCTCTGGTTCCCATTGAAGTAGCCGATCATGCTGAACAGGACGGCGGTCAGGATGGTCTCGGGCGCGAAGCCCTTGAGGTAATCGAAGCCCTTCGCGATCACCCCGGCGTCGGTGGAGAAGAAGCCGGCGAGCACGTCGCCCTTGAGCATGACGAGGGCAAAGACGAGGCAGCCGAACGCGAGCCCGACGCCGATCCCCGTAAGCATTGACTGCTTCGCGCGCTTCGGGTTGCCCGCGCCGACGTTCTGGGAGACGAAGGACGCCATGGACTGCATCAGGGCGCTGGGAATCAGCATGGCAAAGTTGACGATCTTGCTGGCTACGCCGTACCCGGAGGACGCCTCGAGGCCGAGCCGGTTGACGAACGCGCAGAGAGCGAGGAAGGAGACCTGCGTCAGGCACTCCTGCAGGGCGAGCGGCAGGCCGATCTGCAGGAACTTCCAGCACTGCGGATTCAGGCGGAAATCCTTCCTCGAAAGGGAGAACGGCAGCTTCTTTTTCATCAGGATGACGACGGCGCACACCACGCTGACGGCCTGCGCGAAGACGGTGGCCAGCGCCGCGCCCGCGGCGTCCATGCGCAGACCCGCCACCAGCACGAGATCCCCGACGATGTTGACCACGCACGCGACGAGCACGAACAGCAGCGGCGACCGGCTGTCCCCCAGCCCGCGGAAGATGGCGGAGAGCACGTTGTAGGCGACGATGAAGAAGATGCCGCCGCCGCAGATGCGCACATAGCTCTCCGTGAGGTCGAGCGCCTCCTCCGGCGCCTGCATCAGCACCGAGATCGGCCGCGCGAGGCAGACGAGCGCGACGCACAGCACGACGGAGATCGCGGCGAAGATGACAGACGCTCCGCCGAGCACCTTGGGAATGCTGTCCGGCCGCTTTTCACCGAGGTATCGCGCGATCAGGACGGTGATGCCCATCGCGAGCGACGTCACCACAAAGGTGACGAGATTCAGAACCTGGCTGCCCGTCGAGACCGCCGAGAGTCCCGACGTGGAGCCGAACCGCCCCACCACGAGCAGGTCGACGGCTCCGTAGGCGGCCTGCAGAATCAGCGCCCCGAGGATGGGAACCATGAACCAGACCAGTTTTTTCAAAATGCTTCCCTGTGTGAAATCTGTGCTGCTCTTACTCAATGGTGATTCTCCTTTCGGACATGAAGCGATAGAATCGATCGATCGTTTGAATCGTACAGCGGACGTCCTCCTCGGAGAATTCCTCCAAAATGGGGACAAGCCTGCCGAAGTATTGGGTGATGTATTTTTCATACAGCTCCCGCCCGGCGGGCGTGATCGAGACGTAGGTGATGCGCCCGTCCTCCGGCGACGCGGTCTTGCAGAGATAGCCCTTCGCCTCCATCTCCTTTACCGTCCGGGTGACGCCCGGGCGGGGGAGGCGCAGCGCGCCGCTGATGTCGGAGATCTTGACCCGCGCGCCCGTCTGCTCCAGCGAGGCGATGGTTTCGAGATAGTGAAAATACGACGCCGCGACGCCCCGCGGCAGCGCGGGGAGGAGCTCACGGATCCGCTTGGCCTGATAGCACGCGTCGAGCAGCGCTTTGATTGTCTCAATCGTCATCTGCGTTCCCTCCGGTTTTGCTCTGATTGTTACTTAAGGTAATTATATAAAGGCGTGTTCCGATTGTCAACCTCCGCGCGGAGAAAAGGGGATCTGCAGGGAAAATGGGCGTTCGGGAAGCCGGATCTTGGGCATCATTTCCATCAAATTATGATGCTTCCCTTGCCCGGCGGCAGGGCGTGTGACGCGGCAGAGAGCCATGTCCCAAGCTGTGGAGGCTGGAAAGCAGCCCGCCGCAGACCGGCAAAAATAAAACCGCCGCCCCCTCTTCCCGTACGCTGGAAAGTGTGGTAGAATAGGCGGGAAATCACGGGAATACAGGGAGGAAAACAATGAATCGCAAGGCAGGGCTGCGAAAGCTGCGGGAGCACCCTCTCATGCAGGTGCTGGCAAACAACGGCGGCAATCCGCGCACGCTGGTGCTGATTGAACCGCTGTGGGGAATTCCATACAACCTCATTGCGCCGTTCGCCACGCTGTATATGTACACGCAGGGCGTTACCGACGTGCAGATCGGCGCGATCCTTTCCGTTACGATGGTCGTGCAGGTGTTCTTCTCGTTCATCGGCGGCACGCTGGCCGACAAGCTCGGGCGGAAATTCACCACCATGCTCGGGGACTTCTTCGGCTGGTCGATGGCCTGCCTTGTCTGGTCGATCTCCAACAATTTCTGGCTGTTCCTCCTCGCCGCAGTCCTGAACTGCTTCGAGCAGATCAACCAGACGGCGTGGTACTGCCTCCTCATCGAGGACGCGCGCCAGAAGGATCTCGTCGGGATCTATACCTGGGTGAACATCGGCGGACTGGTGGCCGTCTTCTTCGCGCCGATCTCCGGCCTGTTCGTCAGCTCGCATTCCGTCGTGCCGGTGGTGCGGGTGCTGTACTTCCTGTTCGCGATGACGATGCTGCTCAAGACGCTCATCACCTTCAAATTCTGCCGCGAGACGAAGCAGGGCGTCATCCGCCGCGCGGAGACGAAAAACGTCTCCGTGTTTCGGATGATCGGCGAGTACCGCCGCCTGGTTCCCGAGCTGCTGCGCAATCGCGGCGTCGTCAAGGCGGTGGCCGTCTCGGTCTGCCTCTACATCGCGAACATTGTGAACACGAACTTTTTCAGCCTCTATGTGACGCAGCGCCTCGGCCTCTCGGAGGATCTTCTCGCGCTGTTCCCGATTCTCAACGCCGTCGTCATGCTCGTCTTCATGGTGGGGATCCAGCACCGGCTGAACGCGGCGAGGTTCCGCGTCCCCCTGTGGATCGGCCTCGGACTCTACTGCGCCGCGGCGCTGGCGCTGATTTTCTCCCCCGCGAACGAGGTCGGCTTCGTGCTGGTCTACGTCTTCCTCGCCGCCGTGGCCGCCGCGCTGGTCAATCCGCGCAAGGACGCGCTGCTGCAGCTCAACCTCGACCCGCAGGAGCGGGCGCGCCTGAACGCCCTCATCATGGCGTCGACCATCGCCCTCTCCTCGCCGTTCGGCTATCTCGCCGGCCTGCTCTCGAGCGTCGACCGCCGTCTGCCCTTCGCCTTCTCCCTCGCGCTGTTCCTCGCGGCCATGCTCGTCGTCTGCCGCGTGCAGGAGCCGCGCGTCGAGGAGCGCGGGGAATAGCCTCGCCGCTTTTGCGCGCCTGTCAACGCTTTCCCGCCGCGGTTTTTCCGCGAAGCGGCCGCGCGGCGGGCTGTTGAGACAGGAGGAGAAAGAAACATGAGGATCAGACTGATTGACACCTACGAACAAATCAGGCGGCTGCGAGAACGCTCCCAACCGCTTTCCCCGGAGACTTACCGAAGCTATGCGGAGGGCGTTTCTCCCGCGCTGTATGAAAAATGCCTGCGGGACTCCGCTTCGTATGATTTTACATCCCAGATCCTTCCCGTTCTGGAGGATGCGCTTTTTCGCCGTTTCGATCGCGTCGCCGCGGCCCATCAGGCGCTGGAGGAAATCGCGGCCTTTGTGCCCGCACGCGCCGGGGAGCTGTTTGCTGATGATTTTGAGGCGTCGGCGGTCTTTTATCTCGGCCTGTGCAACGGGGCGGGGTGGGCGACGGAGCTTGAGGGAAAGCCTGCCGTGCTGCTGGGCGCTGAAAAAATTGCGGAGCTCGGCTGGCACGATCGCGATTCCATGGCGGATCTGGTTTGCCATGAAACAGCGCACCTTTTCCACAGCAGCCTGAGAAAGGGGATGCCCCCGCCGCCCGATTCGCTCCGGGCTCTGTATGAGGAGGGCTTTGCCGTGCGCGTTTCCCAGCGGCTGTACAGGGAGGGCTTTTATGCCCAGAACCGCGGCGGATGGCTTTCCTTCTGCACGGAAAACCGGGAGGCGATCCGGCGCGAATTTCGGGACAGGCTGCGCAGCGGAAATGATACGGCCTGCTTTTTCGGAGATTGGAATACCGTGATGGGCTTTTCCGATCTGGGGTATTTTCTTGGCTGCGAGTGGATGCGGCAGCTCGAAAAGCGGTATTCCCTGCGGGAGATTGCCCTTTTTGATGCGGAAACGATCGAGAGGGAAGCGCTCGGTTTCCTGTATCAGGAAAAATGAAATCAACAGAGAAAGAAAGGGAGGTCTTCTTATGAACACCTATCGGTTTTACGGCTGGGAGCAGGCGGACGTCCCGGCTGTCACGGACGAGTACGCCGGAATCCGCACGCCGCTCGACCTCTACGACGCGCTCTCCGCGGGCGTGTGGCGCGCCGAGACGTGCGCCCCGCGTCTTCGGGCCGGCTGGACGCCGGAGAACAGAACCCTCGGCCAGTGCTCCATCACGGCCTTTCTCGCGCAGGACATCTTTGGCGGCGAGGTGTACGGCATCCGCCGCCCGGACGGGAACTATCACTGCTACAATGTGGTGAACGGCCGCACCTTCGACCTCACCAGCGAGCAGTTCGGAGACGAAAAGCTCTGCTACGAGGGAAACCCCGAGCAGCTCCGGGAGACGCACTTCGCGAAGGAGGAAAAACGCCTTCGCTACGAGCTCCTCCGCCGCCTGCTCCGCGAGCGGCGCGGTTCCTCCGCCGGGGCGTGAGAATTCCGGCCCGTTCCATATGAAAAAAATCCGAACCGGATTGCCCGGTTCGGATTTTTTTATCAGTCCGCCTGCCGCTCTGCGCCGCTGAATTCCCCGAAGGGATGCGGCAGGCGGCTCAGCGCGAGGGCAAGCTCCTCGCGCAAAGCGGCGGCTGTCCCGCGGAGCTTTGGATCGGAAATCAGGTTGTGCTGTTCGAGCGGGTCGGCATCCAGATCGTACAGCTCGTCCGCGTCAAAGTAGGCGGGGAACAGCCGGTCGAGGTTCCACCACATGGTGCGCCGCCCGTTGATGGGGTAGGCGAGCCAGCCGACAAGCCCGCAGAGCTCCTCCTCATCTGGCTCCCGTCCCGGCAGGCGGTTGGCGATGTACTTGTATTTTCCCGAGATTATGGCGCGGGAGTTCACATTCTCCATCAGAACGGTCTCCCGGATCTGTGCGTCCGGGTCGGAGAAGACGGAGGCGAAGCTCTGCCCGTCGAGCAGCATGTCGGCAGGCGGCGTGCAGCCCGCGATGTCGAGGATGGTCGGGGCGAGATCCGTCTCGGAGAGCAGCTGCCCGCGCACCTCTCCGCCCTCGATGCGGCCGGGCCAGTGCACGATGAGCGGGATCCGCCCGAGATGGCAGCTTCCCTTTCCCGCGGTGGGATGGTCGGTGGTGAAGATGATGCAGGTGTTCTCCTGCGCGCCGATCGCGCGGACGGCCTTCACGACGGCGCGGAACGCCTCGTCGAGCCACAGGCCCTCGCAGGCGCTCTCGTCCATCCCGGCGGCTTCGATCCGCCTGCGGATTTTCTCCCGCGAGGGGAGAACCGAGGGGGCGCGCTCCAGCAGGCCGGCGGGCGAGGAGAGCGGGTTTGCCTCGCGGAACCGAGCCGCGCTGTAGCGTGAGTGGGGGATGGAGACGGCGATGTATGCGAAGAAGGGCTCGTCTCTTCCCGCCTGCGCGCGGATATATGCGTCCGCTCCTTCGATCACCCAGTCGATGTTATGGCTGCTCAGTTCCGCCGGGAGATATGGCTCGGGATTTTCGTGGTAGATTCGATCGGCGAAATCCCACCCGAAGTCATTTCCCGTCAGATAGTCCGCCGCGTGGCGGTAGGCTCCGGCAATACGCTCCCGAATGGCAGGATCGTCCCACGAAGCGTCCCCGGGGAGCTCGAAATAGAGACGGTCAAGCTCCTCGCGAACGGCCTTCGGATAGTTATGCCACTTGCCGAAGAGGGCGATCCGGTAACCTCCGGCCTTGAGGGCCTTCGGCAGCAGTGTGTCTCCGGGGCAGACGGGGCTGTTGAACCAGACGGTGGACTGCCCCTCCCCGAACGTTTCCGTATGCTCCCGGCTGCGCTCGGGCAGGCGTCCCGTCATAACGGTATAACGCGCGGGCGTGCAGATGGGCGAGGTGCAGTAGTAGTTCGTGAACATCTGGCCGTCCGCCGCGAGAGAGTCGATCGTGGGCGTCAGCAGGCGTCCGGTCGGCCTTTCGTTCCGCCCGGCATAGGAGTTCCCCTCACGAATCAGGCCCGTGTAGCCGGTGGCGTTTTGATTGCAGCAGTTGAGGCCCTCGAAATCGCGATCCTCGGCCAGAAACAGTACGATGTTCGGGCGTTTCATGGATGTCTGTCCTCCTGTCGCGTCGGGATACGTTTTCCTCCTTTTATCATAGCGGATTTCAAAGAGGAAGCAGGAGGCTTATTTACCTGTTTTCTTGTAATATTTACCGATCTTTTTCCGATTCGGAAACGCAGGGCGGCGCGCCGTTCTTTGGATCCTGCAGAACAGGAAGCGTGAGCCGTACCGTTGTGCCGATTCCCAGCTCGCTCTCGATGGTCAAACCGTACTCGTCCCCGAAGTTCAGCTTGATCCGCCGGTTGACATTGTACAGGCCGACGCTGGCGTTTGGGGGCGGCGTATTGTTCTGCAGCATCTCCCTGAGCTCCGCGAGCTTCTCCGGGGGAATGCTGCTGCCGTTGTCGCGCACCGACAAAATCAGCCGCCCGTCCCGCTTTTCTCCCGAGACGAGGATGTGAATCGCCTTCTCCCTGGGAATGCCGTGCGTGACCGAGTTTTCGGTGATAGGCTGGAAAATGTAGCGCGGAATGCGGCAGGTCTGGCATTCCGGCGGGATGCTGCACGCGAACGTGCACATATTGCCGTACCGCCAGCCCATGATCTTGATGTAGTTCTGGAGGTAGTCGATTTCGCTCTTGATCTCCCAGAAATCGCCGCGGCTCTTGAAGATTGGTTCGAGCAGGCAGCCGAGCGTGGTGATGCAGTCGGCAATGTTGCCCGCTCCGCGCATGACGGCCATCCACTTGATCATGTTCAGCGTGTTGTAGATGAAATGGGGGTTCAGTTGGGCGCGCAGCGCCATCAGCTCCTGCTCCGTCTTCTCCTGGTTAATTTGGTCGTTCTTGCGCAGCAGATCGGAGATAGAGAGCGACATCTCATTGAATTTCTGGATCAGGACGCCGAACTCATTGCGCGGAATTTTCCGGAATGTGGATCCAAGCCTGCCGGACTGGATATCGCTCATCTTGGTGACGAGCTCCTTGAGCGGGCGAAGCTTCCACCGCAGCCAGACGCTGACGATGAGCAGCAGACATAGGCTGCCGATGCACATCGTCAGCGAGATGGTCCAGATGATCTGCCGGCTGCTCGCGGCGAGGTCGTTGAGCCGGATGTGGTTGACGAGGCAAAGCTCCGTGTTGGGGATGCGGTAGCTCAGGTTCAGGTTGAGAACGCCGCCGTCGCTGTCGATGACGCTCGAGCATACCTCTGAAAAATCAAGCCCCTCCTCGTTCCCGTAGATCTGGCCGATGGAGTCCTTGTCGCCGCTGGAGATGATCTGCCTGTCGGCGTTGATCATGAACAGCGATTCGTCTGGGAGCTCCGTTCTGTAGTGGTTGCAGAGTGTTTCCTCTTCGATATTGACCACGATGTAGCCGTAGACAAAGGTGCTTTGGATGACCATTTCCTGTTTGGCCATTGTGATGAGGCGGGGATTGTCCTCCATCTTCAAAAGGATATATTGAGGATTACCCGGTTTTTGTTTGGAACACCGATGATGGGCTGTTGGTGTTGGGCTATCCCACAGATAGCTATACAAAACTCACCAGCAATTACTATTCTATTGCGGCGCTTCAACGACTTCCCATCTTTGTACTGGGAATGTTGGTATTGGATGTGCTGTGCCTCTTTTTAGCCTATTACTTTTCCAAACGCAGAATCGTTCACAATACCGAACCGATTGTGTCCGCTGTGGAAACTCTGGCAGATGGAAAGCCGGTTTCACTTCATATCAGCGGAGAGCTGTTGGAAATTGCAAGCAGCGTAAACAAGGCTTCTTCCATTTTGAATCGGCAAAATGAAGCACGGGCAAACTGGATCAGCGGCGTTTCCCATGACATCCGCACACCTCTCTCCATGATTATGGGGTATGCGGGCCGCATTGCGGAAAGTGAAGCTGCCAGCAGGAGCATCCGGGAACAGGCGGAAATAGTACGGAAGCAAAGTGTAAAAATCAAAGAGCTGGTACAGGATTTGAATTTGGTTTCGCAGTTGGAATATGAGATGCAGCCGCTTCATAAAGAGGTGGTTCGCTTATCCAAACTACTGCGATCCTATGTAGCTGACCTATTGAACACGGGAATTTCTGATAGCTACAACATTGAAATTGAGATTGCTCCCGACGCCGAAAATGCTGTGTTGGAATGTGATGCCAGATTGATTTCGCGGGCTGTAAACAACCTTGTCCAGAACAGCATGAAACACAACCCGCAGGGCTGTGAAATCCGCCTTTCTCTT
>CASFAA010000180.1 GCA_949292505.1 uncultured Oscillospiraceae bacterium
GAAGATCCCGCACTATGGCGTCAAAGAGGCCGTGTTCCCGTTCAATATGTTCCAGGAGGTCGACCCCGTCCTCGGGCCGGAGATGCGCTCCACCGGCGAGGTGCTCGGCCTTGCCTCCACCGTCGGCGAGGCGTTCTTCAAGGCCGAGGAGGCCACGCAGACGAAGCTCCCGCTCTCCGGCGCAGTGCTCATCAGCGTCAACGACCGCGACAAGGCGGAGCTTGAGGAGGTCGCGCGCGGCTTTATCTCCTGCGGCTTCAAAATTGTCGCTACGGAGGGCACCTGGAACGCCCTGACCGCCGCCGGCATCGAGGCGCAGCGCGTCGCGAAGATCAACGAGGGCCGCCCGAATGTGCTCGACTGCATCACGAACGGCGAGGTCACGCTGATCGTCAACACGCCTCTCGGCAAGAAGGGCGCGACGGACGACAGCTACATCCGCAAGGCCGCCATCAAGAGCCGCGTGCCGTACGTCACCACCATGGCCGCCGCAAAGGCGACCGTCGAGGGCATCCGCGCCGCGCTTGATCCCGAGACGCAGGCCGTCAAGTCCCTGCAGGAGTTCCATGCGGAGATCGAGGACGCGGAGTAAGCCGCGGCTGAAGTAAAAAGTAATAGGGAATAGTGAAGAAGTGTGGTGGCGCGCCGCAGGCGCGCAATCCTATAAAATCGTGAGCTGAAACGGATCGAATGGAGCCGGGCGGCGGTCGCAGGACTGCCGCCCGGCTCTTTTTTAGATTTCCGAAAAGTACGGGGAAATTTGTTGCCGCGCTTGTGCTTTTTGTTCTATCAATAAGAAAATGAAATTTCTGTGCCGTGAAACGCTCCGGCTGTCGGAAAACGGGAAAGAGATGCACACAGATGAAGCAACGCCCATGGAAGCGGGCCTTATCCCTCGTCCTCGTGTTTGCCATGCCGTGCGTCACGAGCGTGTACGCGGACGGGGAGCCAGTCGACTATATCGAGCGACAGATCACGACGGCTGGTATGTGGCGGAGGGCGAGGTCGCCATCGACCAGCGCGTCACCGTCACCGGCGACGTGAACCTGATCCTCAAGGATGGCTGCCATCTCATCATCAGCGGCGGGATTCAGGTTTCGGAGGAGAACAGCCTCACCATCTACGGGTAGCCCGGCGGCGCCGGCGGCACAGGCACCGGCGCGGGCATCGGCGGCGGCTTCTGGTTTTATGTAAACACCGCGCCGGTACCCGTCGCGGTGGCGCACATTCGATAAAAAATTGGGCCCCCTTTCCGGGAGGCCCAATTTTTTATCAGTTTTTCTCCAGATTTTTGAGCTTGTCAAGCTCGTCCTGCGAGAGGCGCTTGCCCTTTCCGGCGCGGAGCACCTTGACCTGCTTGACGCGGAACTGCTTCGCCGAGCCCTCGGCCATGCCCTCGAGGCGGACGTGCAGGATGCCGGTGAGGAGGTCGACCTCGTTGACGACGCCGCGCCCCTCCGGCGTGGAGACAAGCGAGCCGACGGGCGGGGTGGAGCGCAGCAGGTCGGCGTACGCCTCCTGCTCGTACTTGAGGCAGCACATCAGCCTGCCGCAGGTGCCGGAAATCTTGACGGGGTTGAGCGAGAGCCCCTGCTCCTTCGCCATCTTGATGGAGACGGGCTGGAACCCGCCGAGGAACGACGAGCAGCAGAACGGCCTGCCGCAGATGCCGAGCCCGCCGAGCATCTTCGCCTCGTCGCGCACGCCGATCTGCCGCAGCTCGATGCGCGTGCGGAACACGGATGCGAGGTCCTTGACGAGCTCGCGGAAGTCGATGCGGCCGTCCGCGGTGAAGTAAAAGAGAATCTTCGAGTTGTCGAACGTGTACTCGACGCCGACGAGCTTCATCTCGAGCTTGTGCGCCTCGATCTTGCGCGCGCAGATCTGGTACGCGCTCTTCTCCTTCGCGGCGTTTTCCGCGAGACGCGCAAGATCCTCCCTCGTCGCGACGCGGATCAGCTTCTTGAGCGGCTGCGGAAGCTCCTCCTCGCCGACGTTCCGGTTGACCATGGCAACCTCCCCGCACTCCACGCCGCGGGACGTCTCCACGATGACGTGGTCGCCCTGCCGAAGGGCTGCGCCGTCCGGATCAAAATAATAAATCTTTCCTACATTGCGAAAGCGTACGCCAATAATTTCGGCCATCGGTTACCTCCAAAGCCCGGAAAGCCGGGCGAAAATGAAAAAAATCGCAGCGTGGCAGCACGCTGTCCACGACTCGGCGGCGCAGCAGCCGCAGCGTGGCAGCACGCTGTCCCACGACTCGGCGGCGCAGCAGCCGCAGCGTGGCAGCACGCTGTCCCACGACTCGGCGGCGCAGCAGCCGCAGCGTGACAGCATATCACCTTCCCGCGGCGGCGCGAAGGCGCGCGCACAGCGTCGTGACGAGCAGGGCGGCGTTCGCGTTGCGCTCAAGGCGCGCGGCGGCGTCCCGCACGACGGAGAGAAGGGCAGAGAGGCTTTCCCGCGTCAGGGAGCGGGAGAGGCGCGCGGCGTCCTCCGGAAGGCCGCTCAGGGAGCCGGAGCCTCCCGAGCGCAGGACGAGCGCGTCCCGGAAAAGGAGCGCCAGCCCCTCGAGGACGGCGCGCAGCGCGTCCTTTTCGCGGATGAGCGGCGCGGTGAGAAACAGCAGCTCCGCCTCGCCGGGCGCGGATACGGCGGCGGCGATCGACGAGAGCAGCGCCGGGTCGGCGGCGCAGGGCTCCCCGCCGTCGAGGGAGAAGATCTGCGCGCGCGAGCGCACTGTCGGCAGCAGCGCCGACGCGGAGGGGACGGTCAGCAGAAAAACGACGCCCTGCGGCGGCTCCTCGAGCACCTTGAGCAGCGCGTTCTGCGCCTGCTCGGACATCGCCTGCGCCTCGAGCAGGACGAACGCCTTGCGCGCCGCCTCGTTGGGGCGGATGAAAGCGTCCTCGCGCAGGCTCCGCACCACCTCGACGTGGAAAGACCGCGCGCCGCCCGTCCCGCCCTCGACCCGCAGGTCGGGGTGCGAGCCCGCGAGCGCCTTGACGCAGTTCGGGCACACGCCGCAGGGCCGCTCCCCCCCGGCGGAGCACAGCGCCGCCCGGGCGAGCAGCAGAGCGAGGGCGCGGCGGTCCTCCGCCGTGCCGCCCTCCAGGACGGCGGCGTTCGGAATCCTCTCCCCGCCGAACGCGGCGGAGAGGCGCGCCGAGAGCGCCGCGCCGGGGGTCAGGCTTCCAAACAGCATCGAAACAGCTCCTTCCCGGATGACGATGTGCGGGGCGGCCCGAAGGCCGCCCCGCCCCTTAGCAAGAATTGCTTCCCGAAGCTTGAAAATACTCTGAGGAAAGCAAGCGCTCCTCAGAGCGTTCGCACTTAAACCTTCTCGAACCGGTCGACGTTCAGCACGAAGATCGTCGCGCCGCCCACCGTGACCTCCACGGGGAAGGACGTGTACATTCCGACGTCCATCGTCGTCGCGCTCGGGACGAGCTGCGTGCGGCGGCTGCTCTGCTTCGAGATGATC
>CASFAA010000181.1 GCA_949292505.1 uncultured Oscillospiraceae bacterium
CCGCCGCGACGACGGCGGCGGGATGCAGGGCGGATACGAGCGCCGCCACGGCCTCCCCCGACTCGACGCCCGTGTTCCCGAGGACGCCGGGGGCGAGTACGGCGGCGGGGCGCAGGCCGCCGAGTCCGGTGACGCGGGCGAGCTCTCCGCCGATGTGGCGCGTCGCGAGGATGCGATCCGCCATGCGCGGGCCGAGGGCGTCCGGCGTGATGAACCGGTTGCCGAGGCCGACGACAAGCACGAGCCCCTTTTCGGGCAGGAGCGCCGCGAGCTCCTGCGCGAGAAGCTCCGCGAGGGCTTCCCCGCCGTCCGACTCGGTAAACGGCGCGGACTCCACCGTCACATACCGCTTTCCTTCATGCGTCAGGCGCGTCACGGGCAGGCCGCCGCGCTCCTCCCTTCGGTGGCTCGACGGCGGCGTATATTCCACCGCAAGATCGGTTCTCAGCTCCATCGTTCCCATCCTTTCTCCGGCCTCGCCGGGGGTTGTTTTTGTATAGACTGCCGAAAAGCAAAAATGCGGCTCTTTCCGAAAGAAATCCTTTTTCTTTCTCTTGCATTTTCGCTTGGTTGATGGTAAAATATACTCTACGCGACAAGGAAAAGGAGGTGGAAATCCATGCCGAACATTAAGTCCGCGAAGAAGCGCGTGAAGGTCATCGCCACGAAGACGCTGATCAACAAGGCCGCCAATTCCGAGCTGAAGACCACGATCAAGAAGGCGAACGCCGCGATCGAGAGCAACGACGCCAACAAGGCCGAGGCCGTCCGTGTGGCTGTCAAGAAGATCGACCAGGCTGTTGCCAAGGGGATCCTGCACAAGAACGCTGCCGCCAGAAAGAAGTCCCAGCTGGCGAAGAAGGCCAACGCATAAGAAACGTGTGCGTCCCTTAAAAAAGGCAGAGCGAAAGCTCTGCTTTTTTTATTTCTCCGGCTCTTTCCATGAATTTCTCTCCTCCCATGCCTTTCCGGTTGACTTTTTCACCGAAATTGGGTATCATAGGGATCAGAAAGCAGCGTGTGGTTCCGGGGCGAAGCCGTCCCGCGCGATGTTTTACATTGAATTACGTCGGAGGTGCCTGATTTTGAAAAAGAATGGATTCACCGTACTCGTCACTGTCCTCTCCGCCGTGGCCGCTCTGACGGCCGCCGCCATTGCCGTGTTCCTTTTCTTCGAGAAGAAGAGAAAGGACGAGGAGGAGCTCGAGCACTACCTTGACTGCTCGATTCAGTAATCTGCCGGATGTTCCATCGGGAGGGAGCTTTTTCAGCTCCCTCCCTTTTTTCTGCCCCGCACGCGCCGCCAGCTCCATTTCAGGAGCGTCCAGAGCAGAAGGCCGAGGATTCTCCCGCTGAGGATGCGCAGGACGCGCCACGCGTTTTTCCCCGCGCGGACGAGCGGGTGCTCGAGAAGCTCAGCTCTTGTCGCGGGATCGCGAAAAGAGGGCGGCGGCGAGGCCGAACACCACCGCCGCCGTGAGGCCCGCCGACGCCGCCGTCATGCCGCCGCTCAGGACGCCGAAGAGCCCGTCCTGAGCCACGGCCTTTTTGACACCCTCGGCCATCAGCCAGCCGAAGCCCGTCAGCGGCACCGTCGCGCCCGCGCCCGCAAAGTCGACGAGCGGCCCGTAGAGGCCGGCCGCCGCGAGCACGACGCCCGCCGTGACGAACAGCACAAGAATCCGCGCCGGGGTCAGCTTTGTGTAATCGAGCAGGAGCTGCCCCACGGCGCAGATCGCCCCGCCGACAAGAAACGCCCAAACATATTCCATTCGCGTCTTCTCCTCCTTTCCGGCCCTTGCGGCCTGTGCCGTTTATCGTTTCCAGGCGCGCGGCGTGTATGCGCCGCGCGCGCTTTTTGGCTTCACATTTATTTTATTAAAAAGTTATTTTACTATTGACTTTAATAAAATTAAAGTATATATTGAATATAATGAAAGGAGGAGAGACGAATGCCGATTTCTGTCGTGCCGGAATGGATGGCGGAGCTGGACGGGGAGGATGTTGCGTTCATCCGGAACTTTGTGCTGGCCTCGGGCTCGCTCAAGGAGATTGCGCAGGAGTACGGCGTGACGTACCCGACGGTACGGCTGCGGCTCGACCGGCTGATTCAAAAGATCCGGCTGAGCGGCGAGCGGGCGGCGGATCCGTATGTGTCGCTCGTGAAGCGTCTCGCCCTCGACGAAAAGATTGATTTTGACACGGCGAAGCTCCTCATCGCGGAGTACCGCCGGCAGAAGGAGGAATCGTGATGGCAATACTGCCCGTACTTTTGATGACAGCGCTCTATATCCTGCTTGGCCTGGCCGCGACGGCGGCGGCCGTGGTGGGGATTGTTCTGCTTGTGCGGTATCTGATGCGTGAATCCGCGAAAAAGAAAGAACGCGCGGCGCAGGAGCAGGAGCTTGAGAAGATGCGGATTGACGATCTGTGAGGAAGGGCAGGGCGCGGCGGCAGCAATCCAGCCGCCGTTTAAGACAAATTTCATACCGTTTTTTCCTTTTCTCCCAATAGCCTCAAAATCAGATGTATACTGAAGTCAGCGAAGCCCTTCCCCTTTCCCGTTCGGATAACAGTATCATTTGAAAGCGAGGGTAAAAAGGTGAACGAAAATACAAAAATTGCGATTGCCATCGTGATCGGCGCCATTGTGATAGGGCTTTCCATCTATTTTAGCTTCCAGCTGTTAAGCGAGACGATTGCTGGAAAATTTTTCGGTTCGTAAGAGCCGCCTTCCCCAGAAGGCCGGGCGCACAACGGAAGGAGCCCGCAGGCGAGAGTTCGCCTGCGGGCTCCTTTTGCGTTTTCTTCCTTGTTTCACCGCTCACTCCCCGCGATAGCGGCACCGGGAGAGATCGACGCGGCCATCCGGCAGGAAAGGGACGCCTTCCTCGAGCAGGAGGACGCGCTGCCAGTCCACGCCGCCGGTGAAGAACGCGGAGGAGGTGCTGCCGTCCGCATGGACAACGCGGTGGCACGGCACGCCCTCAGGCGCGCAGCGCATCGCGTACCCGACGACGCGCGCCCAGCGCGGATTCCCGGCCAGCAGCGCGACCTGACCGTACGACGCCGCGCAGCCGGAGGGGATGCGCTTCACCACGCGCCAGATCGTCTCGAACGCGTTCACTCAGATCGCCCCGATCTCGTGCGGCAGGGCGATCTGGTTCCAGAACATCGCGCCGAGATCCTCGCGGCCCGGCTCGGGCTCTTTGCCGTCATACGGCAGACGCGGCTCCTCAAACTCCTCGATGGCGGAAAACTCGCCGGAAAGCCAGCACTCGATACAATAGGCGGCGGCGCGGATGCGCTCTCTGAGTCCGCCGACGCGGATATCGAACAGGTCGAGGCCGAAGGTGCGGTTCTCGGCGATCCACTGGAAGCGGAAGCGTTTTACAAAGCAGTCGAGGCGGCTGAGAAGCTCCGGCAGCACCTCGCCCGTCAGGCGGACGGCCTCGCTGCGGTCTCCCGCAAGGTACGCGCGGCGCAGATCGATCCCGATGCGGCACTTGATCTCGAGGAAGCGGCACAACGCGGCGGCAGACGCAAAATACGGCGCATACTGCCCGCCCTTCTCCGCGGCCTTTTCGAGGCGCTCGGCGCAGCTACGGTAATGGGCGGCATACTCGTCCGGGCGGATGTGCGCGTCAAACTTCCCAAGCAGAATATCCTGATAGAAGATTGTCCGGTGCGACGAAACGGAGCAGCGGTTCTCGCTGTTGCCGGGCGTGAGGTGCGGCTCGTTGAGCAGGAGGAAATCGTCCCAGCAGCCGCCGCAGGAGAGGGCGAAGCGCCTCCTGAGGACGGATTCCTGCGCGTCCCCCGCGTAGCAAAGCTCCGACCAGAGCTGCAGCGCCGGCAGGATGGAGGCGAACGGCGTTTCCGCCCCGTTGTCGCCCCACGCGGTGATGAGCACCTCGCCGACGCCGTGGCGGCGGCAGGCCTCGTGCGCAAGGCGCGCGATTCGGAAGGAGAAGCGGTTGTTTGGCAGGAAGCCGAGCCACTTCCACGCGCCGCCGGCAAAGATGATGTTCTTCGTCATTTCTGCGTGGCGGTCAAGCATCCCGTCGTACGTCGAGGCATCCTCGGAATAGTAATCCCAATAGACAAGGGAAACGTCCTCCGGAATGGTTTCG
>CASFAA010000182.1 GCA_949292505.1 uncultured Oscillospiraceae bacterium
CAGCACCAACCCCAATTCCGCAAAACCAACTAACGACATATTAAACTCTCGCCTCCCCCACACACCAACCCACCTAACCACAAAGAAACGGCATGGCCTTCGCCATGCCGTTTTCTGATGCCATTCGGGGTCTCACTTCCCCTTCTTAAAGCTCTCCTTGAGGGAAACGGAGCGGTTGAAGACAAGATGCTCCGGCGAGCTGTCCGCGCTGTCGGCGCAGAAATAGCCCTGCCGCATGAACTGGAACGACTCGCCCGGCTTCGCGTCCCGGAGCATCGGCTCGACCTTGCAGCCCGTGAGCACCTTGAGCGACTCGCGGTTGAGCACCTCGAGGTAGTCGTGGGCGTCCGGGTCGGGGACGGTGAACAGGCTGTCGTAGAGGCGGATCTCGGCATCAAGAGCCGCGCCGGCCTCCACCCAGTGAATGGTGCCCTTGACCTTGCGGCCGTCCGGCGTGTTGCCGCCGCGCGTCGCGGGGTCGTACTCCGCGAAGACCTCGACGACGTTCCCGGCCTCGTCCCTGCGGCAGCCCGTGCAGCGCACGACGTACGCCGTCTTAAGGCGCACCTCGTTGCCGGGGAACATCCGGAAATATCCCTTGATGGGCTCCTCGAGGAAGTCCGTCTTCTCGATCCACAGATTGCGGGAGAAGACGACCTTGTGCGTGCCGTCCTCCGGGCGGTTCGGGTTGTTCTCAACGTCGAACTCCTCCGTCTGCCCCTCGGGATAGTTCGTGATGGTCAGGCGAACGGGCTCGAGCACCGCCATCGCGCGGGCGGCGTTCTCGTTGAGATCCTCGCGCAGGCAGTGCTCGAGGAAGCTGTATTCGATGGTGCTGTTCACCTTCGCGACGCCGACGCGCTCGCAGAAATTGCGGATGGACGCGGGCGTGTAGCCGCGGCGGCGCAGGCCGCACAGCGTCGGCATCCGCGGGTCGTCCCAGCCGGAGACGTAGCCCTCCTCCACGAGATAGCGCAGCTTGCGCTTGCTCATGACGGTATTGTTGATGCCGAGGCGCGCAAACTCAATCTGACGCGGCTTCGCGGGCACGCTCGTGTGCGCGATGACCCAGTCGTAGAGCGGGCGGTGATCCTCGAACTCGAGGCTGCACAGCGAGTGCGTGATGCCCTCGAGGGCGTCCTCAATCGGATGGGCAAAGTCGTACATCGGATAGATGCACCACTCGTTCCCGGTGCGGTGGTGGTGCAGGTGGTTGATGCGGTAGATGACCGGGTCGCGCATATTGAAATTGCCGGACGCGAGGTCAATCTTCGCGCGAAGCGTCATCGCGCCGTCCTCAAACTCGCCGGCCTTCATGCGGGCGAAGAGGTCGAGACTCTCCTCGACGGGGCGGTCGCGGTACGGGCTCACCGCGGGCGTCGTGAGGTCGCCGCGGTTCTCGCGCATCTGGTCGGGCGTCAGCTGGCAGACGTAGGCGTCGCCGTTTTTGATGAGCTCCACGGCGTACTCGTACATCTTCGGGAAATAGTCGGAGGCGTAGTAGAAGCGGTCGTCCCAGTCGAAGCCGAGCCAGTGAATGTCGCTCTTGATGTTCTCGACGTACTCGACGTCCTCCTTCGTGGGGTTCGTGTCGTCCATGCGCAGGTTGCACAGGCCGCCGAACTTCTCCGCCGTGCCGAAATCGATGCAGATGGCCTTGGCGTGGCCGATATGGAGATAGCCGTTCGGCTCCGGCGGGAAACGGGTATGCACCGTCATCCCGGCAAAGCGGCCGCCCTCGGCGATGTCCTCCCTGATAAAGTCATGAATAAAATTGCTGCTTTCCTCCGCAGCTTCCTCTGTCCGTTTGATTTCCTCACTCATCGGGCAGACCTCCTCAATTCAGCTTGTCGAGGCCGATGCGCAGACGGCGCAGCGCCTCCTCTTTTCCGAGAATCGTCAGAATCTCCATCGCGCCGCCGGGCGTCACCTGCACGCCGGCCGCCGCAATGCGGACGGGCCACAGCAGCGTGCCGTTCTTCACGCCGAGACGGCCCGCGAGGGCGATAAGCGACTCGTGAATCACGTCGAGCTTCCAGTCCGCAATCTGCTCGAGCTCGGCAATCGCCGCCTTGAGCATTTCGGCGGAGTTCTCGAGGTTCGTCTTGCTCTTCTTGTTCACGAAGAATTCGGCGGGATAGTCCGGCAGCTCGCGGAAGAACGCAATCATCTCCGGGATCTGCGTCAGCTGCACGACGCGCGGCTGCAGGATGGATGCGAGCACGTTCCAGTCGCACTCCTTCTCCCCGAAAACCTCGCGGAAATACGGCATGGCGAGCGCGAGGAAGCGCTGCGGCTCCATCGCGCGGATGTATTCGGCGTTGAACCATCTGAGCTTGTCGTAATCGAAGACGGCGGCCGATTTGCTGATGCCGTCGATCGAGAAGTTCTGCGCGAGCTCATCGAGCGTGAACATCTCGCGGTTGTCCTTCGGACACCAGCCGAGCAGCGCGATGTAGTTCACAATCGTCTCGGGGAGATAGCCCTCGTGCACGAGATCCGCAAAGCCCGTCGCGCCGTGGCGCTTCGAGAGCTTCGAGACGCTGCCGTCCTCGTTCTTGCCCATGATGAGCGGCAGGTGCACATACGTCGGCACCTCCCAGCCGAAGGCCTCGTAGAGGAGGTTGTACTTCGGCGTGGACGTCAGGTACTCGCAGCCGCGGACGACGTGCGTGATGTGCATCAGGTGGTCGTCGATGACGTTCGCGAAGTTGTATGTCGGATAGCCGTCGGATTTCAGAAGGATCTGATCCTCGAGCTCCTTGTTCTCGATGGTCACGTCGCCGTACACGGCGTCGTGGAAGGTGGTGCTGCCCTCGAGCGGCATCTTCTGCCGGATGACGTACGGCGTCCCGGCGTCGAGCAGAGCCTGCACCTCCCCGGCGGAAAGGTCGCGGCAGTGGCGGTCATAGCCGCCGCCCTCCTTCTCGGCGTGGTGCGCTTCAAGGCGCGCCGTCGTGCAGAAGCAGTAGTACGCCTTGCCGTCGCGGACGAGCTGCTCGGCGTACGGGCGGTAGAGGTCCTTTCTCTCGCTCTGGACATAGGGGCCGTATTCGCCGCCGACGTCGGGGCCCTCGTCGTGCGTGAGCCCTACCTGCTCGAGCGTGCGGTATATCACCTGCACCGCCCCTTCCACCAGACGTTCCTGGTCGGTGTCCTCAATGCGCAGGACGAAGCGTCCGCCCTGCGACCTCGCGATCAGATATTCATAGAGCGCCGTGCGCAGATTTCCAACGTGCATAAAGCCGGTCGGACTGGGAGCAAATCTCGTCCGTACTACCCGCGTGTCCATAGTATCCCTCATCTTCCATAAAAATAGTTTCACGCCGGAATCCGGCGCGCGAAATCCGCCGAAACGGGACGGTTACATTTTATTATACCAGATAATGCGATAAATTCAATTGGTTCCGTCGGAAAAAGAAGAATTCGCGGGAAAAACGGGTTCAGGAGCCGCCCGTCTGCGCGTCGAGGTAGAGAAGATACTCCTCGAGACAGAGGTTGAGAAGCCGCATTTTCGACGCGTGCTCCGCTCCGACGTAGCGGAAATGCCACGGCTCGAAGCGGATTTTCGTCACGTCCGCCTTGTCCTCGGGATAGCGCAGCACGAAGCCGTACTCGTGCGCGTGGCGCAGCAGCCAGCGATACTCCGCCGTCTCGTCGAACGTCTCGAGGACGCCGTTCAAATCGACGGCGAGGCCCGTCGAGTGCTCGCTGTACTCCGCCCGGGCGACGGACTCCGCCGCCACCGCCTCGGCCATCTCGAGGTTCATCCCGAGCTCCACGTTCTCCTCGACCGCGTTCTGAAAGAGCTCCGCCTGCCGCTCGGTGCTGCGGTAGCCGGACGAGAGCGTGATGGTAAGCCCCTCCTTCGCGGCGGCTTCCATCATCGCGGTAAGGTCTTCCTCGATGCGCTTGTCCACCTGCACGGAGCCCACGGCGACGAGCTCCGGCTCGCAGCCGGACGGCACGGGCGTCTCAAAGTTGACGAGCACAAGCCGCCAGTCGTCGGACTGGACAAACCCGTCCTCCAGAACAAGACTCCCGGACGAGGCCGGGGGCGCAGCCGCCTGCTCGGCGGGAATCTCGTCCTCCCTCTCCTCCGCCGCGCCGGAATCGCCGAGCGCGAAGAAGAAGACGGCGGACGTCGCCGTCAGCAGGCCGAGGCAGCCCGCCGCGCACAGCAGCGCGAAAGCGGCGCGTTTCATGATTCCAAGCTTTTTCTGCATCGATATGCTCTCCTTTTCTTTCTCTATAAAAAAATTGATAAATTTTGAAATCAGGACTTGATTTTCCGTCGAGAGTGTGATAAGATATATCACGTTGTCAACCGGGTGTGGCGCAGTTGGTAGCGCGCTTGACTGGGGGTCAAGAGGCCGTGAGTTCAAGTCTCGCCACTCGGACCAAATTGAATGTTCATACTGACGTTCAGAAGCAAGGATAGTCTTTGGAGACTATCCTTGTTTTCTTTTTTGCGGATATCCGAGGTTGCTGTTTATTCTTTCAGGGACAAAAGACGACGCTTGCGATACTGAAAAAGAAAATGAACGTTGTTAGCACATTGTCCCGTATAACTTTGCTCGGGAAAAGTCGGATGTTTTCTTTTGTTTTCGTTAAAATCATAGTTGGGAGGTGAAGCAGATGGATATCGTGGAACAGCTCAATAAGGCCATTTCTTATATTGAATCCGCTTTGTGTGAAGAAATCCAATTAGACACGGTTGCGCAGATCGCCTGTGTTACCAAAGACAGTTTTCTCCGTTTTTTCAGCTATATGACAGGGATGACACTGAACGAGTATATCCGCAGGAGGCGGCTGACACTGGCGGCTCACGAATTGCAAGGCAGCCGCTGTAAAGTGATTGACATTGCGGTCAAATATGGATGGGACAGCGCAGATGCTTTTACCAAGGCGTTTATACGGCAGCACGGCATTACTCCAACACAGGCACGAGACCCGGGCCAGCCGTTAACAGTTTATCCTCCTGCTTCCTTCTACATCATGGTAAAAGGAGCAAAGAAGATGGATTTTCGAATCGTCGAAACGAGGGAAAAGAGAGTTTTGGGGATCTCTCGAAAGATTGGAGGGACGGCGTCGGAACGCTTTGAGGCAGAACATATCATGTGGGCTGATGACTGCGACCATATTCCTGCAAAAATATGTGATGGCTATGACGGCGTTTGGTATGGAATCTGGAGCAAAGGAAGCTATGTTATCGCCCGCGATGAGGAAAATGTTACAGGAGCAAAACTGGAGGCGCATTTTATTCCGGCAGGAAAATATGCCGTCTTCACCACACAGCGCGGCGGATACGCAGGAGAGGCGCTGCCTGAGCTGCATGATTTGATTCATTATTCCTGGCTGCCGAGTTCAGGATACCGTCAGGTCAATGATCTCGGAGTGGAAGTATTTCACCTTTGGACTGATCGGGCCAAGCGCCGTGAAAAAAGATATTATGAAATTTGGATTCCGGTGGAAGAGCAAGATTCGTGATGCTAATTTGTACCAGTCGGAGTCTGGATGCAAACTGTGACTAAACTTCTTTCTTTTAGCCGCAAACTTATTCTCCCCCTCTCCCCCTGCTTCATGCGGGGCTCTGGTCCAGCATACCAGAAAAAAGGCGCGGAATGTGTAAAAATGAAAAGGCCGCCCCGGACGGAATCCTCTTCCGTTCGGGGCGGCCTGTTGTCTGTCTGGATTGCGCTGCGCGGGATTACAGCTGGTCGGGGGTAAAGAACTTGTTGTGGATGGCCGTGACGGCGCGGTCGGCGTCGGCGCGGTCGATCAGCACGGAGATCTTAATCTCGCTCGTCGAGATCATGCGGATGTTGATGTTCGCCTCAAAGAGGGCCTCGAACATCTCGGCGGCCACGCCGGGATGGCTCTCCATACCCGCGCCGACGATGGAAACCTTCGCCACGTTCTCGTCATGGACAATGCTCGAAGCGCCGAGCACCTCGATGTACGGCGTAAGCGTGTCGATCGCGTCCTTGAGGTTCGACTTGCCGACGGTGAAGCTGATGTCCTTCGTGCCGTTGTGACCGATGGACTGAAGAATGATGTCGACGTTGATCTTCTTCGCGCTGAGCTTCGAGAAAATCTTAAACGCCAGGCCGGGGCGATCCGGCACGCCGATAATCGAAATTCGGGCGACGTCCTCGTCCTTCGCCACGCCGCTGATCAACATTTTCTCCATTTTATTAGCCTCCTTCACAATTGTGCCCGGTTCGCGGGTCAAACTGGAGAGCACTTCCAGCTCGATGTTGTATTTCATTGCCATCTCAACGGAACGGTTGTTGAGCACCTGCGCGCCGAGCGTCGCGAGCTCGAGCATCTCGTTGTAGGAGATGGTCTTGAGCTTCTTCGCGCCGGGAACCTTGCGCGGATCCGCCGTGTAGACGCCGTCGACGTCGGTGAAGATCTGGCACAGGTCGGCGTGCATGACGGCGGCGATGGCGACCGCGCTGGTGTCGGAGCCGCCGCGGCCGAGAGTCGTCATGTCGTTGTAGCGGTTGACGCCCTGGAAGCCCGTCACAACGACGATATTCTTCTTGTCGAGCTCCTTCTTGATGCGGTCGGGCACGACGCGCTTGATGCGGGCTGTGCCGTACGCGGAGGAGGTCAGGAAGCCCGCCTGCCAGCCGAGGAGCGAAACCACGGGATAGCCGAGCTTTTCAATCGCCATCGCGAGCAGCGAAGCGGACATCTGCTCGCCTGCCGTGAGGAGCATATCCATCTCGCGCTTGGATGCGTCGGGATTGATCTCCTTCGCCTTGTCGATGAGATCGTCCGTCGTGTCGCCCTGCGCGGAGACCACGACGACAACGTCGTTGCCCTGCTTATAGGTGCCGGTGACGATGTCGGCGACGTTGAAAATGCGCTCGGCGTTCGCCACGGAGCTGCCGCCGAATTTCTGTACAATCAAACTCATAGAGAATCCCCCAATCAATAGTTCTCGATTAGTCGAGCAGAACCTGAGCGCCCTTCGAGTCCACGCTCAGGAAACGGATATCCCAGCCGGTAATCCCCTTCTCCGTCATGTGGTTTTCCGCGTGGGCGATAAACGTGTCCATGCTGTCGGTCGGCACCATCGCGATGATGGTGGGGCCGGAGCCGCTGATGTAGGTGCCGAGGCTGCCGAGCTCGTAGCTCATGCGGAACACGTTGTCGAAGTTCTCGATGAGTCCGGAGCGGTACGGCTGATGAATCCTGTCGCCCACGGCCACGCGCAGGTTTTCGAGCTTCCCGGAAAACAGGGAGGCCGTCATCAGCGCGGAGCGCGAAAGGTTGTACACGACGTCGGCCCGCGAGTACGTCTCCGGCAGCACGGACCGCGCCATCTCCGTCTTGACCTCAAAGGGCGGAATGAAGACGGCGAACTTGAGCTTGTCGGACACCGGGACGCTGACGCTGAAGACGCGCCCGCCCTCCATCGCGGACGTCACAAGGCCACCCTCAATCGCGGGAGACGTGTTGTCGGGATGGCCCTCAATTTTCGCCGCAAGGTTGATGAGATCGGAGCGGGAAAACGGATTCCCGAGCAGCCGGTTTGCGCCGAGGATGCCGGCCACGATACACGCCGAGCTGCTGCCGAGTCCGCGCGCAAGCGGAATGTTGTTCTGCTGAATCAGCTTAAGGCCGGGAAGCTTCCTGCCGCATTCCTGATACAGCTGCTTGACCGCCCAGTAAATCAGGTTGCTTTCGTCTTTCGGGACGTCGACGTCGTCCGTGCAGGAGATATCGAGCTTGTCGTCCTCCTCCATCCACACCTGATTGTACAGGGTCAGCGCAATGCCAAGGGAATCAAAGCCGGAGCCGAGATTCGCGCTGGTCGCCGGGACCTGAATTCTAATCATGTTCTGCACCTGCCATATAGAAGTAAAATTCGGTTTGCGTAGAAAATCAGAAGTCGCTCAGACGGATGGTGTTGAGGATCTGAGCGCCGTGCTGCGCGAGGGTCTCGAGCTTCGCGCGGATCTCCCGCTCGGGGAGCACAGGCGTGAGGAACGCGGCCTCGCCGGGGTCTGCGTCCTTGCGGAACAGGCGGGAAACCTCGCCGAAGGCTTCCTCGGCCAGGCGGCACAGCCCGTCCGGATCGTCTCCCTTGAGGCGGACGTACATCGCGACCTCGGCGTCGAGGTAATCGGCGACATAGTCCGGGCTGCCGTCCTCCCAGAAGAGGTACTTGCGCGCCTGAATATGTTTGACGCAGTCGATGACGTCCGCGACAACGGCGCTCGCGGTGGGCAGCTTGCCCGCGCCCTTGCCGTAAAACACGACGTCGCCCGTCGCGTCGCCGCGCACCATGATACCGTTGAAGACATCGTCGACGTTCGCGAGCT
This sequence comes from uncultured Oscillospiraceae bacterium, assembly GCA_949292505.1. Classification (GTDB taxonomy): domain Bacteria; phylum Bacillota; class Clostridia; order Oscillospirales; family Acutalibacteraceae; genus Caccousia. The sequence continues at coordinate 8,340 of CASFAA010000182.1, forward strand.
GGCTGTCCCGCGGAATGAACATCGGGCAGACGATGCTGTGCAGCCTGCCGTCAGGCGTCTTGCTGACCTCGCCGATGAGCTTCACGACGCCGCCCCACGCGTCCGCGTACTTGACGTCCGCGAGGGTGATATTCGTGATGCCCTCGGTGTGCACCTGGTCGGGATAGACGTGCTTGCCGTAGGCAAGCGAGGCGAGGATGCAGATCTTCCGGCACGCGTCGTGACCCTCCACGTCGGCGGCGGGGTTCCGTTCGGCGTAGCCGAGCTTCTGCGCGAGGGCGAGAGCGTCCTCGAAGGACATATCCTCGTTGATCATCTTCGTGAGGATGAAATTCGTCGTGCCGTTGAGGATGCCGGCCACCTCGACCACGTCGTTCGCGGCGAGGCACTGGCTCATCGGGCGGATGATCGGGATGCCGCCGCCGACGCTCGCCTCAAACAGGAAGTTGAGGTTTTTCTCCTGCGCGATTTTGAGCAGCTCCGCGCCCTTCGCGGCGACGAGCTCCTTGTTGGAGGTGACGACGCTCTTGCCCGCCTCGAGGCAGCTTTTCACATAGTCGTACGCGGGATGCAGCCCGCCCATAACCTCGACGACGACGAGAATCTCGGGGTCGTTCAGAATATCGTCAAAGGATTTGGTAAATCTGTCCGCGAGAGGACTGTCGGGAAAGTCTCTCAGGTCGAGAATGTACTTGATTTCGATCTCCTGCTTGGCCCTGCTCGTGATGCTGTCGGCATGGGTGGTGAGAACCTCCACGACGCCGGAACCGACGGTCCCGTGTCCCATAATCGCAATTTTTACCATACTATGAATCCCTCGTTTCTATTGTTCATTTCCCTAAGGAAGCTTTACTGATGGAAAACGCCGTAGAACGCGCGTTTTTTTTTTCAGGAAAGCAAAGGATCAGCGGGTTCAGGCGGCGTCGGACTCTGCCTCGGGCAGCGCCTGCCCGGAGGACGACTCCCCTCCGCCGTCAGAGACTGCGGAGGACGGCGGGAGGTTCGGCCCCTCGCTCTCCGCGGGCGCGGAGGAGTGCTGCGCTTCGGATTCCGGGCCGGTCTCCGACTCGGGCGGCCGCAGGGACGAGCTCGCGGACGACGACGCGCCAAGAGAGGACTCCGCCCCGCTCTCTGCCGCGCTCTCCGGCGCGGACGACGGCGCGGACACCTCGGACGACGGCGTCTCCGACGACGGCGCGGAGGACGCTGTCGCGTGGCTGCCGTCGCAGTAA
>CASFAA010000183.1 GCA_949292505.1 uncultured Oscillospiraceae bacterium
CATGTGCTGCATGGAGTGCGGCACATGCGCGTACAACTGCCCGGCGCACCGCCCGCTGGTTCACGCGATCCGGCTCGGCAAGGCGCTGGTGCGAAACGGAGGGAAAAAATAATGGAGAACAAGCTCATCGTCTCCGCTTCCCCCCACCTGAGAAGCGGAGCCACCACCCAGAAGATCATGCTCGACGTGATCATCGCGCTCGTCCCGGCGGCCGTGGCGTCCGTCATCCTGTTCGGGCCGCGCGCGCTGCTGCTTATCGCGGTGTGCATCGCGTGCTGCGTGCTGTGCGAATACATCTGCCGCCGCGTGATGAAGCGCGACAACACCATCATGGATCTGAGCGCCGTGGTCACGGGCCTTTTGCTGGCGTTCAACCTGCCGGTGAGCATCAACCCGCTGATTGCGGCGTTCGGCAGCGTCGTGGCTATCGTTGTCGTGAAGCAGATGTTCGGCGGCATCGGTCAGAATTTCGTCAACCCGGCGCTGACGGCGCGCGTCATCCTGATGACGTCGTTCCCGTCGAAGATGACGACGTGGACGGCCCCGTTTGCCTATCTGCACGGCGCAGACGCGACGACCACGGCCACGCCTCTCGCGCTCTCGGCGCAGGGGGCGGCGGACTCCCTGCCCAGCTATCTTGAGATGTTCCTCGGCGTGCGCGGCGGCTGCCTCGGCGAGACCTGCGGTCTCGCGCTGCTGCTCGGCGGCGTCTACCTCATTGCCCGCCGCGTCATCTCCCCCGTCATCCCGGTGTGCTATCTCGGCACGGCGGCGGTGATGTCGCTGCTGCTCGGGCGCGACGTGCTGTTCGACCTGATGGCCGGCGGCCTGCTGCTCGGCGCGATCTTCATGGCGACCGACTACACGACGAGCCCCATCACCCGCAAGGGCAAGGTCATCTACGCCGTCGGCTGCGGCGTGCTGACCATGCTGATCCGCGTGTTCGGTTCGCTTCCGGAGGGCGTGTCGTTCTCCATCGTCATCCTCAACATCCTTGTGCCTCTCATCGAGCGCATTTCGCGCCCGAAGCCCTTCGGAAAGGAGACGGTGAAGCAATGAGCGAGCAAACGAAAAAGCTGACGGCGAAGGGCGTGCTGCAGCCCGCCCTCTCCCTGTTTCTGTTCTGTTTGATTGTGACGGCGCTGCTCGCCGGGACGAACCTCCTGACGAAGGACAAGATCGCCGAGCAGGAGCGCATCGCTGAGGAGACCTCGCGCATGACGGTCAGCCCCGGGGCGGACGCATTTACCGCCTCCGAGGACGGCGCCTATTACATCGCCGAGGCGGACGGGGAAACCATCGGGTACGTCTTCACCACCACGGCGAGCAGCTACGGCGGCGAAATCAAGGTTATGACGGGCATTTCCACGGACGGGACGGTGACGGGCGTCTCCCTGCTCTCCATCTCCGACACGCCCGGCCTCGGCATGAACGCCGAGAAGGAGAGCTTCCGCGACCAGTACAGGAAGGCGGCTCCGTATGACGGCTTCACCGTGATCAAGAACGGCACGCCGGGCGACACGGAGATCAGCGCCATGACGGGCGCGACGATCACGTCCACCGCGGTGACGAACGCCGTCAACGACGCGATTGCGCAGTACTATGCGATAAAGGAGGCTCAGTAACCGATGGCGAAACAGAAAAAGACGCTCCTTCAGGAATTCACGAAGGGCATCATCAAGGAAAACCCCGTTCTGCGCCTCGTCCTCGGCACCTGCGCGACGCTGGCCGTCAGCACGGCGGCGAGCAACGCGATCGGCATGGGGCTCGCGACGACCTTCGTGCTCGTCTGCTCCAACGCGGTCATCTCGCTGCTGCGCAGGGTCATCCCCGACAAGGTGCGCATCCCCTCGTACATCACAATCATCGCGGGCTTCGTCACGATTGTCCAGATGTTCATCAAGGCCTACTCCCCCGACCTTGACAAGGCGCTCGGCATTTATCTGCCGCTGATCGTCGTCAACTGCATCATCCTCGGCCGCGCGGAGATGTTCGCGAACAAGAATCCCGTCCTGCCGTCCATCATCGACGGTCTCGGCATGGGCGTGGGCTTCACGGCGACGCTGCTGCTCATGGGCATCATCCGCGAGCTGCTCGGCGCGGGGACCATCTTCGGGGTGGCGGTCACGGCGAACTTCATGGACCCGATCCTTATCTTCATCCTGCCTCCCGGAGGCTTCTTCGTCTTCGGCCTGCTCATCGCGCTCGCGAACAAGCTCTCGGGCGAGGGCAAGGCGCCGGAGGAGATCGGCTGCAAGGGCTGCCCGCTGGCCGGCGGCTGCTCCAGGCTTCAGGCAAAGGAGGGCACTGAGAAATGAACGGCGAAACCATCAAGGGTCTGGTCTCCATCTTTCTGGCGGCCATTCTGACCGAAAACTACATTCTCAGCAAATTCCTCGGCATCTGCCCGTTCCTCGGCGTGTCGAAAAAGCTGAACACGGCGGCAAGCATGAGCATGGCGGTGACGCTCGTCATGGTCATCGCGACTGCCGTCACCTGGCCGATTTATTACGGCCTGCTCGTCCCGAACGAGCTCGAGTATCTCGAGACGATCGTCTTCATCCTGATCATCGCGGCGCTTGTGCAGCTCATTGAGATTTTCCTCAAGCGCTATATGCCGCCGCTGTACAACGCCCTCGGCATTTACCTGCCGCTCATCACGACGAACTGCGCCGTCCTCGGCGTGACGATGCTCGTCATCGACAACCACGCGGCCTCTCCGGAGACGTACGGCTTCCTGCAGGCCATCGTCAACGCCTTCGGCTCCGGCATCGGCTTCCTCGTCGCGATGGTGCTGTTCGCCGGCGTGCGCGAGCGTCTTGAGACGTGCGACATTCCGAAGTGCCTGCGCGGCCTGCCGATCACGCTGATCGCCGCCTCCCTGGTGTCCGTGTCCTTCCTCGGCTTCCAGGGTCTCGTCGACGGCCTGCTGGGCTGAGAGGAGGAAACGCCATGTATGAGATTCTGTTTCCCGTCCTGATTGTGGCGGGAATCGGCCTGCTCGCCGGACTCGGCCTCGCCATAGCCTCGGCGGTGATGGCCGTGCCGAAGGACGAAAAGGCGGAAAAGATTACGGAAATGCTGCCCGGCGCGAACTGCGGCGCGTGCGGCTTCTCGGGCTGCTCCGGCTACGCCGCCGCCCTCGCGAAGGGCGAGGCGAAGCCCGGCCTGTGCTCCCCCGGCGGCGCGGACGTCGCTGCGGAGATCTCCGAGTTCCTCGGCCTCGGCGGCGTCAGCGTCGAGAAGAAGGTCGCGGTGGTGCGCTGCTCCGGCAGCGCCGACTACACGGAGAACAAGATGGAGTACGCAGGCATTGCCGGGTGCTCCGCCGCCGTCCTCCTTGCGGGCGGCCCCGCGAGCTGCCAGTACGGCTGCATGGGGCTCGGCGACTGCGTAAAGGCGTGCCAGTACGGCGCGATTGAAATCTGCAATGGCGTCGCGCACGTCGACCCGGCGCGCTGCAGGGGCTGCTCCATGTGCGTCGCGGCGTGCCCGAAGCATCTGATCGAGCTCGTCCCCTACCGCCCGCAGGCGGTCGTGCGCTGCAGCAGCTGCGACAAGGGTCCGCAGACGAACAAGGTCTGCAAGATCGGCTGCATCGGCTGCATGAAGTGTGAGAAGACGTGCGAGGCGGACGCCATCCATGTGAAGAACTTCCACGCGGAGGTTGACCCGGAGAAGTGCACCGGCTGCGGCAAGTGCGCCGAGGTCTGCCCGCGCCATGTAATCGATCTGCTCGGCTCCTGAGAGGGCTTTTTCTCTCGCGGCCGCGGCTGCCGACGACTTTCCCCGAGGCGGACGCGGCCGCTTTCCTTTTTACTCATCCCGGGAGGTGTTACGATTGAAAACTGCGGAGGGACGCGCCCGCCCCGTCGGCTTCTGGACGGCGGCGGCCGTCTTTGTCCTGCTCCTCGTTCTCGTCGTCTCGATGACGGCGGGGCTCGGAAGCAGCCCCCATATCCCGCTGCTGCTCGCGTGCATTGCGGCCGCGTGCGTCGGCGCTGTTCACCGGTATACCTGGAAGGAGATGCTC
>CASFAA010000184.1 GCA_949292505.1 uncultured Oscillospiraceae bacterium
GTCCGGCCCCTGCTTCATGCCGCAGTCGATCAGAATGTGCAGGCCGCAGGCCTTGAGATAGTGACAGCTTCCTGTCACCTCATGGGCGGCTCCCAGAAAATGCAGTTCCATAGCGGCTCCTTTCCGCCGGACGGATCCGGCATCGGTTTCCGGTGAAGGCTGCCCGGCGGCGGAGACGGTGCGTCAGGCGCACTTCCCGCCGTCGGTTCCGTCTCTATTATAGAGAATCTGCGCCAACGCGTCAAGAATCCTTATGCAGCGCCTCCGAATTGCCGCCCTTCTCCTCTCATTTTCCCGCGCAAAAAAGACTTTCCTTTTTTCAAAATATCTGTACAATAGAGAGTAGAACATCAGGACAGGAGGAGTATGGTATGAAGCGGTTTTCCATCGGCGTTTTGCTTGACTCGTTCCGCCTGCCGCCGCAGGACGCCATGCGGCGCGCCGCGGCGCTCGGCGCGGAAGGCGTGCAGATCTACGCGACAAGAGGGGAGCTCGCGCCGGAAAATATGGATGCAGGAAAGCGCCGCGCGTTTCGCGCGCTCGCGGCGGATTGCGGACTCTCCATTTCGGCACTGTGCGGCGACCTCGGCCGCGACTTCGGCTGCCGGGAGCAGAACGGCGATCTCATTGAGCGATCAAAGCGCATTCTTGACCTCGCGCAGGAGCTCGGCACAAGCGTTGTCACAACACACATCGGCCTGATTCCGCTCGACGAGAAAACGGAACGCTACCAGATCATGCAGGAGGCATGTGGGGAGCTCGCGCGGTACGCAGACGCAATGGACGCGCACTTCGCGATTGAGACGGGTCCCGATATTTCCCTGACGCTCCGGCAATTCCTCGACAGCCTCCATTCAACGGGCGTGGCCGTCAACTTCGACCCGGCGAACATCGCGATGGTGACGGGTGAGGATCTCGTCACGGCGGTGCGCACGCTCGCCCCGTACATCGTCCACACGCACGCGAAGGACGGCGTCATGCTGCGGTACCGCGGCCCGGCCTTCGTCTACGGCGGGGAGCATCCAAGCGGCGGCGGGGACGAAATCGCCTTCCGCGAGGTGCCGCTCGGCGAGGGCAGCGTCCGCTGGACGGAATACCTCGCGGCGCTCGAGAACATCGGCTACCACGGCTTTCTGACGATCGAGCGGGAGGTCGGCCAAAACCCGGAGGCCGATATCGCGAAAGCGGTGGACTATCTCAAAGCACGGATTTGACAGCCCTTTTTGCTATCATACCACAGAAAACGGGGGATTTCATCATGAAAAAATGGAAGATTGCCGTCATCGGCGTCGGCGGAATTTCGGAAATGCACATCCAATCCTATCTGCGCAACCCCAATGTGGAGCTGTATGCTTTCTGCGACATCAATGAAAAACGACTGCGCGAAATGGGAGAAAAGTACGGCGTCTGCCGCCTGTTTACGGACAAAGACGACATGCTGCGCGCCCTGCCGGAGCTTGACGCCGTGAGCGTCTGCACCTGGAACGCCGCGCACGCTCCCTGCGCAATCGCGGCGCTCAACGCGGGCAAACACGTCCTGTGCGAAAAGCCGATGGCGAAGGACGCGGAGGAGGCGCAGGCAATGCTCGAGGCCGCCCGCCGCGCCGGGAAGCTCCTGATGGTGGGCTTCGTCCGCCGGTACGAGAAGGGCTCCGCGCTGCTGCGCAGGCTCGTCCAGGAGGATTTCTTCGGCGAGCTGTATTACGCGAAGGCAACCTACCTGCGCCGCAACGGAAACCCCGGCGGCTGGTTTGGCGACAAGTCGCGCTCCGCAGGCGGGCCTCTCATCGACCTCGGCGTGCACGTCATCGACCTGACCCGCTACCTGATGGGCAACCCGCGTCCCGTCTCCGTCTACGGCGCAACGTTCCAGAAGCTCCTCGACCGCCCCGGCATCGTGACGCCGAAGGCGTACGTCTCCACCTCTGCCGGCCCGGACGACGTCTGCGACGTCGAGGATCTTGCGAGCGCGATGATCCGCTTCGAGAACGGCGCCGTCCTGCAGGTGGAGGCCGCGTTCTCGCTGAACCTCAAGGAGGACACCGGCAGCGTGCAGCTCTTTGGAACGAAGGGAGGGGCAAAGCTCGCTCCGGAGCTTGAGCTTTACAGCGAACTTGACGGGTATATGACGAACGTCACGCCTGTCTCTCCTCCGGAATCCTTTACCGACGAATTCCAGGCAGAGGTCGACCACTTTGTCGACTGCTTCGCAAACGGCGCCCCCTGCCGCTCGCCCGCCGAAGATGGCGTGCAGATCATGCGCATTCTCGACGCGGTCTACGAGTCCGCGCGGACAGGGCATGAGGTTATTCTCTGATATCAGCCGGCGTCAAAAAACGGCGCGCCCCGTATGGGACGCGCCGTTTTTTGACTGCTTTGGGAAAATGGCCGCTCAGATTGCGGACAATCAGATGTCCTCGAGGTCGACGACCGTCTTATCCTCGGTGGAAGCGTATTGGAACTGCTCGACGATCTGTTTCGTATCGCGGGCAATAATCAGCTCCTCATTGGTGCTGATGATCCACACCGGGACAGAGGAGTCCTCCGAGGAGATCTTGCCCTCCTTGCCGCCCTTCGTCGTCTCATTCAGCCTGCTGTCCAGCTTAATGCCCATATACTTGAGATATGCGCAGACGTCGCGGCGAAGATATGCCTGGTTCTCGCCGAGACCGGCGGTAAAGACGAGGCAGTCGAGGCCGCCGAGCGCGGTAATGTACGAACCGATATACTTTGCAATCTGGTAAGTGAGCATCTCATGCGTAAGGGAAGCCCTGGGATCGCCGTCCGCCTCGGCGAGCGTGACGTCACGGTCGTCGCTGTGGCCGCAGATGCCGTACATACCCGACTTCTTGTTGAGGATATCGTTCATCTCGCTCGGGCTGAGGTTCTCCTTCTCCATAAGGAAGGTGACGATGGACGGATCGAGAGAGCCGCTTCTCGTGCCCATCATAAAGCCGTCAAGGGGCGTGAGGCCCATCGTGGTGTCAATGACCTTTCCGCTGCGGATCGCGGCGATGGAGGAACCGTTGCCAATGTGGCAGGTGATCATCTTGAGATCCTCGAGCGGCTGATTCATCAAGTGCGCGCAGTGCTTGCTCACATAGCGGTGGGAGGTACCGTGGAAGCCGTAGCGGCGGATCTTGTACTTCTCGTAATACTCATACGGAATCGCGTACATATACGCCTTCGGGGGCATGGTGGCGTGGAAGGAGGTGTCGAAAACGACGCACTGAGGGATGTCCAGACCGAATACCTCCTGGCAGGCGCGGATACCATCGAGCTCCGGGCCGTTGTGCAGGGGAGCGAGCGGAATCAGGCTCTCGATGTCCTTGAGAACCTTCTCGGTCACACGCACGGACTTGTGGAAAATGGAGCCGCCCTGAGCAACGCGGTGGCCGATGGCGGAAACCTCCTTCAGATTCTTGATCACGCCGGCCTGGGAATCCGTCAGGGCTGCCGTCACCATCTGGAAGGCGTCGGTGTGATTCTTCATTTCGACCTTTTTGTTCAGCTTGCGATCATCAAACGTCTTGTGGCTGAAAATGCCGTCCTCCTGGCCGATTCTCTCGCAGTTGCCTTTGGCGATCCACTTCTCGGTGTCCATATCGATGAGCTGATACTTGAGCGAGGAGCTGCCGGCGTTGATAACCAAAATCTTCATTGTAATCCTCCTGCATTTTTTCAGGGCAGGCCGTCTGGCGCTGCCCCGGAATTCAATACTTGCCGCACGCCGCAGGCTTTCCGGAAACGGAGCTTGCGGTCTGCCGCGTGATCCCATATAATAGCTATAGTTAAGTATAGTACAAACTGCCGGGAAATTCAAGATTTGCTCTGACTTTCCGGCAGAATCCACGAAAGGAGGCGGCAGGATTGGGGCTTGTCAGCAGTGCGGCGGGCATCGTGGCGGAGTTCAACCCCTTTCACCGCGGCCATGAAGCGCTGATCCGTTCTGCACGGGCGAGCGGCGCGGAATACGTTGCTGTTGTGATGAGCGGAGATTTTGTCCAGCGGGGCGCGCCGGCGCTCGTCTCCAAATGGGACAGGGCGGAGATGGCGCTTCGCTGCGGGGCGGACGCCGTTTTCGAACTTCCGCTTCCCTGGGCAATGGCCGGGGCGGAGCGCTTCGCGCTCGGCGGCGTCTTTCTCCTCGCACAGATCGGCTGCACGCGCCTGTGCTTCGGCAGCGAGAGCGGCAGCGCGGAAACGCTCGCCCGCACGGCGTCACTCCTCCTCTCGCCGGAGTTCTCCCAAAAACTGAAGCAAGAGCTTCAGACGGGCGTATCCTTCGCACGCGCAAGGGAGACAGCTGTGCGCGCCCTTGCGGGAGAGGAGGCCGCTTCCCTGCTCAGAACGCCGAACGACACGCTCGGCGTCGAGTATCTCAAGGCAGCGCAAACGCTCGGCGTGCGGCTCGAGCCCTTCCCCTTCCAAAGAGTGGGCGCGGGACACCACGACGTCATACCGGACGGCGAATTCGCGAGCGCGACAGCTATCCGCCGCCTCGTGCGCTGTGGCGGAAACTGGGAGCCCTTCGTCCCGCAGGAAGCCGCCGCCGTCCTTCGGCGCGCGATCGGCCGCGGCGCGTGCCCCGCCGACATCTCCCGCATGGAACGGGCGATTCTCGCCCGTCTGCGGGTTATGGAGCGGGACGATTTCGCCTCCCTGCCGGACGTGAGCGAGGGACTCGAACATCGGCTTTTCGCCGCCGCCCGTGCCGCAGGGTCGCTGGAAGAGTATTATTCCCTCGTCAAGACAAAGCGCTACCCGCTGGCACGGCTGCGGCGGATTGTGTTTTCCGCCTTTCTCGGGCTCACGGCAGAGGACGGGCGGGGGCTTCCGCCCTATCTGCGCGTCCTCGGCTTCACCGACCGAGGTCTTTTCTTCCTCAGAGAGGCAAAAAGAACAGGAAACCTGCCGGTTTTGAGCCATTCCTCGGATCTTTTGCACCTTGACAAAAGGGGGCGCGTTATGGTTGAATTGGAGGGAAAAGGCAGCAATCTGCACGCGTTGTTTCTCCCTGCCCCGCTCCCATGCGGGACAAACCTGTCGCATGGCGTCGTGCGGCTTCGCACGTAAGCGGCTTTGCCTTTATCCCCTTAGCCTGGAGGAATGTTTGCTTGTCCATCGAGATCAAGGAAGTGTACTACGACGCCTGGGGAAACTGTCTGCGTCTCTCCAATGATATCATTGAGACAATCGTCTCCATCGATTACGGCCCGCGTATCGTTTCGTTCCGGCTTGCAGGAGGCCGCAACGTGTTCTATGAGGATCGTGCGCGCTCCCTGACGGTTTCCGGCCCTGAGATGGACGAGCACTACGGCACCGGAGCCGTTTTCTTCCGCCGCGGCGGTCATCTCGGCTCCGTCGCGCCGATTCGGATGCCGGAGAGCTTTTTCCCCGACAACAGCGCCGTTCTGTATACGACGCGTCCGGACGGCGTCTCCCTCATCTCGCCGCGTGAAAAGAGCGACGGCCTCAAGCTGAGTACAGACATCCACATCGGAGACGGCGCTTCCGACATCATGGTGGTGCACAGCATCAAGAATACCTCCCGCGAACGGAAGAAGCTCGCCGTCTGGGCCTCGACCTCCCTGCGCGAAGGCGGCGTAGAGATTGTGCCGCAGTCCTTCGGCGAGAGCGGATCGCTCGAGCCGAACCGTATTCTTGCTCTCTGGCCGGGAACGCTGGTCTCTGATCCGCGCCTCTTTGCCGGAGAACGGTACCTGACTGTCCGGCAGGATCCGGAAATCGGAAGAGAGCTTACCCTCGGCGTTAACAACATTCTGGGCTGGGCGGCATATGTCCTGCCGGACACAACGCTTGTCAAGCGCTATGTGCACGACGAAGCCGCCGGTTATCCAAACCATGACTGCTCGTTCCGCACCCGCGTGACAGGAGAGTTTGCAGAGCTTGACTCCTTCAGCCCCATCTATTTTGTTGAGCCTGGCGAGGGAATCCGTCATGTTGAGAACCTGTGCCTGTTCACAACGCGAAACGGCGTCAATCCCATTGACGAAGCAGGCATTGAGAATTTTATTCAGAAACTGTATTGAAAAAAGGACTGCCGTGACTTGCCTCCTAATAAGAAAACATGAGCAAGTCCAGTAAAATCAATGTTTTCAGAGGCAAGGAACACGATGTGAAGTCAA
>CASFAA010000185.1 GCA_949292505.1 uncultured Oscillospiraceae bacterium
CGCGCCGAAACCTTTTCCCCGTTTCGCGCGTCTTTTGGACAGAGTGGGGAATCGCCTCCATTATAGCACAGTCTCCGCCAAAGAAAAAGTTAAATTACTGTGACGAAACTTGAAAAACCGCCCGTTTTCCCTTATGATAAGAAGGAGTATGACCGCACCGGAAGGGAGGGGGACGTCCTGCGCCATTTTTTCGCCGTGCTCTCGCGCATGAAGCACATCCGCCGCTGGGGGCTGATGCGCTCCACCCGCGAGGAGAACCTCTGCGAGCACAGCTTTGAGACGGCCGTCCTCGCCCACGCGCTCGCCGTGCTGCGCAACGAGCGGTTCGGCGGGCACGTCTCGCCGGAGCGGGCCGCGGCGCTCGCTCTGTTCCACGACGCGTCCGAGATCTTCACCGGAGATCTGCCGACGCCCGTCAAATACGACAATCCCGTCCTGCGGACGTCGTACGCCGCGGTCGAGGCGCACGCGAGGGAGCGGCTGCTCTCGATGCTTCCGCCCGATCTGCGCCCCGCGTACCGCCCCCTGCTCGAGGAGGGCGGCGAGGACGGGGAGGAGCTTCGCCGCATCGTCAAGGCGGCGGACAAGCTCTCCGCCCTCATCAAGTGCGTCGAGGAGCGCCGCGCGGGGAACACGGACTTCGCCCGCGCCGAGCAGACGCTCCGCCGCGCCGTCGAGGCGCTGGAGCTGCCGGAGGCGGACTGCTTTCTCAAGGAATTTCTGCCCTCCTACGCCCTGACGCTCGACGAGCTCGAGGGCGCTCCCGATACCGACCAGGAAAACAATGAAGGAAAGGATCCTGATTGCGATGAAACCGAGTCTTGAAGAGAAGAACCAGCGCCATTTAAAGACGCGCCCGCGCCAGACGAAAAAGGCGATCGCGCGCAACGCCGCCATTCTCGTCGTGAGCCTGATTTTCCTCGTGGCGGGCGTCACGATGGTCTACGCCGAGTCTCTGCTCGGACGGATCAACACCGTCGTCGACGAGTCGACCGGCGGCGACAACCCTTTCCAGCAGACGAGCGCCGATCCCGTCGGGGAGGACGTCTCCTCCCCCGAGGACGGCGAGGGCGATACGGCCGATACCGACATCAGCCTTCCCGACAGCGAGGGCCTCAAAAAGGTCGGCGGCCTGTGGCATGACGACATGATCGCGAACATCCTCGTCATGGGCGTCGACGACTACCAGCCGAACGACCCCGGCCGCACCGACAGCATGATGCTCATCACGATCGACACGCGCCACGAGCAGCTCAAGGTGACGAGCTTCATGCGCGATATGTACGTCGCGATCCCCGGCTACAGCTCCAACCGCATCAACACCGCCTACTTCCTCGACGGGCCGTCGCTGCTCGTCTCGACGATTGAGGCGAACTTCGGCATCGACATCGACCGCTGGGTCGTCGTCGACTTCTCGGCCTTCAACGAGATCATCGACGCGATGGGCGGCGTGGAAATCACCCTCACCCAGGAGGAGGCCAACCTCATCAACCAGAATTCCGGCGACCCGCGCTGGAACCTCTCGGCGGGTACCTTCACCCTCTCCGGCGCGCAGGCGCGCTATTACGCCCGCATCCGCGCCATCGGCGACGACTTCGAGCGAACGCAGCGCCAGCGCAA
>CASFAA010000186.1 GCA_949292505.1 uncultured Oscillospiraceae bacterium
CTCGCGCAGAATCTTCGCGAAGATGCGCGCCGCCGTCGTCTTGGCCGTGCCGGGATTGCCCGTGAAGCACATATGGTACGAGACGCTGCGCAGCTTTCTTCCCTGCGAGGCTGCGAAGCGGCGCAGGGCGTGGAAGGCGGCAATCCGGCGGATCTGCTCCTTGCTTTCCGCAAGGCCGACGAGCGCGTTGAGCTGAGCAAAGCCGCTCTTTGCCTTTTTCTGTTCCTCTTCCGCGGGGACGGCGGCCCCCTGAGCCTTCGGGGAGGCGAGGCGCAGAAGCCTGCTGACTTCCTCGTCGGGAAGCTCCAAAATCATTCTCTTTTCTCTGCTGAGCGGTTTCATGCGCTTACCTCCTTTTTTTCGTTACGCGATCATCAGCTCGAACAGATCGAGCAGCTTCAAGCGGTTGTTGATGGTGTAGCGGTACGGCCGCAGGGTGGGGAAGATGTCGAGAAGCTTCTTGTACGTCTCGCGGAGCGCGTCGATCTCATCCCTGTCGATCTCGTCCTTTCTCAGGCGGAGCAGAGCGTCCGCGGCGAGCGTGCGCACGAGATAGAGGTACGGAACGTTGATGGACGGCTGCACCTGTGCCGAGACGATGATGCCGTAATCCGCGGTGCGGAGGGCTTCCTCGAATTCGCCGCGCTCGAGCTGCATATCCGCGAGGCGCAGACTGCACTGGCTCGCGTTTTTCAGCGTGCTCACGGCCTCAGCCAGAATCTCCAGGGAGCGCTCGTGGTTGCCGAGGGCGGTCTCGAGCTCGGAGGCGGCGACGAAGCGCTTCTCCTCAAAGGGCAGCACCTTCGCGTAGTCCTCGAGGAGCGAGCGGCATTCCGCCTCGTTCTTCGCGGCGTCGAGCATCAGGTAGTCGAGGGAGAAGGTGAACGCGCGCCAGTTAAAGCGCGAGCGCGGAATGACGGCGCAGAGCTTTTCATAGTGCTTCTGCGCGCGGGGCTTGTCGCCGTTTTCGGCGCAGTATTTGACGGCGTCGGCGAGCAAATCGACGTTGTCGGGGTAGGTGAAAAGCCCCTCTTCGCAGATCTGCACCGCTTTCGCGAAGCGGTGCTCCCGGGCATAATCGACCGCGCGGTTATGGTAGTCGTCGGCATCCATCTCACGCTCCGGCTGCTCATCGTCGCCAAAGACGAAGCCGTCGTCATCGTTTTCCTCCTTGTCGTCATCGTCCTCCCCGTCCTCCTCGCCGGAGGCCATGCGGGAAAGAAAATCGAGAAAGCTTTCCATTTCCTGCTTATCGGAGGAATCCTCCGCCTTCTCGCCCGGATCGGAGCTTTCCCCGTCCTGATCCGCGTTTTCGAGTTCGGCGTACATCATTCTGGTCAGCTCGTTCATGATTTCCTCTCTCTCCTTTTCCGTATCGGGAGTCATGCCGTGTTCCTTCATTTCTGTTTCCTCCTCGTTGTTTGATGTGATTCTACTCTATCAGATTTCGGAACAGCGGTTTTTTAGGAGAGTGCCTTTCCGGAAACACGGCGGAATAAAAAGGCGGGGGCGCGCAGCGTGGTATGATAGAAGAAACGCCGCGCACAGAGTGCGGCGGGAGGAGGAGCAGCCATGCGGTATCCGATGTTTGTCAACTGGGCCGTCTTCACGCGCAGGCCGGACGGGACGTATCTCGTCACGGATGCGCTCACGGAGAGGCGTTTTTGCTTCAGCGAGGAGGAGGCGCGTTTCGCCCGGCGTCTCGACGGGCGGACGAGCCCGTCTCTCGCAGCCGGACGGCTTGGCCGCCGGCAGGCCGCAGCCCTGCTGCGCGCCTTTGAACGGC
>CASFAA010000187.1 GCA_949292505.1 uncultured Oscillospiraceae bacterium
CAGGTTTTGAACCAGATAAATCCGCAGCATCCGTTCTAGATCGTAGGGCTTATTGCCGCGCTCTCCTTTGTAATAGTGCGGCCGGATCAGTTCGATCCACTCTCCCCACGGCACGTTGCGCTCTATCTGACTCAGAAATTCTTTCTTCTTTGTCCGCACCTGGCTCAATTCATCGCTCAGGCCCGACAGACTCATCTGCTTATCCATAGTATTATTATATCATATTTTTTCTTTGTGCGGTGTTGCCTTAACTAAGGGAAACGGGAGAAAGCTACCCTGACATTACGCTGCTTCCTGCACTCGCAAACGTTCTTGAAACCAGCATCGACCTGCTCATCGGCATGGATATGATTCGCGCAAAGGAAACCCGCTGGCGCATTCATGAAAAAGCAAACGAGCTGCAGCGGCGCGGCGAGTATGCGGAAGCCGAGCAGGTGTACCGCCGCGCGCTGCTCATCTATCCGAACAAGCCCGGCATGATGCTCGGACTTGCGGGCGTCCTTGCGCTTCAGGGGAAAACAGAGGAATCCATCGACTGGATGGAACGCGGGCTTCCTCTCTCCCAAAACGAGAAGCAGAAGGCAACCATGCGCGCTGTTCTCTGCTTTCTGTATCTGAAAAGCGGGCAGGAAAGGCGGGCGACGGCACTGGCCGCGGAGCTGCCGCATCATCGGGAGTGCCGGGAGGTCATTCAGCCGCTGATCACCCGGAGGATCGGAGAAAATGACATCAACGAGAATATCAGGACGATCCTTCTCGGTTTGCCTCAAGAGGAAGCATGAGCAGAGGTTCCTCGCGAAGGGTTCTTTTCCATGCCAATATTCCAGGGATTGCATTTTGCTTTTTCCTGTGCTACAATGAGCAGGAATTCTCCGCATTTTGCGGACACAGAAAGGGGTTCTGTCAATATGACTGCCATGAAAAAGAGGATCGGCGCTTAAAACAGAACATCGGGCGCAGGAAACGCGGGGCGAGAGCCTTGAGCTTTGCTGTGCCGTGAGAAGGTAACCTTTCGTGATTCGCTGCCGAACGGCCTGCGGCGTACCTGCCAGGGGACGCCGCTTTTCCGCCGCGGAAAAGCAACTCCGGTGAGGGTTGCTTTCCGCGGCATTTTTGCGCCCATTTTTCCCCGCCGATTTTTGGAAAGGAGCGATGTGCTATGAAAACGAACGGAAATGACTATCAGAAAAACAGAAATACGGAGGAATACAGCATTGCTTTTGGAACAATACGGCTTTTCTCCCGCGCTCCTGCCGAAGGATGCGCAGGGACTCCCCGCCCGGATCACCGCGGTGCACCGGGAGCGGTTCGCGCTCGTCTCTGAGGACGGCGAGGGCTTCGGAAGACTCAAGACCAGAGAATACTATGTGGAGGGGCAGGAATTCCCGACTGTGGGGGATTTCGTCCTCGTGCGCCCCGTGCCGGGCGGCGACAGCCAGATTCTCCGCACGCTGCCGCGCAGAAGCTTCTTCTCGCGGCACGACCCGGATCCGAACGGCGGCGAGCAGGCCGTCGCCGCGAACTTTGACGTCGTCCTGCTTTTGCAGTCGCTCAACCGCGACTTCAACATCCGCCGCCTCGAGCGGTATCTGACGCTGGCGTGGCAGTCGGGAGCCTCCCCCGCCGTCGTGCTCACGAAGGCCGACCTCGCCGGGGACCGCGCGCGGGCCGTGCGCCTCGCGGAGGAGACGGCGGTCGGCGTGCCCGTCTTCACGGTCAGCGCGAAGACAGGCGAAGGACTCGGCGCGGTCTCAGACCTGCTGCGCCCGGGCGTGACAGCCGTCTTTCTCGGCTCCTCCGGCGTCGGGAAATCGAGTCTCGTCAACGCGCTGGCGGGCGAGGAACTCATGACGACGGGCGTGATCCGCGAGGACGACGACAGAGGCCGCCACACGACCACCCACCGGCAGCTGCTCCTGCTCCCGAATGGCGCGATGGTCATTGACACGCCCGGAATGCGCGCCCTCGGGATGTGGGACGTCTCGACCGGCCTCGGCGAAACGTTCGCGGACGTGGAAGCGCTGCTCGGCCAGTGCCGCTTCCGCGACTGCAGCCACGGCTCTGAGCCCGGCTGCGCCGTCCGTGCGGCGCTTGAGAGCGGCGCGCTCTCCCGCGAGCGGTGGGAAAGCTACCGGAGCCTCCAGCGCGAGGCGCAGTACAGCGAGGATCAGAGCGCGTACCGGCGCGAAAAACAGCAGAGGAATAAGAGTATTGCAAAACAAATTCGCCGGCTTGAGCAAGGAGGTTGGAAAAAATGAATTTGATCATCAGAAAAGAAACGCCAAAAGACTATCGCGATGTCGAGGCACTGACGCGCGAAGCGTTCTGGGGCGTCATGGGAAACCCCACCTGCAGCGGCGAGCACCTGATCGTGCGCAGGCTGCGGACGTCCCCCGATTGTGTGCCGGAGCTGGATCTCGCCGCGGAGGCGGACGGGAGGCTCGTCGGGCACATCCTTTACGCGAAGGCGAAAATTCTCTCGCCCGACGGGCGGGAGACGGAAATTCTCGGCTTCGGGCCGCTGAGCGTCCTGCCGGAATTTCAGCGGCACGGCGTCGGCGGGGCGCTGCTGCGCCATTCCGTGCGCGAGGCCGCGCGTCTCGGGTACCGGGCCGTCGTCATCTTCGGCCACCCGGACTATTATCCGCGCTTCGGCTTCCGTCCGGCGTCGGAGTTCGGCC
The DNA here is from genome assembly GCA_949292505.1 of uncultured Oscillospiraceae bacterium. Lineage (GTDB taxonomy): Bacteria > Bacillota > Clostridia > Oscillospirales > Acutalibacteraceae > Caccousia. The sequence continues at coordinate 2,682 of CASFAA010000187.1, forward strand.
TCACGGCTCCCGACGGGTCGAGTCCCGACGCGATGATGGCGCTCGAGCTGTTCCCCGGAGCGCTCGACGGCATCACCGGAAAATTCTATGAGTCGCCCTCCTATGAGGTGACGCAGGAGGAGGTCAAGGAATTCGACCGGGAATTCCCGCCGAAGGAGCCCGCGCGTCTTCTGCCGGTGGAGGCGCTGGCCGAAAAGCTCCCGGAGGCGACGCTCGCCGCGTTCCGGCAGCACGGGCTGCGCTTCGTCGGGAAGCTGAGCTGCTTCAGCCGCCGGGAGCTGCTCGCGTGGGACGGCGTGGACGAGGCGGGGCTGCGCGCCCTCAACGAGGCGCTCGCCGCGCTCGGCCTGCCGGAAAAGGCGGACTTCTCCAAACGGGAGGGAGACCGATGAAACAAAAATCCCATCAACGGCGCGAGGGCTTCTCCCCCGCGAACCATGTGCGGTATCTGCTCAGAGGCATCTGGGAAAGCGACCGGAAGCTGATGGCGCTCATGCTGATTGAGACGGTCTGCACCGTCGTGACGCCGTTCGCGGCTCTCTATCTGCCCAAGGCGGGCGTGGAGCTCGTGACGAACCGCGCCGGAGCGGAAAGCGCCGCGATGACGCTCGCCGTGCTGACCGCCGTTCTGCTGGTTTCGCAGGGACTCGGCGGAATGGCCTCCCGCGGCAAGACGAGGCGGCTCGACTGCGTGCGCAGCTATTACCGCGTCCGGCTGTTCTGCAAGACGCTTGACTGCGACTACGAGCACGCCGAAAGCCCCGAATGGCAGGAGAAATATGAGCAGGCGCGGCTAATGAGCGTCAACTGGGGACCGTGGTCGGCGACGACGCTGCTCTCCGAGGGGATCGTGCTGCTCGGCAGCGCCGTCATCAGCGTCGTCCTGTACGGAAGCGTGATTTTCTCGGTGACGCCGTGGATGCTCCTGCTGATTCTCGTCCTTTCCTCCGTCAACTTTTTCATGCTGCGGCGCGCGCAAAAGTATGAGGTCAGCCGCATACAGGAGCGCAGCCGCCTGCAGAAGCGGCGCGGGTACATGGAAAACGCCGCCTCCGACATGAAATACGGCAAGGACATCCGCCTCTATGAGCTTGGCGGCTGGATCCGCGCGTGCTTCGAGCACTACAACAACGCGCATTTTCAGCTGCGCCGGGACGTGCAGCGCCGCTTTTTCGACGCCTCCTTCTCCGAGGCGGCGACCACCCTGCTGCGCGACGGCACGGCGTACGTCTGGTTCCTGTACCTCGCGTCCTCGGGCAGGATCACCGTGGGGGAATTTGTGCTCGCCTGCGGGGCGGTGGCCTCCTTCTCGTCGCTCGTCACGCAGATTTCCAACAGCGTGGGACAGGTGATGCAGGCCGTGCCGCCGCTCGACCGGATGCGCGCGTTCCTCGACGCGGCGGACGAGCCGGAGCCGGAAGCGCCCGCTGCGCCGCCCGCGCGGGACGTCCCCCTCTCCATCGCGTTTGAGGACGTCTGCTTTTCGTACGGAGGCAAAAACCGCGTGCTCGATCATTTCAGCCTGACCATCCGGGCCGGGGAGAAAATCGCGCTGGTCGGCCTCAACGGCGCGGGAAAGACGACGCTCATCAAGCTGCTCTGCGGCTTCTATAAGCCGGAATCGGGCCGCATCCTCCTGGGCGGCACGGACATTGCAAACTTTCGCAAAGAGGATCTGTATGCGCTCATCGCCTCCGTGTTTCAGGAGGCGACCGTCCTCCCCTTCACCGTGGCGGAGAACGTCGCGATGACGGACGAGCGCGTCGACCGCGCACGCGTGGAGCGCTGCCTGCGGCAGGCCGGCCTGTGGGACGCCGTCTTCCGCCTCCCGAAGGGAATGGACACCGGGATGACGAACGTCGAGGAGGGCGGCGTCAGCTTTTCCGGCGGTCAGCGGCAGCGCCTTCTGATGGCGCGTGCTCTCTACAAGGGCGCGCAGCTGCTGTTCTTCGACGAACCGACGGCGGCGCTCGACCCCATCGCGGAGAGCGAGACGTACGAGATGTTCCACGGGCTTTCCGGCGAGAAGACAGCGGTGTACATCTCTCACCGGCTCGCCAGCACGCTGTTCTGCGACAGGGTTGTCTTTCTCGACGGCGGCCGGGTGAAGGCCTGCGGGACGCACGAGGAGCTGATGGCCGGATGCGCCGACTATCGTGAGATGTACGACCTGCAAAGCCAATATTACAGGAAAGAGGCGGCGGTATGAAAACGAACCGGGAACGGCCCGCAAAGGGCAGCCTTCGGCGCTCCCTCGGCGAAATATGGAAAAGCGAGCCGCAGTCGCTCGCGATGGCGTTCGGCCTCGGCGCGCTGGAGGCGCTGATTCCGCTGCTCGCTTCCCTCCTCTCCTCCCTCTTTGTCGACGGGCTGGAGGCGGGCCGCGCCTTCGGCGAGCTGGCCGCTCTGGCCCTCACGGGCGCGGCGCTGCTTTTCCTGCTGAATGCCGCGATGGGAAAGCTCAACCGCTGCGGCCTGCCGCACACGGAATACTGCAACGATCTCGTCGAGTGGAAATTCTGCGAGAAGAACATGAAAATGGATTACGCGCACGCAGAGGGGCCGGAGGCTGCGGCGCTCCGCTCGAAGATTGAGAACGACTACAACTGGGGCTGCGGCGCGTATTTCATGATTCCCCAGTTCCAGCGGTGCTGCGCGGGCGTCGTCGGATCCGTGTGCGCGCTTGCGCTGCTGCTACCTGTGTTCGCGCAGGGCAACGTCTGGCTGCACTGGTCGACGCCCGTCTTTGCCGCGCTCGTCGCGGGGGCCGTCTTCTGCTCCGTCCGCTCGGAGGCGCGCATGGGCAGAAAGCGCGAGGAGCTTAAAAACCGCTTCGACGCGAAGACGAGCCGCGCGAATTATCTGATGAACCGCGGCGTCACCTACCGGGAGGGAAAGGACATCCGCATTTACGGCGCGCAGCCGATGATCCGCCGCGCGCTGCGGGAAAGCGAGCAGAACCGGATGGCTGCCGCGGAGAGCCGGCTGGACTGCCGCGCCGGGATTCTCGACGGCGCGCTCTCCGGCCTGCTCCTCGGCGGCGCGTACCTTTTCATCGTCCTGCGGGCGCTCGACGGCGCGCTGACGGCGGGGTCCGTCGTCCTGTTCGCCGCGGCCGTGTACCGGTTTTCGGAAAGCCTCAAGACGCTTTCCAAAAGCTGGAACGAGATCCGGATGAACGCGCGCAGGATGGAAAGCTCCTTCGACTGGCTCTCCCTGCCCGACACGATGGAAAACGGCGGCGAGCCGGTCAGGAAGGAGGAGGCGCGCGGCGTCATCGAGCTGCGCGGCGTCTCCTACTCCTATCCGGGGACGAGCACGCCCGCCCTCTCGGACGTCTCTCTGCGCATCGAGCCGGGGAAGAAGATTGCGGTGGTCGGGAGAAACGGCAGCGGAAAGACGACGCTCGTCAAGCTCCTGTGCCGCCTCTACGACCCGGACGCCGGTGAGGTGCTTCTCGGCGGGAAGGATGTCCGCCGCTACGACTACGACGAATACCTGCACCAGTTCTCCGTCGTCTTTCAGGACTTCCAGCTCCTCGCCCTCTCTCTGGGGCAGAACGTGGCCGGGGCGGAAGCATACGACGCGGCCCGCGTGACAGACTGCCTCCAAAAGGCGGGTCTCGGAGAGCGCGTGCGGCGGATGCAGAAGGGACTTGATACGCCGCTCTACCGCAGTCTTGACGAGGACGGCGTGGAGGTCTCCGGCGGCGAGGCGCAGAAGATCGCGCTCGCCCGCGCGCTGTACAAGGACGCGCCCATCGTTGTGCTCGACGAGCCGACGGCGGCGCTCGACCCCGTCTCGGAGCACGAGGTCTACAACGGCTTCCGGGAGCTTGTCGGCGACAAGACGGCCATCTTCATCTCCCACCGCCTCTCCTCCTGCCGCTTCTGCGACGAAATTCTCGTGTTCGATGAGGGAAGGCTCGTCCAGCACGGCAGCCATGACGAGCTTGTCGCGGATGGGGACGGCCTGTATCACGCCATGTGGCAGGCGCAGGCACAGTACTACGCCGAGGATCGCGGCCTCTTTGCGTAACGCAGTCTTTCAAAAATCCGCGCGAAAAAGCGCCGGGCAAGCGGGAAAATCTCCCGCCTGTCCGGCGCTTATCCATTGCGGTATGGAAATCAGAGCTTGACGACCTCGCCGTCCACCGTGCCGGGAAGACCGGCGGCGTTGGCCTCGTCGGTATCAATGTGAACAGCCAGACCGGCGGTACGGCTGACACGGGCAATCACGTCGCCGAAAATGAGCGAGCGCTCGCCGTAGTTGAGCTTGATGCCGATGGCTTCGCCGTCCGTCACACCGTAGTCGACGGCCTGCTCGGGCGTGAAGTGGGCATGGCGCTTCGCGACGATCACGCCGTGATCGATCGTAACCTCACCCTTGGGTCCGATCAGCTTGCAGCCGGGGGTTCCTTCCAGGCAGCCGGACATACGCAGCGGAGCGTCGATGCCGAGGGTGCGGGCGTCCGTCTTCGCGAGCTCAATCTGCGTCTCGGGGCGAACCGGGCCGAGGATTGAAAGCTTGAGCGACGACTTCGGGCCGACAACCTCCACCTTTTCCGCGCAGGCGAACTGTCCGGGCTGCGAAAGGTCCTTCTTCGGGGTAAGCTGATAATCCTTCCCAAACAGGGTGTCAAGATCCTCCTGGGTTAAATGAATGTGACGCGCTGAGGTTTCCACCATAATGTTCATACTACCCACATCTCCTGTCTTATCATTTTCTAATTGAAAGAAACCTGCGCAGTCAGACAGAAGCAGCCGGCGGTACAAGCGCCGGTTTCTCCTCCGAAAGCGCTCTGAAGAATCATGGTTTTTTACTATTTTACTCCATGAGGAAAAAAAATTCAAGTCTTCTCGACGGAATCCAAAAAATCCGGTATAATAGAAACGGATTCGGCGGGAGCGCAGCGCGAAAGCGGCGTTCCCCATACAAGGAAGGAGACCGATTTCATGTACCAGTCCTGGGAGGAATTAGAGAAAAACTGCCTGTGCTGCGAGAAGTGCCAGCTCCGGGAGGGACGCACGCAGGTGGTGTTCGGCGTCGGGAACCGCCATGCCAAGGTGCTGTTT